>JBGPIT010000093.1:0-13746 GCA_041485125.1 Binatia bacterium | reverse complement strand
TCGTCCTCGGCAAGCACTCGGGCCGCCACGCCTTCGTCGACCGTCTGAAAGAGCTCGGCATCGCCGCGCAAGAGATCGACATGAACAAGGCGTTCGAGCGCTTCAAGGCGCTCGCCGACAAGAAGAAGACCGTCTACGACGAGGACCTGATGTCGATCGTCGCCGAGGAGGCGCGGCGCGTGCCCGATCGCTACGAGCTCGCGTACCTGAACGTCACCTCGTCGAGCGAGGCCGTGCCGCACGCGACGGTGCGGATCAAGGTCGACGGTGAGGAGCGTACCGAGCACGGCACCGGCGACGGCATGGTCGACGCCTGCTACAAGGCGATCGCGAAGGCGACCGGCACTACCTGCAAGCTCGAGCGCTACGCGGTGAAGGCGATCACCGGCGGCACCGACGCCCAGGGCGAGGTGTCCTGTCTGATCCGCGACGAGACCGGCACGTCGAACGGGCAGGGCGCCCACACCGACATCATCATGGCGAGCGCGCTCGCGTTCTTGAACGCGCTCAACAAGATCGAGTACCGCAAACGCTACGCCGTGCGCGGCCGCCTGGAGGGACCCTGACGATGGCGATGACGATGACCGAGAAGATCCTGGCGCGGAAGTCGGGCAAGAGCGCGGTCGGGCCGGGCGACAACGTCTGGGTGAACGTCGACGTGCTCATGACCCACGACGTGTGCGGACCCGGCACGATCGGCATCTTCAAGCGCGAGTTCGGGAAGAACGCGAAGGTGTGGGACCCGGAGAAGGTCGTGATCATCCCGGACCACTACATCTTCACGGCCGACGACAAGTGCCATCGCAACGTCGACATCCTGCGCGAGTTCGTGCGCGAGCAGGGGATCCCGCATTTCTACGACGTCGGGACCAAGGACTATAAGGGTGTCTGCCACGTCGCGCTGCCGGAGGAGGGTCACACGCGGCCCGGCGAGGTCCTCTTCGGCACCGACTCCCATACCTGCACGGCGGGCGCCTTCAACGAGTTCGCGACCGGCATCGGCAACACCGACGCCGCTTTCATCCTCGGCACCGGCAAGCTGCTGGTGAAGGTGCCGCCGACGATGCGCTTCGTCTTCGAGGGCGAGTTCCCGCCGTACGTGCTCGCGAAGGACGTCGTCCTGCACGTGATCGGCGACATCGGCGTCGACGGCGCGACCTACAAGGCGATGGAGTTCGCCGGCGAGGCGGTCGAGCGCCTCACCATGGAAGAGCGCATGGTCCTCTGCAACATGGTGATCGAGGCCGGAGGCAAGAACGGCGTCATCGGCGCCGACCAGACGACGTTCGACTATCTCCGCGGCCGGACGTCCAACACATTCGAGCCGGTCGCACCCGATGCGGCTGCCGAGTACGTCTTCGAGAAGGTCTACGACGCCGGCGCGATCGAGCCGACGGTCGCCAAGCCGCACTCGCCCGACAACAGGGCGATCGCCCGCGACCTCGGCGAGGTGCGTCTGACACGCGCCTACATCGGCTCGTGCACCGGCGGAAAGCTCACCGACTTCGTCAACGCCGCCGAGATCATGCGCGGTCGCAAGGTCGCCGTCGATACTTTCCTCGTCCCCGCGACGACCGAGATCTCGCAGGCGATCCGCACCGAGCGCATCGCCGGCCAGACGCTGCTCGAGATCTTCCAGGCGGCGGGCTGCACCATCTCGCTCGACGCCTCGTGCGCGGCCTGCCTCGGGGGCCCGAAAGACACCTTCGGCCGGCTGAACGGTCCGGAGGTCTGCATCTCGACCACGAACCGCAACTTCCCGGGTCGCATGGGGTCGAAGTACGCCGAGGTCTATCTGGCGTCGCCCTACACGGTCGCCGCCTCGGCGGTGACCGGCCGCATCACCGATCCCCGCGAGATGCTGGACGAGGTGCGGCCGTGACCGCCACGACCGGCGCCATCCGTGGTCCGGTGTTCGTCCTCGGCGACAACATCGATACCGATCAGATCATCCCGGCGCACTACCTGAACCTCGTGCCGACGATTCCCGAAGAGTACGAGAAGCTCGGCAGCTACGCCTTCGCGGGGCTCCCGGAGGGCAACCAGCCGTTCGTGCCGGAGGGCGGAACGAAGACGCGCTATCCGATCATCGTCGGCGGACGAAACTTCGGCTGCGGCTCGTCGCGCGAGCACGCCCCGATCGCGATCGGCGCCGCGGGCGGCAAGGCGGTGGTGGCGGAGTCGTACGCCCGCATCTTCTTCCGTAACTGCGTCGCGACCGGCGAGCTCTATCCCGTCGAGACGCCGATCCGCCTCGTCGGCGAGTTCCGCACCGGCGACGACGCCGAGCTCGACCTCGACACGAGCACGCTCACCAATCTCCGCACCGGCAAGCGCTTCGAGCTGCAATCGCTCGGTGACGCGCGGCCGGTGATCGACGCCGGCGGCCTCTTCGCGTACGCCCGGCAAACAGGGATGATACCGAACACCGTGGAGCCGGATGCCGGCTCGCAGGTGCCGTTGAACCAGATCGTAGAAGACTAGGGAGGTCGGAGTGCACAAGATCGCGATCATTCCAGGTGATGGGACGGGGCCGGAGGTGACGGCCGAGGCCGAGAAGGTCCTGGCGGCCGCCGCCAAGAAGTGCGGCTTCACGTACGAGTCGGCGCAGTTCGATTTCGGGGGCGACCGCTACCTGCGCACCAAAGAGGTGCTGCCCGAGAGCGCCGTCGACGACCTTCGCAAGTTCGACGCCGTGCTGCTCGGCGCGATCGGTCATCCCGACGTGAAGCCCGGCATCCTCGAGAAGGGGATCTTGCTGCATCTGCGCTTCGAGCTCGATCTCTACATCAACCTCCGGCCGGTGAAGCTCTACCCCGGGGTCGAGACGCCGTTGAAAGACAAGGGGCCGGAGCAGATCGACTTCGTGGTCGTGCGCGAGAACACCGAGGGGCTCTACGCCGGCGCGGGCGGGACCTTGAAGAAGGGCACGCCGGACGAGGTCGCGGTGCAAGAGTCCATCAACACCCGCAAGGGCGTCGAGCGCTGCCTGCGCTACGCCTTCGACTACACGCGCCAGCGGAACAGGACCAAGACGCTCACGCTGGTCGGCAAGACCAACGTCCTCACCTACGCCTTCGACCTCTGGGAGCGCGCCTTCCACGAGGTCGGGGCGAAGGACTATCCCGACGTCAAGCGCGACTACGCCCACGTCGACGCGACCTGCATGTGGATGGTGAAGAATCCGGAGTGGTTCGACGTGCTGGTCACCGACAACATGTTCGGCGACATCATCACCGATCTCGGCGCCATGATTCAGGGCGGCATGGGCATCGCCGCGGGCGGCAACATCAACCCGTCGGGCGTGTCGATGTTCGAGCCGATCGGCGGCTCGGCGCCGAAGTACACCGGTCAGGGCGTGATCAACCCGATGGCGGCGATCGCCGCCTGCCAGATGATGCTCGCGCACCTCGGTGAGCACGACGCCGCGGCGCGCGTCGATCGCGCCATCGCCGAGGTGGTCTCGAAGAAGCTCACCTCGATGCAAGCGGGCCGGATGGGGTACTCGACGTCACAGGTCGGCGACCTGGTCGCGGACGCGGTCGCGACCGGGTGAGGAGGCCGTAGCATGGCCGAACGCGGATACACCGTCGCCGTCGTCGGCGCGACCGGCCTCGTCGGCGCCGAGGTATTGAAGGTGCTCGCGGAGCGCGAGTTTCCGGTCGACGACGTGCGCTTGTTCGCGTCGCCTCGCACCGCCGGCGCGCTGGTGGAGTTCCGCGGCGGCGAGGTCAGGGTCGATCTGCTCAGCGCCGACGCCTTCACGGGCGTCGACATGGCGTTCTTCTGTGCCGGCGGTGCGGTGAGCGCCGAGTACGCGCCGATCGCCGTCGACGCGGGCGCGGTGGTGATCGACAAGAGCAGCGTCTTCCGGCTCGACGAGCTGGTGCCGCTGGTGGTTCCGGAGGTCAACGCGGCCGACATCGCCGAGCGCGGTCGCGGCATCATCGCGAGCCCGAACTGCACGACCATCCCGATGGTCGTCGCGTTGAAGCCGATCGCCGACGCCGTCGGCCTCGCGCGCGTGGTCGCGACGAGCTACCAATCCGTCTCGGGTGCCGGCAAGCGCGGCATCGGGGCGCTCTCGCGCGAGACCGTGAACTTGCTCAACCTGCGCGACGTCGCCGAGGGTGACGCCAAGAGCCCGTTCGCGCGACGCATCGCCTTCAACGTCGTTCCCCAGGTCGACGATTTCCTCGACGACGGTTCAACCAAGGAAGAGTCGAAGGTGATCGCGGAGAGCCGCAAGGTGCTCCACCTCGACGACTTGCCGGTGGCGGTCACGTGCGTACGCGTGGCGACGTTCTTCGGCCACACGGTCGCGGTTACCGTCGAGACCGAGCGCAAGCTCGACGCCGCCGACGCGCGGAGCCTGCTGCGCGAGGCGCCGGGCGTCATTCTGTGCGAGCCCGGCAGCGATCTCGAATACCCGACGCCCGCCGACGTCGCCGGCACCGATGCGGTCTACGTCGGCCGCGTGCGCGACGATCCCTCGCACCCGTCCGGCCTGCAGCTCTGGGTGGCCGCGGACAACATCCGCAAGGGCGCGGCGTTGAACGCGGTGCAGATCGCCGAGATCCTCACCCGCGAGCTGTGAGGCCGTGAGGACAGACGCTGTCGTCGCGGGGCGCCCGATGCGCGGCGCGGCCCCGCGTCGCTGAACGTCTGCCGGCGCGCGATGCAGTACCGGCTCCTCCTCGAGTACGACGGCACCGAGTACCACGGCTGGCAGTGGCAGCCGAACGCGCGCTCCGTGCAGGGCACGATCGAGGAGGCGCTGGCGCCGCTGCTGCATCACCCGGCGCGCGTCCGCGCCGCCGGCCGGACCGATACCGGCGTGCACGCGTTGGGCCAGGTCGCGACCTTCCGGAGCGAGCACCGCCTCGACTGCCGTGAGATCCGGAACGCGCTGAACGCGCGTACGCCCGCCGATGTCGCGATCCGCGCCGTCGACGAGGTGCCGGACGAGTTCGACGTGCGGCGCGACGCGCGTGCACGCGTCTACGAGTACCGCATCTGGAACCAACCCTGGCGGTCGGCGCTCTGGCACCGCTTCAGCTGGCACTTCCCGCGGCCGCTCGACGTGCACGCCATGCGGCTCGCGGCCGCGACGTTGCCGGGAACCCACGACTTCTCGGCCTTCCGCGCCGCCGACTGCGACGCCAAGAGCACCGTGCGCACCGTCACGCACAGCGGTCTCACCGAGAGCGAGAACGTCTGCATCTACCGCATCGAGGCGACCGCGTTCTTGAAGCACATGGTGCGGGCGATCGTCGGGACGCTGGTCCAAGTCGGCGTCGGCGACTTCACGCCCGACGAGGTCGCGGCGATCCTCGCCGGCCGCGATCGTACACGCGCCGGCAGAACCGCGCCGCCGCAGGGTCTCATCCTCGTCGCGGTCGCGTACGACTGAAATCCGACGCGCGATGACGCTGGCGTGGCGCGCGTCAGCCGGGTGGTCGGCGGCCGGTGTAGCGGGCGTTCAGGACGACGCCGAACGGGCCGACCTCTTGCCCGTGGAAGACGAAGAGCGCCTGGTCGATGTCGAGCGGCGTCTCGGAGCTGTTCGGGTTGACGGCGCGGCACGCCTCGAACTGGAGCAGGCCCGCGCTCGCGATCGAGCTCGTCGCCGGCAGCAGTGACGGTGTGTCCGCGTCGGCGAGGTCGGCGCTGATCGCGGCGAAACCGACGCAGTCGAAGCAGAAGTCGGGCAGCGAGATCGACGCCTCGACCGCGTCGACGAAGCGGATGTCGCAGCACACGCTGCGATCGATCGGTGCGAAGCCGGCCGAGAAGTCTTGGACGCCGATGATGATCATCTCGGAGCCCGTGAGCGACTGCGGATTGAACGTCTGCACCGAGACAGCGGCGTCGTGGCGGAAGGGCGGATCGATGTCGCCCGCCTCGGTGATGCCGATCGCATCGTAGGCGAAGCTCGCGCCGCTCGCCGGGTCCGCGATCGTCCAGGCGCCGGCGAGCTGCGGCGTGCCGACCGTGGTGCTCACGAAGACGGCGCCGCGCTCGCCGGTCAGATCGCCGATCGGGCCGGTCTTCTGATTGACCTTCGCGCCGGCCGCCTGCGATTCGGCCTGGAGGTGCGACGGGTCGACGATCGTGGTGTCGTTGTCGGTGAGCGTGACGTCGAGGTCGGCCAGGTGCCGGCAATCGGCGGAATAGTAGATCCAGTGCGTGCGGAGCGGCGTGCCGAGATCGACGCCGACCTTGCTGACCAGCGCGAAGCTCTGCTTGCCGCCGGTGAGATCGAACGGCATCACCAGCGTCGACGACGCTTCGGTGTAGGACACCGTGCGGCCGGTTTGCGCATCGACCTGCGTGCGCAGCGCGAGGACACAGAAGAGAGCAAGAATCAGGCGGACGTTGGTCATTTTGTTTGATCTCGGGAGCAAAGCGGCGCGTCGGTCGGCTCACGGTTCGCCACGCCCTGACCCCCAGGACGCGCGCCGCTCGGATATTCCGAAGCCGGAGAGTTTTGACCCCCTAACGGTTTGCCCGGCGCGGTGCCGGACGTCAACGGAAAATCGGTTCCTTTGGGCGTGGACGGGGACCGGTCGCGTGCCGGCCACTTCATCCATGCGCCGATCCCGCCCAGGGGCTCGCGCCGAACCCGTGCGCCGGCGCGCCGACCCGAGCTGGCGCCGATGACGTCCGGTCTCAGCCCTCGTGGTCGCCGTCGCGTTTGTGGCGGCGAGCCGGTCTGGCCTGCTCGCGCGCCTCGGCGTGCGCGCTCATCCGGCGTTGGATCTCCGCCTCCGCACCGCGGTCGGTCGGCTCGTAGAAGCGCGCGTCCCGGAGCTGATCCGGCAGGCAGTCTTGCTCGACGGCGGCGTCCTCGTAGTCGTGCGGGTAGTGATAGCCGGCGCCGTAGCCGAGGCTCTTCATGAGCGGCGTCGGCGCGTTGCGCAGCGCCTTGGGAACGGGCAGCGCGCCATGGCGTTTCACCGCGTCGGCGGCCGCGAGCATGGCGCGATAGGAGGCGTTCGATTTCGGTGCGGTCGCGAGGTAGGTCGCCGCTTGCGCGAGCGGGATGCGGCCCTCGGGCAGGCCGATGAAGTGGAACGCGTCCTTGGCGGCGACCGCGACCTGCAGCGCTTGGGGATCGGCGTTGCCGACGTCCTCGGCGGCGAAGATCACCATGCGGCGGGCGACGAAGAGCGGGTCCTCGCCGGCTTCGAGCATGCGCATCAGCCAGTACACCGCGGCGTCGGGGTTGCTCGCGCGCATGCTTTTGATGAAGGCGGAGATGACGTTGTAGTGCTCCTCGCCGCCCTTGTCGTAGAGGAGCGCCTTCCGCTGCAGCGCCTCCTCGACCAGTGCCAAGTCGAGGCTCGGTGTGCCGCGTTGGCGCGCCACCTCGCCGGCGAGCTCGAGCGCGCCGAGCGCGACGCGCGCATCGCCCTGGGCGCTGCCGGCAAGAAACGTCCGGGCCTCGTCGGTGATCGTGAGGCCGATCTCGCCGAGGCCGTGCTCGCGGTCGGCGAGGGCGCGGTCGACGATCTTGCCGACGTCCTCGGGCGCGAGCGGCTCGAGGACGAGGACGCGCGTCCGCGACAAGAGCGGCGCGATCACCTCGAACGACGGGTTCTCGGTGGTCGCCCCGAGCAGGATCAACGTGCCGTCCTCGACGTGCGGCAGGAAGGCGTCCTGCTGCGCCTTGTTGAAGCGGTGGATCTCGTCGACGAAGAGGATCGTGTTGCGGCCGTTGAGGCGCTGGCGGTCGCGCGCCTCCTCGATGATCTGGCGCAGCTCGCGTACGCCCGAGAGCACGGCCGAGAAGGCGACGAAGTCCGCTTGGGCGGCGTGCGCCAGCAGGTGCGCGAGCGTCGTCTTGCCGGTGCCCGGCGGCCCCCACAGGATCAGCGAGTGCAGGGTGCTGGTCTCGATCATCTCGCGCAGGATGCGGCCCGGGCCGAGCAAGTGCTCCTGGCCGACGAAGCCGTCGATGGTGGTGGGACGGAGCCGGTCGGCAAGCGGGGCGTGCCGTTTGCGCGCGCGCTCCGCCGCTACCGTGAAGAGGTCCGCCTTCGGCTCCCGCCGCCGCATCTTTGCACGGTACCATATTGTGCGCGGGTGGTTGCCATCGGCATGCGAGCCCACATAAACGAGACGCGTGCCTAGCCTTCGATCGCAGCAGGGTGAGCATCCGCTGACCGGCAACGGACCGCCGCGGACCGTCGGTCTGGTGGCCAAGCGCCAGGATCCCGGCGCGACCGAGGTCGCCACCCGTCTCGCGGCGTGGCTCCGCGACCGCGGTGTCACGGTGCTGGCCGAGGAGCCGCTGCCGGAGGTGCCGGACGTCCGCGTCTGCGACAAACCGGCGATGGTCGCGCAGGTCGACCTCGTGATCGCCCTCGGCGGCGACGGGACTCTCCTCAGCACCGGCCGCTTGGTCGGCCCGCGCGGGCTTCGCATCCTCGGCGTCAACCTCGGCGGGCTCGGCTTCCTGACCGAGGTGTCGAGCGAGGACGCGCTGGTTGCGCTCGACCGGGTCTTCGCCGGCGACTTTCAACTCGACCACCGCTCGACGCTCGCGGCGCGCGTGCATCGTCAGGGCACGGTCGTGCGCGCCGGGCAGGCACTGAACGATGCGGTGATCAACAAGAGCGCGCTCGCCCGCATCATCGACCTGCGGACGTTCATCGACGGCGAGTACCTGTGCGTCTACAAGGCCGACGGCCTGATCGTCGCGACGCCGACCGGCTCCACCGCGTACTCGCTCTCGGCGGGCGGACCGGTCGTGAGCCCGTCCGTCGGCGTCACCATCCTGTCGCCGATCTGCCCGCACACGCTCACGCAGCGCCCGCTCGTCGTCTCGGATGCGTCGGTCGTGCGCGTCGAGCTGCTCGCGCCCGAGCAAGAGGTCACCCTCACGCTCGACGGACAGGAGGGCATTCCCTTGAAGGACGGCGACGTGGTCGAGATCGCGAAGTCGCCACACGTCGTCGACCTGGTGCGGATCGGGAGCCGCGGCTTCCTTTCGGTCCTGCGCGAGAAGCTGCACTGGGGCGAGCGCTGAGCGCGCGCCGCGCCGTCCACCCGTCGATACCACCATGCTCGCCGCGCTCCGCATCCGGAACCTCGCGATCATCGAGGATCTGGAGCTCGCCTTCGAGCCCGGCTTCAACGTCATCACCGGCGAGACCGGCGCCGGGAAGACGATCCTCATGCGTGCCCTCGGTCTCCTGCTCGGCGATCGCGGCGGCGGCGATCTCGTCCGTGAAGGCGCCCGCGAGGCGGAGGTCGAGGCGCTCTTCACCGGCCCGGTGGTTGCCGCCGTCCTGGCGGTCGACGCCACGGAAGACGGCGACGATGAGCCCGCCGTCGGCGACGCGGCGAATGGCGACGGTCCGGCCATCGACGCCGACGAGCTCGCGGTCCGCCGGATCGTCGCCGGCGGCGGCCGGCAACGCGCGTATGTGAACGACCGCCTGGCGACCGTCGCGCGGCTCGCCGCGCTCGGCGGGCGGCTCGTCCACGTCTACGGTCAGCACGAGCACCACACGCTTCTCGGCGCCGACACGCAGCGCCGCATCCTCGACGACTCGGCGCAGCTCGAGCCCCTGGTCGAGACCCTGCGCGCGCGCGCCGCCGCGCTCGCGGCGCTCGAGGAGCGCATGCGGCTCGCGCGCGAAGGCGCCGACGCGCTCGCGGCACGTCGCGACCTCCTCGCGTATCAAGTCGAGGAGATCCGCCGGGTCGCGCCGCGCACGGGCGAGGCCGACGAGCTCACGCATGAGCGCGAGCTGCTGCGCCACGCCGACCGCTTGCACGCCGCGGCAGCGGAAGGCGAGCAGGCGCTCTACGGCGGCGACGGTGCCGTCCTCGACACGCTGACGCGTCTCGCGAAGCGCTTGCAGGCGGCTGGCGCGATCGACCCCGAGCTCGGCGCCGCCGCCGGGCTTCTCGAGGAGGCGCGGCCGGCGATCGAGGAGGCGGCGCTCCGCTTGCGGGCGCGCGCCGCGGCGATCGCCGCCGACCCGGCGCGTCTCGCCGACGTCGAGGAGCGGCTCGCGGTGTTGGCGCGCCTCGCGCGCAAGCACGGCTGCGCCGCCGGCGAGCTCGAGGCGTGCCACACGGATCTCGAGGCCGAGCTCACGGCGCTCGACGGCGCCGCGGCCGATCCGGAAGCGCTCGCGCGCACGCTCGATCGCGCCGCGGCCGAGGCATGGGATGCCGCCGACGCGCTCTCGGCGGCCCGACGCGAGGCCGCGACGGCGCTCGCGGTACGGATCACCCGCGGCCTCGGCGACCTCGCGCTCGGGAGCGCGCGCTTCAGCGTCACGCTGGAGCCGATCGCCGCGACCGCGACGACTCCCGAGAGCCGCCGGCGCGGCGGCGGCACCTTCGTCGCGAGCGGCGCCGAGCGGGTGGTCTTCGAGCTCGCGCCGAACCGCGGCGAGCCGCCACGCCCGTTGGCGCGGATCGCGTCGGGCGGCGAGCTCTCGCGCGTCATGCTCGCCCTCAAGACCGCGACGGTCGGACAGTCCGACGTACCGACGGTCCTCTTCGACGAGGTCGACGCCGGAATCGGCGGCGCCGTGGCGGAAGCGGTCGGCCGCAAGCTTGCGCAGCTCGGCCGCAGCCGCCAAGTCATCTGCATCACGCACCTGCCACAGATCGCGGCCTGTGCCGATCATCATTTCGTGGTGCGGAAGCAGCCGGCGCGCGGCCGCACCCGCTCGTCGGCGGAGCGGCTGAGCGACGCGGAGCGCATCGAGGAGCTCGCGCGCATGGTGGGCGGCGCGCGCATCACCGACGAGGCACGCCGTCACGCCGCCGAGCTCCGCCGTCAGGCCGCGCCCGCACCGGGGCGGGCGAGCGCGAAACGCTCGCCGTGAGCGACGCCGGCGAGCTCCGCCCGACCGACGGCGACGACGAGCCGGAGCCCTCGCGTGATCGGCCGTCGGGACGGCCCTTCGCGCTGCTCTTGGTCGCGCTGATCGCGGCCTGGAACGCCTACACGGCGTTCACCGCGCAGTCGTCGCGCGACGCCGTCCCGCCGACGCTCTTCGTCGCCGGGACGATCGCCCTCGGCGCCGCGATGGCCGGGCCCGAGCATCTGCGGATCGCGGCGTTCTTCGTCGGCGCGGCGTTCTGTCTCGCCGCGTTCGCGACCGCCGTCTGAGCCCCGCGGCCCGGCCGACCGTGTCGTGCGCTGCGAAGGCGTGAGGGCGAGCGCGCGGTCGCGAACGCCCTCACGTCGTCAGTTCGACTTGTTCTTGTACTGCGTGGAGTCGTTCTTCAGAGCCGGCGGGCCATAGGTGGCTTCCCAGCACGCGCCGGTGCTGTTCCGGAGCTGGACTCTGACCGGCTGGAGCATCGCGAGCGTCGGCATCGGCAGGTTCGTGCCCTTGCCCTTCAGGATGATCTTCGCCTTGCCCGAGACGAGGCCCTGCTTGAGCACGATGCCGGTGATGCCGTCGGGCGTGGCGTCCTTGTCCTTGTACTTGAAGCCGTTGCTGTTCTCTTTCCAACACGGCTTGCCGGCACAGGTCCCGTCGGGCGGAATCGACGCGCTCGACACCAGACCGCGACCGTCGTCGTAGATGCAGAGCAGGTAGCCCGTCGTCGCGTCAGGAGAGCCGAACTCGGCCTTGGCCGTGGTCGCTCCCTTGGTCCACTTCCAGAGCAAGAGGTCCTTGGTGTCGGGGCTCGAGTCCCTCAAGAACACGAGCGACTTGCGGGGGGCGGTCGGCTGCTTGCAGCCAGGGTGCGGCGCCGGCTCGCAGACGAACTCGGTTTGACAGGTCGCCGAGCAGCCGTCGCCGCTCGTGACGTTGCCGTCGTCGCAGGCCTCGCCGCAGCTCGACTGCACGACGCCGTCGCCGCACGTCATCGAGCTACCGCCGCAGACGCCGCCGGTGCAGGTGTCGTTGATCGTGCAGGTCATGCCGTCGTTGCAGGTCGTCCCGTCGGGCTGTGAGGAGTCGATCGGGCACGTCGCGCTCGAGCCGGTGCAGTGTTCGGCGGCGTCACAGTCGTTGGTGCCGGGCCGGCAGACGTGCGAGCTCGGCTGCAGCTGATCGGCCGGACACGCGGTGCTGGAGCCGTCGCAGGTCTCGGCGAGATCGCAGAGATCGGATGCCGCGCGGCAGACAATGCCCGCGGGCTTCGCGTGATCGGCGGGACAGCTCGCGCCCGATCCCGTGCAGTGCTCGGCGACGTCACAGTCGCCCGACACCGCGCGACACTCCTGGGTGGCCGGTTTGAACGAATCGGCCGGACACGCGGCACTCGAGCCGGTGCAATTCTCGGCGACGTCGCAGTCGCCCGCGGCCGCGCGACATTCCAACGTCGCGGGCTGGAATGCGTCCGCCGGACACGCGGAGCTGCTGCCGGTGCAGCTCTCGGCGACGTCGCAGCTGCCGGCGGCAGCGCGACACTCCTCGCCCGCCGCGCGCAGCCCGTCGGCGGGACATGTCACGCCGACGCCGTTACACGTCTCGGCGACGTCGCAGGCACCGGCTGCCGCGCGGCACTCGTGGGTTGCCGGTTGCACCGAGTCCGCGGGACACGCAGCGCTCGATCCCGTGCAGCTCTCGGCGACGTCGCAGTCGCCGGCGGCAGCGCGGCATGTCTGCGTGCTCGCGGCGAACGCATCGGCCGGGCACCCCGCGTTGCTGCCGGTGCAATTCTCCGCGACATCGCAGTCGCCGGCGGCGGTGCGACACTCCTGGGTGCTGGCCGCGAACGCATCGGGCGGGCACGCGACGTCCGAGCCGGTACAATTTTCGGCGACATCGCAATCGCCGGCGGCGGCGCGACACTGCTGGGTACTGGGCGCGAGCGTATCGGGCGGGCACGCGACGTCCGAGCCGGTGCAATTCTCGGCGACGTCGCAATCGCCGGCGGCGGCGCGACACTGCTGCGTACTCGGCGCGACCGCGTCGGCCGGGCACGCCGCGTCGGCGCCGGTGCAGTTCTCGGCGACGTCGCAGTCGCCTGCGGCCCCACGACACTCGTGGGTGCTGGGCGCGAACGCGTCGGCGGGACAGCTCGCGCTCGAGCCGGTACAATTCTCGGCGACGTCACAATCGCCCGCGGACGCGCGACACTCTTGCGTCGCGGGCGCGAAAGCATCGGTCGGACACGCGGCATCGCCGCCGGTGCAATTCTCCGCGACGTCGCAGTCGCCGGCCGAAGCGCGACACTCCTGGGTGCTCGGCGCGAACGCGTCGGCCGGGCAGCTCGCGCTCGTGCCTGTGCAGAGCTCGGCGACGTCGCAGTCACCGGCCGCCGCGCGGCATTCGTGAGTGGCCGGCTGCAGGGCGTCGGCGGGGCAATCGTTGTCGGTGCCGTTGCAGGACTCCGCCACATCGCACAGGTCGGTTGCTGCGCGACACTCGGCCGTGCTCTTTGCATCGGCCGCACAGGCCGCCGCCGATCCGGTGCAATTCTCGGCGAGGTCGCAGACACCGGCCGAGGCACGGCACTGGACGGAGCTCGGTTGGAACGCGTCGGCCGGGCAGCTCGCCGCCGATCCGGTGCAGTTCTCGGCGACGTCGCAGACGCCGGCGGAGCCGCGACAGACGGTGGCGCTCGACACGAACGCATTGGCGGGGCAGGCGGCGCTCGAGCCGGTGCAGTTCTCGGCGACGTCGCAGACGCCGGCGGAGCCGCGACAGACGGTGGCGCTCGACACGAACGCATCGGCGGGGCAGGCAGCGCCCGAGCCGGTGCAGTTCTCGGCGACGTCGCAGACGCCGGCGGAGCCGCGACAGACGGTGG
>JBGPIT010000092.1:0-13927 GCA_041485125.1 Binatia bacterium | reverse complement strand
TGGTGGCCCAGCGGTAGCGGCGAACCTGCGCGATCCGGAAGGCCTTGCCGTTGCTCCCGACGGAAGCCTGTATGTCGTCGTCGATGCACGCGTGCGGAAGATTGCGTCGGCATTCCCGTCGGCTGGCGACGGCGACATCATCATGCCGTCAGAGGATGGCGGTGAGATCTATCGCTTTGACAAGCTCGGCCGGCACGTGTCGACGCGGGATGGTCTGACCGGATCGCTGCGCGAGAGTTTCGGGTACGACGTTGCCGGGCGGCTTGCGAGCGTCTCGGATCGTGACGGCAACACCACTAGCGTTGAACGGGATGGAAATGGAAACCCGCTTGCGATCGTGGCGCCCGGTACTCAACGAACCACGTTGGGCCTTGACGTCCACGGCTACGGATATGTGTCGACAATAACGAACGACGCGGCCGAATCTATCGTGGCGGACTTCGTATCATCGGGATTGATGAATACATGGCAAACTGCACGCGGTTACATCTCTACATTCGCGTACGATCCGCTTGGTCGCCTCGCAAGCGATGAAGATCCGAACCATGATGCGCGGACACTTATCAGGACCGTAGACGACAATCTCGGCTACGCGGTGACTGTCGCATCGCCGCTGAATCGAATATCGAGCTATCAAGTCCAGCACTTGAGTTCCGGTGTTGCACATTTGGTCAATACCGATCCGTCTGGCTTGACAAGAACCACGGATGCAAGTCTGAGCGGAAGCCGAGTTGCGACGTATCCGGACGGTGCCGTTGACGCTTATTCGTCGCTTCCGGAACAGCGATTCGGAATGTTAGCTCCGATATTCAGTGTCACGCGCACCACACCTCTTGGGCTGATGTCAACTCGAACGGTTACTCGCGACGAGACTGTCGATCCGAACGACACTCTAGTCTTGACCAGTGCCCATCACGTGACGAGCATCAACGGCCGTCCATTCACACTTGATTACGCAGGTGCACCGGCTCGCACGCTGACATACACGAGTCCTGCTGGACGGCAGCGGGTGATCACTCTCAACGCTCAAGGACATGTCATCGCGGATGCCCCAGCCGATCTAGCGACGACCACGCTGACGTACGGCACAGCATTTCCCGGGTCTCTCGACGCCGTGACGCAGGGAAGCGGCAGCACCGCACGCACCTACACGCTCCACTACGATCCGCAGCGCCGGCCCGACATCGTCACTGATCCCCTCGCGCGCCAGGCGCTCCTCGCCTATGACGCCGCAGACCGCGTGACGACGCTCACGATTCCGGGTGGTCGGGTGGTCGGCGTCACCTACGACGCCACGGGCAACGTGACGAGCGTCACGCCACCCGGCCAGCCGGCGCACGCCTTCGGGTACACGCCCGTCGATCTGAAGAGCGCCTACACACCGCCGGTGGTGCCGGGGACCGGCGCGACAACCTACATCTACAACGGGGACCGCCAGCTCGAGCTCGTCACGCGCCCGAACGGGCAGACGATCGATCCCGCCTACGACGCGACGACCGGGCGCGTCGCGACGCTCACCGTGCCCGACGGCGTGTACACCTACAGCTACTATCCGGCCGGCGCCCTGCCGCCCGCCGCGCCGGGCGCGCTCAGCAGCATCACAATGACGGTGCCGCTGACGAGCGCGCTCGCCTTCGCGTGCGACGGGGCGCTGCCGACCACGACGACGTGGAGTGGCCCGGTTGAGGGGAGCGTGAGCCGCACCTACGACAACGACTTCCGCGTGGCGTCAACGAGCGTGAACGGGGCAAACGCCGTGAGCGCGACGTACGACGCCGATAGTCCCCTTACGCAGGCCGGCGCCCTCACGCTCGAGCGCAACGGTCCTCAGGGCCTCGTGAGCAAGCTCACCGTCGGCCAAGTGGAGGAGATGCGGACGTACACGAGCTTCGGGGAGCTCGCGACCGCAACGGCGACTTTCAACGGCGCCGCGCTCTTGAGCCTCACGTACCCGACGCGCGACGCGCTCGGGCGGATCACCACGCAGACGAAGTCGGTGAGCGGGGCACCCACGTCCACGCTCGCCTACGGCTACGACGCCGCGGGGCGTCTGCAGGACGTCACGCGCGACGGCGTGCCGGTCGCGCCGTCCCCGGCGTACACGTACGATGGGAACGGCAATCGCCTCACGGCGCCGGGACTCAGCGGCACACCGGTCTACGACGCGCAGGATCGATTACGAGTGTACGGGGCCGCCACGTACGACTACACTGCGAACGGCGCGCTCCTACAGAAGACGGTGGGGAGTGCGGTGACCGAGTATACCTATGACATTCTGGGAAACTTGCGCGCCGTCACGCTGCCGAACGGTACGCTGATCGAATACGTGATCGATGCAATGCGCCGCAGGGTCGGCAAGCGGGTGAACGGGACGCTTGTGCAGGCGTGGCTCTATGACGGGCAACTGCGGCCGATTGCAGAGCTCGATGCGAGCGGGGCAGTCGCCTCGCGCTTCGTCTATGGTACTGGGACTAACATCCCGGATTACATGACCAAGAACGGCGCAACGTACCGAATCATCGCGGACCATATCGGCAGCCCCAACCTCGTAGTGGATGCCACGACCGGTACTATAGCTCAACGGATGGAGTACGATGAGTTCGGCAACGTCATAGTCGATACTCAGCCAGGCTTCCAGCCGTTCGGCTTTGCTGGCGGTCTATATGACGCGGACACCGGGTTCGTCCATTTCGGTGCCAGAGACTATGAGCCGAAGATTGGGCGCTGGACAGCTAAGGACCCTATCCGGTTTGATGGCGGCGACCCGAACCTCTACGGCTATGCTCTACAGGATCCGATCAACTTCAGCGATCCTGACGGGCTCGACATGACGGATTGCGTCGTGGCGGTCGCTAGATGTGGAAAGTGCGTAGAAGCTGGTCGTGAATGTCAAAAGAGGCACTCAGATCCGGTAGCGTGCCAGGACAGAGGAGAGAATCCTGGTCCGTCAGTGACTGCGCACATCATGCAAGAGTGTTTCCAGAAGAACCCGGCATGCTCCGACGACTGCGGTCCAGCCCTCTTGAACTGTACGAGGATCAAACCACCGAAAGTGACAAGCGAATGGTAGCCCGTGAGGAATGCGTCCGCATACAGTATGTCCGCGGACACTGACCAGAGGTAGAGATTGAGGGACGGGTGATTGGAAATGGTGTAAAAGCGCGCTGGGTCGTGCTGGCGGGTGCGGTTGGATTGTTCGCCGGTGGTGGTGGAAGCATCCTCGTATCGTCCTGGGCGATGAAATCAACGCAAAGCCTGGCTTTCCAGTTAAGCGCGGCGCGAGAAGTGGCGTGGGAAGGTGAGGAGGCCGTGCGGACGTATCTTGATGCATCGAGGAGTGTCGACACGAAGCGGTACGCTCTTGTGCATTATATTGCCGTACTCGAATCGTACGTGACGCTAGACGAGCAGGTACCTGGGGTGAAAGCGGATCTCGGTCTGACGTATGGTCGACTGGGTAGAGTGTTGGACGCGGCGCAAGAGCCTGAGAAGGCTCGGCAAGCGTACGCCAAAGCGCGCGCGGTATTCAGCGATATCGGCAGACCATTCGAATCGGACGTGAAGCTCATCGAGCGAATTGATACGCTTGATGAAGCCGTCAGGGCGGCGCGAGGGGGTGTTGCGAGCGTGGAGGGGGAGACTCCATCAAGGTAATTCGGGTGACGCAGCGATCAAGCACGAAGGGGACGTGTGTTGGCGCCCCGGCAGGCGCGACTGACGTCAATCAGCCCGGGAGTCTACTAACATGTGGTGTCCGGGGAGGGGAGCTTACGCGGTCACCGTCGGCCAAGTGGAGGAGACGCGGACGTACACCAGCTTCGGCGAACATGGCAGCTCAGCTATGCATGGAGCAGGCGGAAGGAATACCGGATGCGCGCCGAGTGGAAATTTCAAGGTATGTTGTTGTTGGGGATGATCGCGGGTGTCATCGTGCTCGGCTATCTCGTACCTGTTGTGATCGGATGGTCATGGTTTAGATAGCAAGGCTATGCAAGGCGCCTCCTGACCCGCTGATCATTCGCTCAACGCGACGATGCGGTCGATCACCGCATCCCGGCTGTCGACTGTGCTCATCTCCCACTCGCGCGCGATGGCGAGCCGGCTCCGAAGCGTGTCGCCGAGGTCGCGGAGCTGCGTGAGCGCCGCGCTGACGTCGGCCGGGCATAGCGGCGCGCGTACGGAATCGCCGAGCGGGATCGCGATGCCGAGATCGCGGCACTTCGCGGCGAGCGCGGGCTGATCCCAGAAGAACGGATACGAGATCATCGGCACGCCGTGAAAGATCGCCTCGTGGGTCGAGCTCAAGCCGTGGTGGGTCACGAACACGTCCGCCTGGCGCAGCACCTGCCATTGATCGACGTAGTCGCGCACCGCGACGTTCGGCCGCGCCAGCGTCCGTATCGTCGACGGGTCGACGTCGTGGCGGCCGAGACTGATCAGCGTGCGCGTGTCCGGCCCGGCCGCCAGCGTCTCGGCGATGACGCCGAGCGCCGCGATGGCCTGCGTCGCGAAGTAGCGCCAGACGATCGTCCCGAAGGAGACGTACACGCGCAGCGCGGCCCCGGCGTCGCCGAAGAAGGGCTCGCCGCTCGCCGGCCGCGCCAGCTCCTCGATCGGCGGCAGCGAGCCGAAGAACGCCACCGGCTCGTACGCCTGCCGCTCGCTCTCGGTCAGCCATTCCGCCGGCTCGCAGTACACGTTCAGGAACGGGCTCCGGCCCGCGGCATACGAGAACGGCGACGCGTCGGCGATGCCGAAGCGGTCGCGCAGGATCTCGACGGCGCGCTGACAGCGCTCCGCGACGCGGACGGGTATCCCCGCGAGGAGACGTGGCATGCCGGCCGGGTCGACGTTGTGACCGGCGCACACGTTCACCGATCGCACGCCGAGCGCGCTGGCGACCACGCGACCGATCACCGCGAAGGTGTCGTAGACGACCAGCGCGGGCCGGAGCGCGGCGACGGTCGCGACGATCTCGTCGCCGTAGAGTCCTGCGAAGGTGACGCCGCGGATCGCCCTCGGCAACGACTCGTCGTCGGCGTCGTCGGGGGTATGCGCCGCGAAGAGATCGACGAAGGTACCGCCTGCGTGTGCGATCGCGTCGGCGAAGCCCCGATGCGTGAAGACGTGGACGGCGAGGCCGCGGCGCGCGACGGCGGTGATGATCGGGAGCAGGCGGCGGAAATGTCCCTCGCCTTCCATCAGGAAGAAGGCGACCGTCCGCGTCGGCGTTCGGGTCATCGTGTCGAGGGCCGCTCCTCACGGCCCTCGAGCAGCGGCTCGGTCCCTGTGGCCGTGACCTTGCGCACCAACGTCAGGCCGGTGCCGAACGGCACGTCCAGCACCTGGAGCCCGCGCTCGTGCTTGAGCTCGTCGATGAAGGCCTTCACCGTGATGTCGTAGGCGTGCTCGGAGCCGTAGATCTCCGAGCGCCGGGTGATCATGCTGTCGTGGAAGAGCGCCAGGCCGCGGTCGGCGAGCCGTCCCTCGAAGGCGCGGAAATCGAAGCGGGCCTGCTCGATCGAATGGTAGCCGTCGACGAAGAGCAGGCCGATCTCGCCCAGGCCGCGGAAGTCCTCGCTCTCGACGAACTGCTGGGTGCTCATCAGGAAGTGGCGGACGTTGTCGAGCCCGAAGCGCGCGAAATGCGCGCGGGTCGCGTCCGGATCCTTCCAGAAGTCGTCGACCATCGACGGGTCGATGAAGGTGACCTCACCCGGCTCGCCGTTGTCCCGCAGCGCCTTCCCGAGCACGAGCGGCACGAAGCCCCGATAGGAGCCGATCACGACGGCGCGGCGGGGATGTACGATGCGGGCGAGGGCGTAGTACAGCCATCCGAGGCCGAGGTTCAGGCTCTCGGCGCGTTGATTGTGACCCATGCGAAGGAGCTCGGGATGCTCGAACAGGCGCGCGATCCACGCCGTGAGATCCTCGTCGCCGGTCGGCCCGGTGGTCGGCATGCTCATGGCTCATACATCATCGGCGCCCATGATTCGCGCACCCTCCGCGATCGGGTCGCGCGGACGGTCGCGTTCCCGTGGCACCACGCGCGGATCGCCCTCTGGGACCGCATACAGAACCGCCGCTACACGCGCGGCGAGCGCCGCTTCCTCGTGGTCCGCGATCCGCGCAGCCCCTTCGTCTACGATCTCCTGCTGCACTGGCTGGCGGCGTACTTTCCCGACGTGCGGGCGGCGTTCGAGCTGCACCCCTTGCCGTGTCGGATTCGCGACTGGTCGCGCTATGCGCTGCACGTGCCGTGGCTTCAGGATCCCGTGCAGGCGACCTCGCCGGCGCTCTATCGCGCCGCGAACCGCCTGGCGGAGCAGTGCGATCGGCACGACGTGCCCGTCATCAATCGCGTCGATCGTTTGGCGAACGCCGGGAAGTCGGCGGCGGCGAGCGTGATCGCGGCGACGGGGCTGCGGACGCCGAAGATGGCCCGCATCGAGAGCGTCGCGGAGTTCCGCCGCTCGCGCCTCGGCGTCCCGCTGCCGCTCTTCGTCCGCGAGGACTGGGGTCACGGCGGCGCGCTGCTCCGCGCCGACACCGACGCGGAGGCGCGCGCGCTGCCGATCGAGAGCCTGCGCCGTCCGGTCGCCGTCGAGCTCGTCGACGTGCGCGACCCGCGCGACGGCCTGTACCGGAAGTATCGCTACGTGGTTGCCGGCGACGTCGGCATTCCGCAGACGCTGCACGTCTCGCCGGACTGGGTGACGCGCGGCGACGCGATCCTGAGCACGCCCGCGCTCCGCACCGACGCGCTCCGCGACGAGGAGCTCGCGTACACGCGCAGGCAGGAGCCCGACCACGAGCGTTTCGTCGCGGCGGCGCGCGCCCTCGGTCTCGACTTCGTCGCCTTCGACTACGGCGTCGATCGCGCCGGCGCGACGGTCGTGTGGGAGGCGAATCCCTATCCGTTTCTCCACTTCATCGCGGGCCGCGGGCACTATCGCGCGGCGTCCACCACGCGCGTGCTGGCGGCGATGACGAAGCTCTACCTCGATCGTGCCGGGATGGCCGTGCCCGAGGGGCTCGCGCACGCCGTCGGCGGCTGACCGCCGGCTGTGCTCAGGTCGGCCGCCCTTCGATCACGGAGACCGGCGATCGCGTCGGCACCACCCGTGCGAGCCGGAAGCCGGTCGCGTCGAGCAACGCCGCGAAGTCGCGCTCGGTGCGCTCGCGGCCGCCCTCGGTGATCGCGATCATCTCGAGGTCGAGGAGCTTCCCGAAGTCGGGCGCGTTGCCGGCCTGCAGCACCGACTCGAAGACGAGGACCCTGCCGCCCGCGGGGATCGCGCGGCGCACGTGGCGGAGGATCTGCGTCGAGAGCTCATCGCTCCAGTCGTGCAGGATGTGCTTGAGGAGGTAGGTGGCGCCGCCGCTCGGCACGGTCTCGAAGAAGCTCGCCTCGACGAGCTCGATGCGGTCGCGGAGCGGCGAGGCTCGCAGGCCCTCGCGGGTGCGCGCGATCACGTGCGGCAGGTCGGCGACGACGCCGCGCAGCTGCGGGTAGCGCGCGAGAATTGCGCCGAGCAGGGTGCCGTCGCCGCCGCCGACGTCGACGATCACGCCGGCGTCGCTGAAGTCGTAGGCGGCGAGGATCCCGGCGAGCTCGGTCGACGACACCCCGTGCATGGCGTGGTCGAAGGCCTTGGCGTGGTCGGGTGCGCCCGCGAGATACTCGAAGAAGCTCTTGCCGTGGACGCGGCGGAACGCCGGCTCGCCGGTGCGGATGCTGGTCGTGAGATCCGCCCAGGCGGTGACGCTCGCGGGCGCGCCGACGTGCAGCGCCATGCCGCGAATCGAGCCCGGCACGTCGGAGCGGAGCGTCTCGCTGAGCGGCGTCTGCGCGAAGCGACCGCCCTCGTCCTCGGCGAACATGCCGACGCTCGCGAGCGCGCGCAGCAGGCGGCGGATCGACGGCGCGTCGGCGTGGACGCGGCCGGCGAGCGTCTCGGGCGTCTGCGGGCCGTCGGTCACGTGATCCGCGAGTCCGAGCTCGGCGGCAGCCGAGATCGCCTGCGAGATCCAGCGTCCGATCAGCATGTCGAGAACGATGCGATTGGGAGGGATGGCGGCATCGGTGCGTGGGTCGTGCATGCGGCGGAGTTAGCACGCCTCCCCGCGCTTATGAACACAGCGCGCCTACCGGCAGGCCGGGGCGCATGCTACGCCGTCGCGGACAGATCTTTGATTCCCGAGGAGGCGCGATGAAGTTCGGCTTGTTCTACGAGCATCAGCTGCCGCGGCCGTGGGACGCGGACTCGGAGCTCACGTTGATGCAGCAGGCGCTCGACCAGTGCGCCTTCGCCGACTCGCTCGGCATCGAGTACGTCTGGGAGGTCGAGCACCACTTCCTCGAGGAGTACAGCCACTCGAGCGCGCCCGAGGTCTTCCTCGCCGCGGTCTCGCAGCGCACCAAGCAGATGCGGCTCGGGCACGGCATCGTGCAGACGCCGCCACCCTTCAATCATCCGGCGCGCATCGCCGAGCGCATCGCGACGCTCGACCTGGTCTCGAACGGACGCGTCGACTTCGGCACCGGCGAGTCGTCGTCCGAGGCCGAGCTCGGCGGCTTCCTCATCGACCCCGCCGACAAGCGGCCGATGTGGGAGGAGGGGCTGCGCGTCACCCTGCGCTGTCTCAGCGAGACCCCGTTCACCGGCCATCACGGCCGCTGGATCACGATGCCGCCGCGGAACGTCGTCCCGAAGCCGCGGCAGCGGCCGCATCCGCCCGTGTGGGTCGCGTGCAGCCGGCGCGACACGATCTACCTCGCGGCGCAGAAAGGCATCGGCGCGCTCACGTTCGCCTTCATCGACCCGGAGGACGCGCGGCACTGGGTCGCCGACTACTACGCGACGCTCGACAAGGAGGGCGTGCCGATCGGCGACGCCATCAACGCCAACGTCGCCTGCGTCACCACCTTCATGTGCCACCCCGACGAGAACGAGGCGCTCCGTCGCGGCCTCGAGGGCGCGAACTTCTTCGGCTATTCGCTCGCGCACTACTACGTCTTCGGCCGCCACCAGCCCGGCACGACCGACGTGTGGGCGGAGTATCAGCGCCGTCGCGCCGAGAAAGGCTTCGATCCCGCGGCGGTCGCGGCGGCAGCGGCCAACGCCGACCGTCTCGGCGCCAAGGTCGTCGAGGGCGGCATCGGCGGTCTGCGTGGCGCGGTCGGTACGCCGGAGCAGATCCGCGAGTTCCTCCGCCGCTACGAGGAGGCCGGCGTCGATCAGGTGATCTTCGTCAGCCAGGCCGGGAAGAACCGCCACGAGCACATCATGGAGAGCCTGGAGCTCTTCGGTCGCGAGGTGCTGCCGGAGTTCAAGGAGCGCGACGCGCGCGCCGCGCGTGAGAAGGAGGGCCGTCTGGCGCCCGTCGTCGAGCGCGTGCTCGCGCGCAAACCCGCCGAGGACCACCCGCCGCTGCCGTCACCCGACTACGCCTTTCCCGCGCTGCCGCGGGCGCAAGCCGACCGCGCCGGGGCCGACGCCTTCCATCAGCTGCTCGATCAAGTCGCCGGCGACGCGTCGATCGGTGACCTGTCGCTGATCGAGCAGTGGCGGACGGGCGGCAAGACGCAGTTCTGAGCGAGGCCGCGTTTCAGTTGCCGACGGGGCGTACGGTCGTGCCGGTCCACGCCGGCGGATCGCTCGCGGGGAAGGACTCCTCGGACGCCTCTTCGACCTTGTCGAGCTCGCCGACGGCGAGCTTTCCTTTGGTCATCGACGCCGCGATCGGCAGCACCACGACGACGATGCCGTTGCCGTAGCTGACGCGCCCGGCGCTGCCGTCGACCGGCATCGGGAGATCGATCTCACGCACGTACGGTCCCGGGTTCCACTCGTCGAGCACCACCTGCTTCATGCCCTTCAGCTCGCCGCAGTGCGGGTACTCGCGCGCGGAGCAGAGCCGGCCTTCGAGGGTCACACGGCGATCGTCGGCGATCGTGATCGTGATGTCGTCGGCGCTGAGACCCGGCATCGGCGCGGCGATCATGACCAGCTCGTCGGTGTGGTAGAGCCGCACCGGCACCCGCACGTCGTTCGTCCCGCTCATCGCTTCGCCTCCTTGGCCCGGCGCGTCGGACGCTCGCCGACGTGCGCTCGCTGCTGGCGCAGGGTCATGCTTCCGTTCTCGTCGCGTGGCGCGCGCTCGGCAATACCCCCGACGCCGGAGGGTGGTCGCCGCCGCGCTCCGCGGCGCGGCGGCGACGGTATGTCGCTGCGGCTAGGCGCGTCGGACGCTGCGCCGCTCGGAGGTGCGCCGCGCGGGGGTGCGTCGCTCGGGGGTGCGTCGCTCGGGGGTGCGCCGCTCGGCGAGGGCGCCGCCGGGGAGCGCGGGGAGTGCCGTCCGGGGTAGCGGCTTGCCGATCGCGCGTTCGATCGCCCGCAGGGTGCCGTGCTCCGCCTGAGACACGAAGGTCAAGGCGTCGCCGGTGGCCTGGGCCCGACCGGTGCGGCCGATGCGGTGGATGTAGTCGTCGGGGAGCGCGGGCACGTCGAAGTTGATCACGTGGCTGAGCTCGTCGATGTCGATGCCGCGCGCGGCGATGTCGGTCGCCACCAGCACCCGGAACTCGCCCGCTTTGAATCCGGCGAGCGCGCGAGTGCGCTGCGACTGGCTGCGGTTGCCGTGGATCAGCGACGCGGCGACGCCGTTACGCTGGAGATGTTGCGCCAGCCGATCGGCGCGGTGCTTGGTGCGGGTGAAGACCAGCGCGCTGCGGATGGCGCGGTCGCGAAGCAACGCGACCAAGAGCGCGGGCTTCTGCTCTTGCGCCACCGAGTAGACCGTTTGGGTGACGGCGCGCGCCGGCGCGGCGGTGCGCTCGACGTCGATCCGGATCGGGTCGGTGAGAAGCTCGCGTGCGAGGGCGACGATCGGCGGCGGCAGCGTCGCCGAGAAGAGCAGGGTCTGACGGGCCTTCGGGAGCTGCGTCAGGATGCGGCGGATGCTCGGCAGAAAGCCCATGTCGAGCATGCGGTCGGCTTCGTCGAGGACCAGCACCTCGATGCCCGGGAAGCGCCCGTAGGGATACTGCATGTGATCGAGCAGCCGGCCCGGCGTCGCGACCAGCACGTCGACGTGGCGCTGGAACGCCTGCCGCTGCGGGCCCATCGGGGTGCCGCCGACGACGACCGCGGAGCGCAGGCGCGTCTGTGCCGCTAGCCCACGAAAGTCGCCGTCGATCTGCGCCGCGAGCTCGCGCGTCGGTGCCAGGACGAGGACGCGCGTCGCCATGCCGCCGCCTTGCCGCTGCATCAGGCGGTCGATGATGGGGATGAGGAACGCCGCCGTTTTGCCGGTGCCGGTCATCGCCGACGCCATGACGTCGCGGGTGGTGAGGATCGCCGGGATCGCGGCGCTCTGGATGGGCGTCGGAGCCGTGAAGCCGAGGTCGGCTATGCCGCGCTCGAGCGCGGCGTGAACATTGAACTGTCTGAACATGTCTTCCTTTGAATCTCGTTGATCCGGTGTGATTGTTGGGGAACGGAGGAGATACCGGGGGCAGCCGCCGCTCGAACCCTATCCTGGCGGCGATGCGCGAGCTGAGAAGAGCACGCGAGACGGCGAGGCGGGATGCTCGTGCCCTCATGGCGACGAGACCCAGGCACCGTAGCAGCAACCCGCGAGCGCCACAACCGCCATGCTGCGGGCGAGGACCGGTGACGGGCATCGCCCGCGACGTGTCCACTCGGATGCGTGCCGATCGCGGCGCCAGGATCGTGTCGTCTGATGATTGACTTGCTCGTCTGCACTCACAATAAGCGAGCAATCTCACGGTAAATCGCCCGCACGGAGAGAACAGGATGGACGACGGCAGTAGTGGACCAAGACCCGTGCGCCGGGAGCGGGGAACGACGCCAGCGTAACTGCGCCGCGTTCTTCCGCCTGTCCGTCTAGGGCCGGGACCTCTCCCGGCGTACACCAGCCCGCAGCGAGCCGCACTTCACGAGTGCGCGCGCTGGTGACGATATGAGAGGGAACCCGTATGCCCCGAATCCGATCCGCGAGCGGCGCCCGCACCGCTCGTATCGCCGATGGCCTCAAGAACGGCGCGCGCGGCGTGCGCTCCGCCGCGACATTCCTCCCCAAGCGCCTCGGTGCCTTCTTCGCGGAGCTCGGCCCCGGCCTGACGACCGGCGCCGCGGACGACGACCCGTCGGGTATCTCAACGTATTCCGTCACAGGTGCCGCGTTCGGCTACGCGCCGCTCTGGACCGCGCTCTTTTCGTTCCCGCTCATGGTGTCCGTACAGCTCATGTGCGCGCGGCTCGGGATGGTGACGGGGCGTGGACTCGCAGGCGTCGTCCGCCGCCGCTACCCGCGATGGGTGCTGTGGACCGCGTGCGGGCTCCTCGGCGTCGCCAACATCTTCAACATCGGCGCCGACCTTGGTGGCATGGCGGAAGCGACGGAGCTCGTGACGGGAGTCGACTCGCGGATACTCGTCCCGCTGTATGCGGCGGCTATCGTGTCGCTGCTCTTCTGGTCCTCGTACCGGCGCATCGCGCGCATCCTCAAGTGGCTCACGCTCGTTCTCTTCGCGTACGTCGGCGCGGGGTTGCTCGCCCACCCGGACTGGCATGCGATCATCCGTGCGACGCTCGTGCCGCACGTCGAGCTGACGGCAGGCTACATCGCGACCTTCGTCGGCATCCTCGGCACCACCATCTCGCCGTACCTTTTCTTCTGGCAGGCGGGGCAGGAGGTCGAGGAGGAGCGCGCGCGCGGGCGCCTCACGATCGAGGCGCGTGAGGGCGCGACCGACGCCGAGGTGCGTCGCTCGAACATCGACGTCACGGTCGGCATGTTCTTCTCGAACCTCGTCATGTACTTCATCATCCTCACGACCGCGGCGACGCTGCACGCGCACGGCATCACGAACATCACGACTGCGCAGGAGGCGGCAGAGGCGCTCCGACCGCTCGCCGGCGAGTGGGCGTACGTGATGTTCACGCTCGGCATCATCGGCACCGGCGTGTTGAGTGTGCCGATTCTCGCGGGCTCCTGCGCGTACGCGATCTCCGAGGCCGCTGCTTGGCGTGGCTCCCTCGATCACCGTCCGAAAGATGCGCGTGCGTTTTACGCGGTCGTCGCGGTCGCAATGCTGCTCGGCCTCGCGCTCGGATTCGCCGGCTTCAACGCCGTCGCGATGCTGTTCTGGTCGGCGGTGGTGAACGGAGTGCTCGCCCCTCCGCTCATCGTGCTCGTCGTGCTGCTCACGAGCGACGCCGACGTCATGGGCTCACGGCGCAACCCGAGATGGCTGCGCGCGCTCGGGTGGGCGACGGCCGTCGTGATGACCGTGGCCGCGGTGGCGATGTTCGTCACTGCGATCGTGTGACGGTCGGAGGCGTCGAGGACCGACGGGGGACGGCTGCGCCCTTCCCCGTGGGGACGCACCATTCGCGCGATGCTCTTGTCGCATGCGACTTGCGCACCGCGATGCCGAGACGGCGGCGCGAGGCGGGTCCGATCGGTGCGCCATGGTTGGGCGGCGCTGGCACACACCGCGCGACCTGCACAGCGCTTTGTGTCTCAACCGTCAGGCATTTGCCGCTGCACATCTCTTTGACGCTCGCATTTTCGGCCCCGAATCGTGAGGCACACGGGTTGCTCTGATCACAGCTGTGATGACGACGACCGACAAAATTGCGACGGCTCACCAGAGCAGGACGGCACACATGACCAAGACCATCGATCGCCAGGCAATCGACCTTCACGCGGCCACCAGCACGTCGCTCTGCGGGCGCGCCCGCGACGAACGCGGCATCGCGCTGCTCTCGGTGCTCGGCGTGCTCGCCATCATGCTCGTGCTCGCGTCGCTGATGGCGACGAGCTCGCAGACCGAGGCCAAGCTCTCCGGCGTGACCCAGCAGACCGCGCTCGCCTTCGCGGCCGCCGACGCCGG
>JBGPIT010000091.1:0-13954 GCA_041485125.1 Binatia bacterium | reverse complement strand
CCCCACCTTCGCTGCACGTCTGCGGATCTTCCCGCTGCGACCCTGATCGCGGAGCGAAAGATCGCGGCCGCACGACTCTCGGATCGAGTCTCCGCGAGGGCGATCGACTTCTTCGCGGAGCCGCTGCCGAAGGCCGACGTGATTACGATGGGCATGATCCTCCACGACTGGAATCTGGAGAAGAAGATGCGCCTCGTGCGTGCCGCTTACGAGGCCTTGCCTCCGGGAGGCGCCTTCGTCGTCGTCGAGAACCTGATCGACGACGCGAGACGCGAGAACGCGTTCGGGCTCATGATGTCGCTCAATATGTTGATCGAGTTCGGAGATGCGTTCGACTTCACGGCTGCTGACTTCTTCGGGTGGTGTCACGAGGTGGGCTTCAGGAGGACCGAGGTGATTCCGTTGGCAGGCCCCGCCAGTGCAGGCGTGGCCTACAAGTAAACGACGCGGAACGACCGGTGTTACGCGCGCTCGCGGCTTGCGGTGTTTGGTCGGTTGCTGCACGCCGTCCACGAAGGCGACGCCCGCTCGGACGAGCGCGAAAGACCGATCCTCTCCCGTAGCTGCTCTGCGGCCCGCCGCAGGCGCGCGTGACGCCTACGGAGTCGAATCGAGTCTAGATCCGAGCACGACCTCGATCGTGTGCATCCCGCCGTCGGTCGCGATGGGGACGCGCGCGGCACCCGCTTCGATCGTCCCGGGGCGCTGATCGACCGTCACCGACGCGATCGTCGACGCGTCACGCTCCGGGTTTCGTACCGTGATCGCATAGACGCTGCCGCCGTTCGGTAGTCGGAGGCGCAGGGTGAACTGCGGCCACTCGTCGGGGATGCAGGGCTCGATGACGAGCGTGTCGCCGCCGACGATGCGGACGCCGAGAATCGACTCGACGGCGATGCGGCGCATCCAGCCGGCGGAGCCGGTGTACCAGGTCCATCCGCCCCGTCCGACGTGCGGCGGGACGCTGTAGACGTCGGCGGCGACGACGTAGGGCTCGACCTGGTAGCGCGCCGTCGCTTCATTTGAGCGTGCGTGGCTGACGGGGCTCAGCATCGCGAGCAGCGCGGCGGCGCGGTCGCGGCGGCCGAGCGCGGCGAAGGCCTGCACGACCCAGAGAGCGGCGTGGGTGTACTGGCCGCCGTTCTCGCGGATTCCGGGGACGTAGCCCTTGATGTAGCCGGGATCGTGCGGGTCGCGGTCGAAGGGCGGCGTGAGCAGGCGAATGATGCCGTCCTGCTCGGAGATCAGCTCGCGCTCGACGGCGTCCATCGCGGCGACGGCGCGCTTACGCGGCGCGGCGCCGGAGAGCACCGCCCACGCTTGTGCGAGCGCGTCGATGCGACATTCCTGGCTCGCGGCGGAGCCGAGCGGCGTGCCGTCGTCGTAGTAGGCGCGGCGGTACCAGGCGCCGTCCCAGCCGGCCTCCTCGAGCGCGCCGCGCAGGCGCGTTTGGTAGGCGCGATAGCGGGCGATTCGCTCGTGATCACCGCGCCGCTCGCAGAGCGGCACGAAGTCGTCGATCAAGCGGAAGAGGAAGAACCCGAGCCAGACGCTCTCGCCCCGCCCTTCCCGGCCGACGCGGTTCATGCCGTCGTTCCAGTCGCCGCTGCCCATGAGCGGCAGGCCGTGCGCGCCAGCGGTGAGCGAGCGGTCGATCGCGCGGCAGCAGTGGGCGTAGACGTCGGCGCGCTCCGCGGCGAGTGACGGCACGAGGAACGTCTCGTCCTCGCCCGGCTCGAGCGGCCGCGCGGTGACGAACCCGGTGACCTCGTCGAGGAGGCTCCAGTCGCCGGTCGTGTGGACGTAAGCGGCGGCGAAGTACGGGAGCCAGAGGAGATCGTCGGAGAAGCGCGTCCGGATGCCCTTGTCGAGCGGCGGATGCCACCAGTGCAAGACGTCACCCTCGACGAACTGGTGCGCGGCGTGCAGCAGGATTTGCGCGCGCGTACGCGCCGGGTCGGTCATCAAGAACACCGCGGAATCTTGCAGTTGATCGCGAAAGCCGAAGGCACCGCCGGACTGGTACAGCGCCG
Organism: Binatia bacterium; assembly: GCA_041485125.1. Classification (GTDB taxonomy): domain Bacteria; phylum Desulfobacterota; class Binatia; order UTPRO1; family UTPRO1; genus JBGPIT01. Next base: position 11,921 of record JBGPIT010000091.1, on the reverse strand, counting down.
AGCGGCCCCACAGGCGACAGCTCAGGGTCTGGTACGCGAGCCAGCCGTTCACGACGAGATCGATCGCGGGTGACGGGGTCTCGATCCAGAGCGTGTCGAGCTGCGCGCGCCAGAACGCTCGCGTGCCGTCGAGCGCGCTCGCGATCGCGCCGCCGGTACGATAGCGCGCCGACAGCTCTCGTGCCTCGTTCTCGTCGGCCGCCTCACCAAAGAGGAACGCCACCTCGACCTCGGCGCCGGGCGCGATGTCGACCGTCGTCTGCAAGGCCGCGCACGGATCGAGGCCGGCGCCGGTCCGGCGGTCGAGTGTGGCGCCCGCGACGATCGCGGCCGGCGCGGCCGGCGAGCCGTTCCGTCCGATGAAGGCCGTGCGGTCGCCGCTCCACGCGCTCGCCGCGCCGGCCGGCGCGAGGGTTGCGGCGAAGACCGTCGCACCGCTGAACTCGCCGTTGAATCCGCTTCGCGCGAACAGCGCTCCGGATGCGGCGTCGTGCTCCGTGACGACGAATCGACCGCTCTCCGACGGCAGCACGCCGAGCACGAGTCGCTGATAGGCGAAGAGCGACACCCGACGCGGTCGCTCGGCCAGATTGCGCAGTCGGACGACGGTGATCTTCAGAGGATCGGGCGGCTGCTGCGGTACGAAGACCACCACCTCCTGCGCGAGATCGTGGCTGGTGTGCGCGACCGACGTGTACCCGAAGCCGTGTCGTACCTCGACGAGCGCGGCCGGCGCCGCCGGACCGGCCAGCGGCGACCAGAACGCGCCGGTCTCGTCGTCGCGTACGTAGAGCGCCTCGCCGTGGGGATCGAGGAGCGGGTCGTTCAGCCACGGCGTCAGCCGGTTCTCGCGGCTGTTCCGGCTCCAGGTGTACCCGGCACCTGCCTCGCTGAGAAGAAATCCGAAGCGCTCGTTGGCGACGACGTTGACCCACGGCATCGGCGGTCGGCCAGCGTCGTCGCTCGATGCGGGCTTCACGCGGACGACGTACTCGCGACCGTCGGGACGGAAGCCGCCGTAGCCGTTGTCGAGCAAGAGCTCCGTCGCGGCGACGCCCGGCGTCTCGCGGCGCGCTGGATCGCCGGCCGGTCGGGTCGGCGGCGCAGCCCTCGACGCCACTGCCGACGCCTTCTGCTGCGCCTTGCCACGCACCCGCCGCGCGCCCAACGCGAGGTGCGCGCACGCGAGCAAGAGATCGACGTGCTGCGCCGGAATCGTGTCACGGAGAAGGACGACCAGACCGCTCATGCCGTCGCCTGCTTCGCGCCAACGCCGACCGACCTCGTCGCCGAGCGTCGCAGTCCCGCACAGGAAGACGACGTCGACGAGAAGCGCCTTCGCCGTCCAGTAGCGCCAGGCGCGGCCGAGCGGGCCGACGGTCTGGAGCTGCGCCTCGCAATCGACCACCGCCAGCACGACGAGCGCAGCGGCACGCACGCCGTAGGCGCCTAGCGTCGCAACGCTCCCCGACGCGCGAGCGAGAACGGCCGGGTCGGCGCGTAGATCGGGGTCGCCGTAGAGCATCGCGACCGCCAGGTCTTGCCAGCGCTCGGCCTCGTCCGGCTGCAGGCCGAGCTCGCGGAGCAAACGCCTCTCGGCCTCAACGGCCGCCGCGAGCGCGCCGTCGACCGCCGCCGCGGTCTCGTAGCGTCGGGCGAGCGCGAGCGCGTCGTCTCGCGTCGGCGCGACGCCGACGAGCAACGTGAGCTCGGTCTGCGCACCGGGCTCGAGCGTCGCCACCCGTCGCGTGCTGAAGATCGGATCGAGGACCGCGCCGGTCGTCCCGGACAACGCCGCTCGCGACACGAGCGCCCGCGGCCTGGCTATCGACCGACCGCGCCCCACGAACCGCACGCGATCGGTCTCGACCTCGAGCGCACCCGGGCCGCGCAGCGCGTGCAGCATCCACGGATGATGCTCGCTCTGACTCCGCGGCCGCCGCCGCGCCAAGAGCACTTCCACGTCGCGCGCGTACTCGGTCTCGACGAAGAGTTTCGCAAAAGCCGGATGGGCGGCGTGCGCCGCGGGGTCGGACAGGACGACCTCGAGGTAGCTCGTGACTTCGATGCGACGCGCTCGTTCCGAGACGTTCCGCAAGCGGAGCCGCCGGATCTCGATCGCATCTCCCGGCGCGACGCACGCCTCGACCGTGCTCTCGATCCCGCGATCGCGGCGCGTGAGACCGACATGCCCGGGGACCCATGTCGCGGAGAGCTGCTCCGCGACCCGTCGTACCGGATGAAAGGCGGCCGACCACAGCACATCGTCGTCGAGGTCGCGCAAGTAGAGAAAGACCCCGTCGCCGTCCTCGGTGCGATCGCCGCTCCAGCTGGTGAGCGCGTAGCCGTCGCAGGTCGAGCGGCCGGTGCCCGCGCCGGTGAGCAGGACCGTGTAGCGGCCGTTCGACAACAGCCGTCCGTGCGGCGCGGCGTCCCCGAGCCGCTCGAGGCTCGACTCGCGGTCGATCATCGCTCGCTCAGTACTCGAGGACGACCTCGGCGGGAAAGTCCGTGATCCGCACCGTCATCGGCGTGAGCGGCTCGGCCGGCTTGCCGTTCACGGTGACGGTCGTGATCGGGCCCGGCAGCGGCGGTGCGATGACGATCCCGCCCGGCGGCATGCTCAAATCGCCGGAGAGGCGCAGGCGGAGCGTGTTCGGCGCGGCGTTGGCGAGGCGATAGGTGAGCACGCCGTAGTGCGTCGGCAAGCGCGTCACGCCGATCCCGTCGCCGTCGCTCTGCGCCATCCATTCGGATGGAATGCCGGCGGCGATCACCAGCGCGCCGTCGTCCTCGCGCTCATACGCGAACATGCTGCGGAGCGAGTGCACATACGAGGCGCCGATCCACGTGTGCGGCATGTCGCCGATGAAGCGCGGCGTTGCCGGGTCGTGCCAGGTGATCTCCTGCCACTCGTTCCAGGCCGCCGGCCGCAGATCGGCGAGGAGCGCTTGCAAGAGCGCGTAGGCCCGGTCGCGCTGCCCGAGACGGACGAAGACCTCGACGTTGCGGAGCTCGTAGGCGCTGTGCGCGACGTCGGAGGCGACGCCGGCGCGCAGGCGCTCTTGCACCTCCTCGTAGTAGCGGTCGTAGGTGCGCGCGAGCGCGGCGGGAGGCAGGATCGCCAGCTCGCCGGCCGGCCAGATCGCAATCGCCGTCGAGCTCGGATCGAAGTCGCCGAGCTCGACCGACGCGGGAATATAGTCGATCTTGTGGATCTCCATGGTGCGCCCGATCGAGGCGTGCAGATCGTTCCGGAAGGCGTCCCGCATTTCGGCATAGCGCGCCGCGCGCTCGGAGTCGCCGACGATGCGCGCGATCGTCGCCGCGTCCTTCAAGCCGCGCAAGGTGAAGAAGTCGTCCCACAGCGAGTGGACCGGGTGCGCGGAGTACCCCTCGTGGCTGATCGACTCCGGCATCAAGCCGAAGTAGGCCTGCTTGTCGGGACGCGTGTAGGCGTCGGTCGTGCGCTCGGCGCGCAGCGCCGCGATCGAGTCGGCCGCGCGCGTCACGGTCGGCCACAGCGCGTAGAGGAAGCCGACGTCGCGGGTGAAGCGGTAGTACTCCGCGACCGTGTAGATGAACTCGCCGTTGCTGTCGTTCTCGGGCACGGTGTCGGCGCCGCGACGGTCGACGCAGCACGGGACGCGGCCGTCCGGAAATTGAAAGCCGGCGTACCACTGCATGAACTCGCGCGGCTCCTCGGTGTGGCCGAGCTCGAGCAGCGACGACGACGTGAAGGCGCCGTCACGGATCCACGAGCGCGCGTAGTTCCGCGAGCCCGGTTGGAGCGCGGGGCCGTCGCGGTTGATGAGCGTGTAGGCCAGCGTGCTCTCGAGCACCTGCACGAGCTTCTTCGCCGTCGCCGGCACGTCGAGCTCGACGCGGCCGAGGAGCGAGTGCCACTCGCTCGTGGCGGCCGCGAGCTGCGCGGCGACGTGCGCCGGCACGTCGGCGGCCGCGGTGATCGCGGGCGCGATCGGCGGATGGAACGGCACCACGACGTGCACCTCGGCCTTCGCGCCCGCCTCGAGGCTGAAGCGATACTCGAGCGCGCCCGAGGCGTAGCCGAAGCTGTCGCTCACGCGCGGCTCGAGCGGCACGCGGCCGTGGCGGAGGAAGTCGCTCACCAGGTCTTGCTCGAAGGTCGCGGCGCCGAAGCGATCGGGCGGGGTGAGGGAGATCACCTGCCGATTGCCGTTCACGGTGACGGTGCGGGCATCGAAGTCGAGCGTGCGGACCGGCGTCACGCCGCCGATCATGTTGAGCGACTGCCACGGCGGCAGCACCTGGAACGGCCGCACCGCGAGGAACAGGACGATGTCTTGGTGCGCGTCGCTACGGTTCTCGACCTGGTAGCTGGCGTAGAGGTTCGAGCTGCCGGCGCTGCCCGACGCGAACGCGCGCACGCGCAGCCCCAGGCGCTCCTGCGTCCACGTCACCGCCGGGATCGGCAGCGAGCCGCCCTCGAGCTCTTGCGCGGTCTGCACGTCGTTCCAGGTGACGAGCGCGCCGTCGGCATAGAGGAAGGGCTCGATCGAGAAGCCGTGCTTGTCGACCTCGAGCATGCCCTCCTCGTTCAGCAGCGCCTCCTTGTCGTCGCCGGGGGCGCCGACGACGGTCCAGTAGGTCTGCCGGCCCGAGAAGTACTTGGGGAACGCGCCGGGCGGCGCGTCGGCGCCGATCGCCTCGAAGAACTCGTTGATCGAGTTCGAGAAGGCCGTCGGCTTCACGGTGATCTCGGCGATCGCGTAGCCCTGGCCGCGGCTGCTCTGGGCGAGCGACAGCCGGATGTAGCGCGACTCGCCGTCGGGCGCGTAGATGTAGTCGCGCCCGCCGTTACCGGTCGTGACCTCGTAGACCGACGTCCAGGTCGTCGCGTCGTCCGAGACCTCGACCTTGTAGCCGGTCGCGTAATCATCCGAGTCCCAGTCGATGACGAGGCCGCCGTACTCACGGCGCCGGCCGAAGTCGAGGAGCAGCCACTGCTCGGGCGCGAGCGTGCCGCTCCGCCAGCTGGTCTGCCAGCGCTGGTCGATCGCGAGCGCGGGCTCGTGGCCCTCGACCGAGGTCGACGCCGTCACCTTCGGCGTGAGGTCGCCGCGCACGTACGTCTCGCGCTCCTCGAAGCGCAGGTCGTCGAGCCACACCGAGCCCTTGCCGCCCTCGCCCGCCGCGATCGCGATCTCGATCGCGGCGATCCGTCGCGGCGGCGCGCCGCCGGACGGTCCCCAGGCGAACTGGATGCGGCTCTGCTTGATCGTCATCTTCTTCCAGTCGGCCGGAAACACGAAGTCGTGGCGCTGGCTCCACCACACGTCGTTCGCCGCGTCGATCAGCTTGAACTCGAACGTGTTCGGCGGCACCTCGCCGCGCAGCTGGAAGCTGAAGGCGTAGTTCTTGGGGAGCGTCAGCGCGAAGGCCTTGCGCGCGATGACGTAGCCGCCGCCGTGCAGGTCGAAGTCGAGACGCATGGCGGACCCGCTCGGTCCGCTGTCGCGCGCGATCTCGATGCTCGCGCCGGGCGAGGCCGAGGTCGTCCAGCCGCTCGAGTCCTCGAAGTCGTCGAGGACCTGGTCCGCGCGCGCCGAGCACGGCACGAGGGCGAGGAGCGCGAGAACGGCGAAGGCGGTGGCGTCAGCTCGACGTGCGATGCCTCTCCCCCTCACACCCTCATCCCTTCACGCCCCCCGTGACGATGCCTTCGATGTAGTACCGCTGCAGCGCCAAAAACAAGACGACTACCGGTAGCACGGTGAGCACCGCACCGGCCATCATCAATTCGGTGTCCTGGACGTGCTCGCCGAGCAGGGTCGCGAGCGCGACCGGCAAGGTCTGCATGTCGCGGTCGGTGAGGACGATGAGCGGCCAGAGGAAGTCGTTCCACGACCCCATGAAGGTGAAGATCGCGAGCGTCACCAGGACCGGCCGGATGAAAGGCACCACCAGCGACCAATAGATGCGGAGCTCGCCGGCGCCGTCGATCCGCGCCGCGTCGAGCAGGCTCGCCGGGATCGAGAGCGCGTACTGACGGACGAGAAAGATGCCGAAGATGCTGGCGAGGCTCGGGATCATCGCGCCGAGGTAGGTGTCGACCAGGCCGAGCTGGCGCGTGATCAGGAAGAGCGGCAGCATCGAGACCTGGCCCGGGATGACGATCGCGGCAACGAGGAAGCCGAAGATTCGATCGCGTCCCCCGAAACGCAGCTTCGCGAAGGCGTAGCCCGCGAGCGAGTTCAGCAGCAGCGACACCGCGGTCACCGCGCTCGCCAGGAGCGCGCTGTTCGCGAGCGCGCGGGCGAGGTCGAGTCGGGTGAAGAGCGCGCGGTACTGGTCGAGCGTCGGCCGGCTGGGAAGGAGCCGCGGCGGCAGCGCGGTCGCCTCGCCCGTCGGCATCAGCGACGCCGACACCATCCACGCGAGCGGCACCAGCGTCGCGACCACGCCGATCGCGAGCGCGAGGTGGATCAGCACCGTGGCGAGGCGGTGGGTTGCCTCGCGCGGCGGACTCACGACGCCACCTCGCGGCTCGCCGCGAGGTGGCGCAGTCGGAGCGTCAGGCCGGTCAAGACCAGGATGATCGCGAACAGGACGAACGCCACCGCGGCCGCGTAGCCGATGTTCCACCAGCGGAATCCTTCCAGGTACATCAGCAGCACCACGCTCATGGTCGCGTGGTCGGGCCCGCCTTGGGTCATGACGTAGGGCTCGGCGAAGAGCTGGAAGTAGCCGATCATCGTCATCACCGAGACGAAGAGGAAGGTCGGCGCGAGCATCGGCAACGTGACGTGCCGGAGCTGCGCCGCCGCGCCCGCGCCGTCGATGCTCGCCGCCTCGTAGAGCCGCTCCGGGATGCTCTGCAGGCCGGCGATGAAGATCACCATGTTGAAGCCGAAGTTCTTCCACACCGCCATGATGATGATCGCCGGCATCGCGAAGCGCGGGTCGCCGAGCCAGTCGATCGGCGCGACGCCGACCAGCGCCAACGCCTGATTCAGGAGGCCGAAGCGCGGGTGGTAGACGTAGCGCCACACCACCGCGATCGCGACCAACGTCGTCACGACAGGCAAGAAAAAGATCGTCCGAAAGACGCCCTTCCAACGCACCACGCGCGCCGAGAGCAGCAGCGCGGCGCCGAGCGAGACCGCGATCGAGAGCGGGCCGCCGACCGCGACGAAGTAGGCGGTGTTCCGGAGCGCGACCCAGAAGAGCGGATCGCGCAGCAGCCGGCTGTAGTTCTCGCCCCAGAGCAACCGGAGATTCGCCCGGCTCGCGATCGCGTAGATGTCGAAGTCGGTGAGGCTCAGGACGACCGAAGCCAGCACCGGCACGAAGAAGAACGCCGCGATCACCGTCAGGGCGGGCGCGATGAACCACCAGCCCGCGCGCTCGCGCGCCTCCGTGGTGTCGGCCTTCATGGGACGGCGGCGCGCCCGCCCGCGCGGCGGTCGAGCATCCAGCGCCGCTTCTCGAGGATCACGTCGACGTCGCGGTCGAGCGCGGCGAGGGTCGCGTCGATGCCGGCACGGCCGCGGATCGCCGCCTCGGCGTGCTCGCCGATCTTGCTCGCGATGCGTTCCCACTCGGGAATCTTCGGCGTCGCGCGCACGTGCTCGAGCTGCGCCCAGAACGCCTGCGTCTGCGGCGTCTCCCGCAACGTCGCGTCGTCCCAGGCGCTGCGACGCGCCGGCAGATCGCCGGTCAGGCGATGGAAGGCACGCTGCTGGGGCGGCTCGGAGAGGTACTCGACCCAGCGCCAGGCGGCGTCGCGTCGCGGCGACGCCGCGAGAACGGCGAGGCTCGCGCCGCCCGCGAGCGAGACGCCGGGGTACTCGTCACCGTCCGGCGCGGGCATCGGCGCCGTCGCCCAGCGCCCGTTCAGCTCGGCAGGGAGGCGGCGGCTGAACTCGCCGATGTTCCACGGTCCGCTCACGTAGAAAGCGAAGTAGCCGTTCGCGAAGTCCTGGTACAGGTTCGCGACCTGTGCCTCGCCGGCGCGCGGCGCGAGGTCGCGCGCGAAGAGGTCCAGGTAGAACCCGAACGCGTCACGACACGTCGGGCTCTCGAAGTTGCCGTAGCGGTCGCCGTCGCGCAGCAGCTCGGCGCCGCGTTGCAGGGCGAGGATCACCGGCGTCTGCCACTCGGTGATCGGCAGCAGGACCGCGTAGCGATAGGGGCCGGCGGCGCGCTTCACGCGCTCCATCGCGTCGCGCCACGCGCTCCAGGTCGCCGGCGGCGTGGCGTAGCCGGCCTCGCGCAGCAGGTCGCTCCGGTAGAAGAGCACGCGGGTGTCGACGTACCACGGCACCCCGTAGGTCCCACCCTCGATCTCGTTGGTCGCGCGGATGCCGTCGAAGTAGTCGTCGGTCGCGATCGCCGACGACGTGCGCAGCCGGTCGTCGAGCCGCTCGAGCGCGCCCAGGGCGACGAGCTCGGGGAGCCAGGTATTCCCGGCCTGGAAGACGTCGGGCATGGTCCGCCCGACGTACGCCGTCAGCAGCTTCTCGTGGGCGGCGCTCCAGGGGACCTGCTGGACGCGCACGCGCACGCCGGGATTCCGGCGCTCGAAGTCCGGGACCATCCCTTGCACGACCTCGCCCTCGCGCCCCATCGCCCAAAACTCGACGACGGTGGTGCCGCCGCGATCGCGCGCGCACGCCGGCAACCCGAGAGTCAGCGCCATGGCGACGGCGCAGGCGAGACCACGGCCCCGCTTGACCTGCACGCGCCCGTGGACAATGGACAACGGCTCGTCGAGTCCCGAAGACTGCGGATGACCGTCCATTCCATTCCGAACCGTACGACCATCGTGTGCGCGGTGGTCCTCGCCGCGACGGCCCTGAGCGTCGTCGTCGCGCCCCCTGCCCGGGCGCATGCGGCGCCGACCGTGCATGCCACGCCCGCGGCGCCCAAGTTCGACCTCGACGACATCGCCGAGCAGGCGAAGGCGCTCGCGCAGGAGCCGTTCAAGGATCCCAAGGTCCGGGTGCCCGAGTGGCTCACCAAGATCACCTACGACCAGTGGCGCGACATCCGCTTCCGTCCCGATCAGACGTTGTGGCGTGATCCGGGCTCTCCCTTCCAGATCCAGTTCTTTCACCCCGGCCTTTACTACGATCGCACCGTCGCGGTGAACGTCGTCGACGCGAGGGGCGTCCACCCGCTCGGGTTCACACCGAGCCAATTCGACTACGGCTCGAACGACTTCGCGAGCCGCGTGCCGCAGAAGCTCGGCTACGCCGGCTTTCGCATCCACGCGCCGATCAAGAGTCCGAAGTACTACGACGAGGTGCTGGTCTTTCTCGGCGCGAGCTACCTGCGCGGCGTCGGGCGCGATCAGGTCTTCGGCCTCTCGGCGCGCGGGCTCGCGATCGATACCGCGTTGCCGTCCGGTGAGGAGTTCCCGTTCTTCAAGGAGTTCTGGCTGCTGCAGCCGGCGCCGCACGCGCACGAGCTCGTCGTGCTCGCGCTCCTCGACAGCGCGAGCCTGACCGGCGCGTACCGCTTCGTCGTGACGCCCGGTGAGCAGACGACCCTCGACGTCGAGGCGCGGCTCTTCCTGCGCAAGGAGGTCCAGAAGCTCGGGCTCGCGCCGCTCACCAGCATGTTCTTTCACGGCGAGAACACCGCGCGCCAGTTCGACGACTTCCGTCCCGAGGTGCACGACTCCGACGGGCTCGCGATGAACGACGGCGGCGGCGACTGGCTGTGGCGTCCGCTCGACAACCCGAAGAGTCTTCAAGTCAGCAAGTTCCGCATGACGGCGGTGCGCGGCTTCGGCCTGGTCCAGCGCGACCGCGACTTCGCCAGCTACCAGGACCTCGAGACCCACGCGGAGCAACGGCCGAGCGCCTGGATCACGCCGCACGGCGACTGGGGCGCCGGGCAGATCGAGCTGGTCGAGATCCCCACCAAGTCCGACACCAACGACAACGTGGTCGCGTACTGGGTGCCCGAGCGCCAGCCGAAGCGCGACGAGCCGTTCGCGTTCGCCTACACGCTCTCCTGGTACGGCGACGATCCGAGCCGGCCGCCGGCGGGCCGTACGATCGCCACCCGGCGCGACAACGGCAACAAGGAGAACGCGCGCCGCTTCATCATCGACTTCGACGGCAAGGCGCTCCAAACGATCGCCGGCGACCAGGTGCTGCGCGCCGACGTGACGATCGCACCGGACGACGACGTCGCGGAGCTGCTCGATCAGCACGTCGTCAAGAACCCGGTGACCGGCGGCTGGCGGCTCACCTTCCAAGTGCGGCCGAGGCGGAATGCCCCGGTCGATCTCCGCGCGTTCCTCGACAAGGACAGCGCCACGCTCACCGAGACGTGGGCGTACCAGTTGGTGCCGTGAGCGGCGTGCGATAGGAACGCTGCATGGGTCTGACGGAACGATTTCTCGCCTTCACGCTGCTCGGCACCGACTGGGTGCTGTGGATCCTGATCGCGCTCAGCGTGGTCTCGATCGCGATCATCATCGAACGCCTGGTCGCGCTCGCGTCCGGGACGCTCTCCGACGACATGATCGCCGACTTCAAGAGCACCGTGGTGGCGGGCGATTTCGCCGGCGCCCGCGCGCTTCTCGGCGGGCGCGGCGGCATCGAGGCGCGGGTCGCGCTCGAGGGCCTCGCCTATGCGCCGCGCGGCCCGAGCGCCGCCGCCGAGGCGATGATCGGCGTGCGCGGCCGCGAGCGCCTCAACCTCGAGCGCAACCTCGTGGTGCTCGGGACCCTCGGCAACAACGCGCCTTTCATCGGCCTCCTCGGCACGGTGCTCGGCATCATCCGGGCCTTTCACGAGCTCGCGCACAATGCCGGCGGCGGCGCGACCGTCGTGATGAGCGGTATCTCGGAGGCGCTGGTCGCGACCGCGATCGGCCTCCTGGTCGCGATCCCCGCGGTGGTCGCGTTCAACTACTTCCAGCGCCGCGTCCGCACCCGCGTCGCACGCGCCGACGAGATCGCGCACGCGATCGTCGCCGCGGCGAGCGGCGCGCCGGCCGCCGGCGAGCGCCGCCACGGTAGCCCGCGCAGCGCCACGCCGGCGACGGCGGAGATGGCCTGATGTCGGCGACCCTCGGTAGCAGCTATCAGGACGACGACGACGCGCCGATGATCGTCGACATCAACGTCACGCCGCTGGTCGACATCATGCTCGTCCTGCTCATCATCTTCATGGTGACGGCGACGTTCATCGTGCAGCCCGGTCTCCCGGTGCAGCTGCCGAAGGCCGCGACCGGCGAGGAGACCGTCTCCACGACGCTCGAGATCCAGCTCGACAAGGAAGGCGTGCTGTCGATGAACGGCAAGCACGTCTCCGAGGACGACGTGCGGAGCTACGTCGCCGGCGCGCTGCCGCAGAAGCCCGATCTCCAGGCCGTGATCGCCGCCGACCGCGCCGTCTCCCACGGCGATGTGGTGCGGCTCATGGACCTGCTGCGCCAGAGCGGCGTCCACAAGTTCGCGCTCAGCGTCGAGCGCGCGGGCTGAGCACTCCGCTCAGAAGTCGCAGTCGACGTCGCTGCAGACGCTGAGGCCGGCAGTCGCGGTGCTGCTCGTCCCGGTATCTTTCACGTCCAGCGGGACCGCGCCGGTGGTGCGCGCACAGTTCGAGCGGTTGCCGATCGAGGCACCGGCGCCGCCGCTGCCGAGGCAGGTGCCGTCGCGATCGAGCGGCGCGCACGAGTCGACGGTGCAGGTGCCGAGCGCGCCGTTGCAGAGGCGGTTGATGCACGGGCAGTCGGTGACGTTCCAGACGCCGATCTGTGCGCCGGTGCCGAGAGCGCAGAACTTGTTCTGACCGCTCGAGCAATCGCCGCCCGACGCGCACGGCAGGTTGTTCACGACCGAGACACCGGCGAAGTCGCCGCCGCCGAGATCGATGCGGGCGCCGCTGCCGTTGCGCGCCACGACCAGGCCGCGCTG
>JBGPIT010000090.1:0-14103 GCA_041485125.1 Binatia bacterium | reverse complement strand
CCACGCCGATCGCGAGGCCTTGCCGCGGCGTCAATCGTGTGCCCGCACCTTGCGGGCTCGCTCCTCGATGACGCCGCTCTGCGTATCGAGCACGAGGTAGCACCAGCGTCGGCCGTCCTCGTCGTCCTTGCGGCCCTCACACGGGACGTCGTCCTTCACGAGCAGGTAGCGGCCATTCTTGCGTGGCTCGGCGGAGGCGAGCCACATCACGATGAGCACGAGCGCAAGGCCGGCGATCAGCACCCAACGTTCTTGCACCCACGCGAGGGCATCCGAGAGACCGAGCTCACCGGGAGGAGCGCTCCGCGACGGATCGTGCGACTGGATCTCAGGCAATGAAGGGAACCTCCTCGGTGAAAATCAGCGTCGTACGCTCGAGGTCGATGAAGCGCGCTTCGTCCTCGCGCGCCGCCGCATATTCGGGCGACGCGACCGCGCGTCGCACCGACTCGAGATCGTCGAACCACGCTTCGGCGGCACCGTCGTACTCCGGCGCCCCGGCGCCGGCCGGAACCGCATGGCATTGCACGTAGCGTCGCATGCCGGGAATACGCGCGGCGATCGCGCCGTGCACCTCGCGCCAGTAGCGATGGAAATCCTCCGGCGACATGCCGGGCTTCCGCCGGATCAGGTAAATCGCCTTGATCATCGCGATGTCAGGCGGCGCATCCTAGCGGAGGACCCGAGGCGGTCAACGGAGGTTTTCGGCGTAGCGCGCGTCGCGCGTACGCCACCGATCGCGCTCGCCGCAATGCACGTCGATTCGGTTCGCGAATAGCCCGCCAAAGGACGCTCGGCGTTGAACGACCGTTCACCGTGGGCGATGGTGGGCACTGCCGCGTGGCAAGGCACTTTGGAATTTCTGCCCACCCTAGTGGCAGACCGTCACGTGATCGCCATCCCGCGCTTTCGATGACGGACGCGAGAACTCAACGATTCTGATGGATCGGCCACAATGCAGCACCGGCACGGTCCTTGCGACAGGCACCGGAGGAGGATCGCACCGTGATCGACCGTATCCTAGCTGGGAGCCGTTGTCGCATTCTGCGCCACGTCCCGTACCCCGGTGGTTCGATACAGCGTCATAGCCAGGGCACGATCCGCTACGGCCTCGAGAATCTCGGTCGCCAGCTCGTCTTGGTCGATTGGGACATGGGTAAGGCGACGCTGGTGTTCCCGAACGAGATCGAGCTCATCGACGCCGAGCTCGCGTGCGCATCCTAGCGCAGCGACGCGCTTCGCCGCAGACCGATCATTTCGCTGCAGCGACGTCGCGTCGCAGCGTCAGTCCACCATCGACGGTGAGGAGCTGACCGGTGACGTAGTTGTCCGGCTCCAGAAAGAATCGAATGGCGCGGGCAACGTCGTCGGCGCGTCCGAATCTCCGAATCACTCCCGCCGCCACGAACCGGTCGTACTTCCCTTTGCGGATGCTCGCCTCGGCCATGCCCGCTTCGGTGACGCCGGGCGCGACGACGTTCACGCGCACGTCGGTCGGTCCGCCGAGCTCGCGTGCGAGAAGACGCGCCGCGTGGATGAGCGCCGCTTTCGGAGCGGCGTAGCCGAGACTGCCGTCGAAGAGCGCGACCGCCTGCATCGTCGACAGCAGGACAATCGCGCCGCCGCCCGCGCGCGCGAGCTCGTCGCCGAACCGGCGCGCGAGCAGCACCGGACCGAGGTAGTTGTCGCGCAGCGATTGCTCCATCTCCCGCGCGGTCGCGACGCTGCCGCCCGGGCGCGCCGGGTCGCCCGCGAGCACCGCGAGGGCGTAGGGCGTGCCGAGCGCGCGCGCCGCTTCGACCAGCGCCTCGCGCGTCGTCTCGTCCGCGATGTCGCCGCCGACGATCGTAACCGGCGCCGCGCCTTGCTCACGCAGCTCGCTCGCCAACGTCTCCGCCCGCTCCCTGTTGCCGCGGTAGCCGATCACCAGCGACGCACCTTCCGCATGCAGGCGGCGGGCGCAGGCCGCACCGATCCCGCCGCTGCCGCCGGCGAGGACGCACACGCGTCCGGCGATCGTCGACGGCGCGCCCGCGGAGGTCATTGCGGCAGGCGCGCCTCGAGCGACTCACCGTCGCCGAAGACGCGGAACTCGCCGGGCTGATACGGCGTCCAGGTCTCGTTGCGGGTGAGCGGCTGCGTGGCGATCACCACGACCTTGTCCTTGGGGGTGGTGTGCCGGCTGAAGTCGATCTCGAGCTCCGCATCGACCAGCGACGCCGTGGTGAACGGCGCGCGCCGCTGAATCCAACACAGCATGCTCGTGCAGTAGCTGTAGAGGTATCGCGAGTCGCACAGGAGCAGGTTGCACTTCCCATGCGTCGCGAGCTCCGCGAAGCCTCGCTGGATCAAGTCCCAGAGCGGACCGGGCTCGGGGGGCTTCGGCTGCGGAAACGCCGCGCGAATCTGATCGAGCAGGTAGCAGAACGCGTACTCCGAGTCGGTGGTGCCGATCGGCCGATAGAAGCGCAAGCGCTTGCGCTTGATCCCTTTGAGGTAGCCGTTGTGCGCGAAGACCCAGGTGCGGCCGAAGAGCTCGCGCTGAAAGGGATGCGTGTTCTCGACGCACACGCGCGCGCGGGTGCGCCGGCGAATGTGAGAGATCACGTTCTTGCTCTTGATCGGGTACGCCTGCACCAACTGCGCGATCTCGCTGTTCGCCGACGGACGGACGTCGTGGAAGAGGCGTGCGCCACGCCCCTCGTAGAAGGCGATCCCCCAACCGTCTTGATGCGGACCGGTGCCTCCCCCGCGCTGTCGAAAGCCGCAAAACGAGAAGGTGATGTCGGTCGGCGTGTTGCAGTTCATGCCGAGCAGCTCGCACATTCAGCGAGTTAGATATTCGATGCGGGTCGAGGCCTCAACTTGGAAGATGAGAAATCGCTCGGCAGCAGCTGGTACACGAGGCTGCTCTCGCGTTTGTAGAACCCCTCGGTGTGAAACGAGCGCGAGAGCTTGAGGTACTCGTAGTCGAGATGGTGGCCGAGCTCGTGGATCAGCGTACGCAGGAAGGTCTTGAACGCGACGACTTGCCGGCGCCGCGCCGTATGCATCCACACCTGGACGCGATCACGCTTCTGGTCGGTCGCGGCAGGCGTGTAGAGCCCATGGAGCTCGCCATAGTGATTGGTGGGGCGGATGCCACAGACCTCGACCCGCAACGGCGCGACCCGCAGCAGGATGCAGAGGGCGTCGAGGAGCGCCTGACTCGCGGCCTGGACGCGGCGTCGATCGCCAATCTCGAGCGCGGCGTCGATTGCGAGCGTGCGAGGGACCAGCACCGGGTGCGGGGGAACGCGTATCGCGCCGATCGCGTTGCTGCGCTCGTAGGTCCGTTGATCGACGCTGCTGAAGTTCCGTCTCCGCACCGGCCTCCGCTGCCCTTCAAGCGCGACGGCTGCGACGTTATATCGTTCCGCCGCGCACGGAAACCGCCGCGCGGCGGCGAACCGCCTTAATTGCCAGCCTCAAAGGCCTCTGGTAATCACACCCGGCGAATTTCGGTACCGAAACGCCAGGAGGAAACGCTCATGAGATCGACGCTCTCACTGTGTGGCATCACTTCGCTGATCGCGATGCTCTCCGTGCTCGGATGCTCGCGCGAAGAGAGCGCGCCGGCTGCACGCGCGACCGCCACTCCGGCCGTTCGTGTCAGCGTGGCGCCACAAGCGGCCGCACCGGCCGCGAACGAGGCCGCGGACGAGCTCTATGTGGATCTCGAGGCCGAGCCCGACGAGGGTGCGCCGCCGCTGACGGTCAAGTTCACCACCTCGATCGAGGACGGGACGCCTCCGTACACCTACTCATGGGACTTCGGTGACGCCTCGGCCGCGAGCACCGACGCCAACCCGAGCCACGTCTACCAAAAGGCGGGCGAGTTCACTGCGACGGTGAACGTCAAGGATTCCAAAGGCCTGGCCGGATCGGAGGAGTACGACGTCCTGGTCGAGACCGACACCGATTGAGAGGCCGGTCAAGGGGTCGCTTGACGCCTTTGACGCGCCGTGTTAACAGCCTCGAACGTCTACTGACAAAGGGGGTGACGGCATGGCCGACAGCAAAACGCATAGTGGTCTCCGGGGCCGGCTCGAGCAGGTGCAAAGCACGCTGCGTCGGGTACAGCGCGAGGGAGAGCGCGTCGTGGATCGCATCCGCAAAGACGCGACCGAGCTCCTGAGCAAAGATCGCAAGCGCGCCGTGCAGGATCTGCTCTCGCAAGCGCAGAAGCTCCGCTCCGATATCCAGAAGCGCGCCGAGCGCGCCGTGAAGGACATCGAGGAGCGCGGGCAGAAGTTCGTCGCCGCGATCGAGAAGCAGGCCGAGAAAGGCGTGGAGCCGATCGTGCGGCGTCTCAACATGGCGACGCGCGACGAGCTCGAGAAGCTCAAGAAGAAGGTCGCGCACATCGAGAAGCGTCTCGAGGAGATCGCGAGCAGCAGCAAGGCCGCCTGAATCAGGCGACGCACCAGGGTCGTCTCGGCGATCGCGCGGTGCGCGTCTCCGGTGCTTGCCCACCGGCAGGGGGAGGGTCTCGACTGGACGAGAATCGGCCGCTGACGAGCGGCTGCCGGCGGGCAAGTTTGTTCCGAGCGGCGAGCGGGAGCGGCGACGCTTCTCTCGCCGCTCGTCGTTTCAGCCGACGTAGCTACCGATCGCGCGCTGCGGGCAGTCCCCCGCCGCTGCGTCGCGACGCTCGCCTGCCCCAACCGCCACCGCCGGGCGTTTCGATCCGCACCGACTCACCGGCGTGCACGCGGAGATTGCACTTCCCCGGTAGCGTGCTGAGCCGTCCGCCGCGCCGGAGGTAGTTGCGGCCGACGCGAGCCGGGCCGCCGCCGGCAAGACCGTAGGGCCGTATCCGCCGCCGATCGGTCAGCAGCGTCACGTCGCAGGGCTCGAGCAGCTCGAGCTCCCGAACCAGCCCCTCACCGCCTCGAAAGCGTCCGTTGCCGCCGCTGCCGGAACGCAGGCGGTACTCGGTCACACGGAAAGGATAGTACGCCTCGAGCGCCTCGATCGGCGTGTTGAGCGTGTTGGTCATGTGGGTGTGAACGCCGGATGCGCCCGCCCCGTGCGGCCCGCCGCCCGCGCCGCCCGCGAGCGTCTCGTAGTACGCGAACGCCCGTGCCCGACGACGATCGAAGCCGCCGATCGCCAGGTTGTTCATCGAGCCGGCGCTGGCGGCCGGCACGCGGTCGGGCGCGGCGCGGGCGAGCGCACGCAGGACCACGTCGACGATCCGTTGCGAAGTCTCGACGTTGCCGCCGGCGACGGCGGCGGGAAACGTCGCGTTCACCACGCTCGACGCGGGCGCGCGCACGTCGATGCATCCGAGCACACCCTCGTTCGGCGGAATCTCCTCGCCGGCAAGGGCGGTGAAGGCGTAGAGCACGGCCGAGAGGGTAACCGCGTAGTTCGCGTTCAGACTGCCTTCGACCTGCGAGGCGCTACCCGTGAAGTCGACGGCGGCACGGCCGTTCCGGATCGTGATCGCGACGCGGATCGGGATGCGTCGGGCGCCCATGCCGTCGTCGTCGAGAACGTCGACGGCACGGTAGACACCGGCGCGCAGCCGCTTCAGCGCGGCAGTCATGAGGCGGCCGCTGTACCGCTGCAGCTCGCCCATGCCGCGCACCAAGCGGACGCGCCCGATCTCGCCGGCGAGCTCGACGAGGCGCCGCGCACCGGTCTCGAGCGCGGCACACTGCGCGTCGAGGTCGCCTTGCCGCTCGGCGGGAACGCGTGTGTTCGCGAGAAAGAGCGCGACGAGGTCGCGATCGATCGTGCCGTCGCGGACGAGCCGGATCGGCGGCATCCGGAACCCTTCCTGGTAGATCTCGCGCGCCAGCGCCATCGACCCCGGCGTCATGCCGCCGATGTCGGCGTGGTGCGCCCGGTTTGCGACGAAGCCGAGCAACCGGCCACGACCGGCAACGAAGACGGGTGCCACCAAGGTCACGTCGGGAAGATGCGTCCCGCCCGCGAATGGATCGTTCAACGCGACGACGTCGCCAGGACGTGGCCGGAACGCCGCGATCGCCGCCCGCACCGACAGCGGCGTCGATCCGAGATGCACCGGGATGTGCGCGGCCTGCGCCACCAGCCGGCCGCGCGCATCGAAGACGGCGCACGAGTAGTCGTGCCGCTCCTTGATGTTCGGCGAGAAGCCGGTCCGACCGAGCAAGACCCCCATCTCCTCGGCAACCGCGGCGAGCCGATGGTGGAACACCGCGAGCGCGATCGGGTCGAACCCGCGGCGGACGCTCATCGGGCGAGGAGCGAGATGCTGCTGAAGAGCTCGTTGCCGAACGCGTTTCACGACCACCCGCTTGTCGGCCGACATCGCCGAAGTCAATTCACGCCCGCGATGCCCGCGATGCCCGCACCGCCCGCGAGCCGGCCACACGCCCCGCGCGACGTTCGATTCGGGCGATACGCAGGTTGCGGTCACGGTCGACGGTCGCGGTCCAGTCCGGCGGCACGAGGACGGTCGAGCTGTACTCGACGAGGAGCGCCGGCCCGTCGATGCGTACCCCGGGCTCGAGCGCATCGCGCTCGTGGAGCGGCGCTCCGACGCGACGACCATCCCACCAGAACGCGTGCGGCGCTCCTCTCGGCCGGCGGCGCAGAGCGACAATGGCCCGAAGCGGCCGGATCCGGGGCTCCCGCGCCGACATCCTGAGCCGCAACGTCAGCACCTCGACCGGCCGCTCCGGCGCCGCGTATCCGTAGAGACGGAGATGCGCCGCATCGAACGCGCGGCGGTACTCCCGGTCCAGAGCGACCGCGATCTCATGCGCCTGGCCGAGATAGCGCATCTGGAGGACGGCTTCCGCAACCGGATTCGTGACACCGTCACGGTGGAGCTCGGCGGCGCCGCGACGGGTCAGCGGAGCAAGGATCGTCGCTAAATACGCCGTGGACGGCGCGACGCGACGGATCGTCGCGGTGTACTCGCGGCTGAGCGGCGCCTCCGCCATGCCGATCGCGGAGAGCAGACCGGGATGGCGGGGGATCATCACGCGCGTGATCCCGAGCTCGGCGGCGAGCGCACATGCGTGCACGCCGGCGGCGCCGCCGAATGCGACCAAGGTGAAGGCGCGTGGATCGTGGCCGCGCTCGACGGAGATCACGCGCAGCGCGCGCGCCATCGCGGCATTCGCGACCTCGACGATTCCCGCCGCCGCGCGGAGCGTCCCGATCCCGAGCTCGCGCGCGAGTCGGGCGACCGTCTGTATCGCGCGCGCCGGATGGATCGGCATGTCGCCGCCGAGAAAGCGCGTCGGGTCGAGACGTCCGAGGACGACGTTCGCGTCGGTGACCGTCGCGGCGCTGCCGCGGCCGTAGCATGCGGGCCCCGGATCGGCGCCGGCGCTCTCCGGGCCGACGCGCAGCGACCCGCCGGCGTCGCGGCGTGCGATCGAGCCACCGCCGGCGCCGACGGTGTGGATGTCGATCACCGGCACACGCACCGCCATGCCGTCGAGCGACCAGTCGCTCCGCCGCGGCACGTCGCCGTCGACCAAGGCGACGTCGGTCGAGGTGCCGCCCATGTCGATCGTGATCGCGCGCGCGATCCCCGCACGACGCGCGACTCTCGCGGCGCCGACGACGCCGCCGGCTGGACCGGAGAGAATCGTCCGCACCGGCTCGTCACGGACGAGCGCGACGCGCGCGACGCCGCCGCTCGATTGCATGACGCGCAGCCGGTCGCGTGGCATCGCCGCCGCGAGGCGCCCGAGATGGCGGCGCATCAAGGGCGCGATGTAGGCGTTGACGACCGCGGTACTGGTGCGCTCGTACTCACGGGGCTCGCTGACGAGCGCGTACGACAGCGTGACCGGAACGCCGAGCGTCGCGAGCACCCGCCCTGCCGCCCGCTCGTGTCGCGGCGCCGCGTACGAATGCAGGAAGGCCACCGCGACCGACTCGGGCCGGCGCGCCCGCACGTCTCGCAGCACCCGGCGTAGCGCGGCCGGCGTCAACGGAACGAGCACGCGACCGTCGAACGTCGACCGCTCCCGCACACCGACGCGGTCCTTCCGCGCGACCAGCGGCTTCGCGACGCGCGGCTCGAGCGCGTAGAGGTCGGGGCGAGCCTGGCGGCCGATCTCGATGACGTCCTCGAATCCCGCCGTCGTCACCAGGCATACACGGGCGCCGCGGCGCTCGAGGAGCGCATTGGTCGCGACCGTGCTGCCGTAGGTCACACGCGCCGCGGGCGTATCCGGAAAGAGCGCTGCGAGACCGGCGAGCACGGCGACCGCCGGGTCGCCAGGTGTCGAGAGCACCTTGTGGACCCGGATCGCGGCACCGTCGCGGACGAAGAAGTCGGTGAAGGTGCCGCCGGTGTCGATGCCGACGATCGCGCTCGCCCCGCCCGCGATCCTGCGCCGCCGTACGGTCACCGCGAGCGGCTCACAAAAAAATACCGCAGGAGCTTCGCCCCTGCGGTATCGTCGGTGACGCGTTGGTTGCGAGTCTCAGGCGGCCGCCGCCTTCTCGCCGCTCTTGCCCGTGCCGCCGCTGTCGCTGCTCGAGCTCGAGCCGGTGCTCTCGGACTTCGTTTCCTTGCTCTCGCCCGCGCTCTCGGTCGGAGCCTTCTTGTCGGAGGCTTTCTTGTCGTCAGATTTCTTCTCGTCCGCCTTGCCGCCGGCGTTCCCCTTCTTGCCGTAGTCGGTGACGTACCACCCGCTGCCTTTGAGCTGGAACGACGTGGAGGACATCAGCTTGCGCACCTTGCGATGACAGGTCGGACATTCCGACAGCGGTGCATCGCTCATCTTCTGCATCACCTCGAAGTCGCCGCACTTGCTGCAGTGATATTCGTAGATCGGCATGATTCCTCCGTGATTTCGGCAACTTCCAGATCTAGCCACGACCGTTCGGCTTGTCAACGGCGATACCTGCCGGCGCCCCAAGCAGCCGCGCGATCTCGGCGGCGGTGCGGCCGCTCACCGCGACGAGCTTCTCGCGCCCGCGCTCTCCACGCGTGATCGCGACATCGCGCTTCGGCACGTCGAGCTCCTTGGCGAGGAGCGCGATGAGCGCGCGATTCGCGGCGCCGTCCACGGGCGGCGCGGTGAGATGTGCGCGCACCCGGCCATCCTGCTCGACGGCGAGCCGCGCCCGCGCTGCGCGCGGAACGACGCGGACGCGGAGGATCGTCTGCGCCCGCGTCACCGCATCCTGAGGGCGAGATCGACCATGCTCTGCACCAGGAAGATCTGCAGGAAGTAGATGCCGGCGAAGACGATCAACGGCGAGAAGTCGATGCCGCCGGCAAAGACCGGCAGCGAGCGCCGGATGCGATACAAGAGCGGCTCGGTCGCGGTCACGATCGCACGCACGATCGGATTGTAGGGGTCGGCATTCACCCACGAGATCACCACGCGCGCGATCAGAATCCACATGTAGAACCACAGCAGCATGTCGATGACCTTGGCGAGGCCGAGCAAGAAATTCGCGAATACGAACATGCGTCCTCCTCAACCCCGTCCGAGCTCGCGCGAGCGACGGGTCGCGGCGGCGATCGCGCCGGCGAGACCGCCGACGAACCCCGCGTCGTCGAGTGCCTGCAGTCCGGCCAACGTCGTGCCGCCCGGCGACGTCACCATCGCGCGCAGCTCCTCGGGTGAGCGTCCGGTCTGTTGCAACATCAATGCGGCACCGCGGATGGTTTGATACGTGAGGCGCCGCGCCAGGCGCTCGTCGAGTCCCTCGGCGACCGCTCCCGCGATCAGTCCTTCGGCGAAGCGATAGACGTATGCGGGACCGCTGCCGGAAAGACCCGTGATCGCGTCCATGAGCGCCTCGTCCTTTACCTCGACCACCTCACCGACTCCACCGAAGAGGTCGACGACGAGCCGCGCGTCGGCGGCAGTCGCGCGCCGGCCGCGCACCAGCACCGACATCGCGGCGCCGACGAGCGCCGGCGTGTTCGGCATCACCCGGATCACCCGCGCCTGCGGGCCGAGCGCCTGCTCGAGCCGCGCGAGCGTAATCCCGGCGGCGATCGAGACGAAGAGCTGGCGGCGCGTCACGGCGGGCCGGATCTCCGCCAGCACCGCGTCCATCACCTGCGGCTTCACGGCGAGAACGATCACGGCACTGTCAGTGATGAGCGTCGCGTTGTCGGGCGCGGCGTCGATTCCGAACTGCCGGCGCATGCGCCGGAGCTGGCGCGGCTCGCTGTCACTCGCCCAGACGTCGCGCGCCTTGCAGCGCTTGGTTTCGAGCAGACCTTTGACGAGCGCGCCCGCCATGTTGCCGGCACCGAGCAGACCGAGCTTTCTCACGCTGCCTCCTTGCGCGGTCCGAAGATCGCGGTACCGACGCGCACCAGGGTGGCGCCCTCCTCGATCGCGACCTCGAAATCGCTGCTCATGCCCATGGACAGCTCGACCAGCTCGTCGGCGTGCGCTTGCCGATCGCGGAGCTCGCGCAAGGCGCGGAAAAACGGGCGCGCGCGCTCCGGATCGACCGGCGGCGGCACGGTCATCAGACCCCGCACGCGGAGGAAGGCCAGCTGCCGCAACGACACGAGCAGGTCGGGGAGCGTGGGGGGCGCGACGCCGCCTTTGGTCGCCTCGCCGCCGACGTTCACCTGCACGAGAACCGGCAGCGGGTGTCCGGCACGCGCCGCCTCGCGATCGAGCGCGGCGCCGATCTCGCGGTCGGCGACGGAATGGACCAACGACGCCGTCGCGACGGCAGGCGCCTTGTTGCGCTGGATGCGACCGATGAAGTGCCACTCGACCCCGTCGAGATCGGCGAGCTGCGCGCGCTTGGCAGTCCACTCCTGCACGTAGTTCTCGCCGAAGCGGCATGCACCGAGCGCCGCGAGCGCACGGACACGCGACGCATCGACGTCCTTGCTCACCGCGACCAGGCGCACCGAATCCTCGTCGCGGCCCGCACGCCGACACGCCGCCGCGATGCGGGCGCGGACGGCGGCATACCGCTCGGTCAGAGGATCCGCGATTCGCGCAGCCACTGCGCGACCTCCGGCAACGGCAGGCCGATGACGTTGGTGTAGGACCCGTCGAGGCGATCGATGAGGTGTGCGCCCTCGCCTTGGATCGCGTACGCGCCGGCGCGATCGAAGGGCTCGCCGGTCGCGATGTAGGCCCGGATCTCGGCGGCGCTGAGCATCCGGAAGCAGACGTCGGTTGCGGTCACCGTGCGCGCGGCGGGCGTGCCGCCGGGCTGGAGCAACGTCACGCCGGTATAGACCGTGTGGCGCCGTCCGGAGAGCGTCGCGAGCATCGACGTCGCCTCGTTCTCGTCGCGCGGCTTCCCCCAGCTGGCGCCGTCGACCGCGACCACGGTGTCGGCGGCGAGAAGCCACGCATCCCCCCGGCTCGGCAACGCCGCCGCGGCCTTCTCGTCGGCCATGCGTTGCGCGAAGTCGATCGGGGGCTCACCGGGCCGCGAGCGCTCGTCGATGTCGACCGAGAGCACCTCGAAGGCGACGCCGAGCTTCGCGAGGAGCCAGCGCCGGCGCGGCGACGCGGAAACGAGAACGAGAGAGGAGCGCTCCGAAACGGGAGGCGTGCGCTCCGACATCGCGGTAGACGTGCCGGAGGCATGCCGGCCTGTCAAGGTAGCGCGCGCGGCGGTGCTGGCTGAATTAAACAGGCCAGCACCCGCGCGGCGATCGCGCGGCGACCTCCGCGCGTCGAGCTCCATTGCGGCCCTTCCGACGCGATGCTAGCCGGAATGCGATGTGGGTGGGTGGCGAGAGCGCCGGGGTGCGTGCCCTTCTCGTCGCAGCCCTGCTCACCGGCGGATGCGGGCGAGAGTCGCTGCAGCGACCGGCGGTCGCGACGCCCGAGACGACGCCCACCTCGGCACAGCTGACGTCGGATCCTCGCGCGCTCTTCGTCGAGGCCGTCACGCTCGCCGCGCACCGCGACGATGACGCCGCCCGCGCTCGCTTCCTGATCCTTCTCGAGAGCTACCCGGCGCTCGAGGACTATCACCTCTCCTCGCTCGCCGAGCTCTCCGAGCGCGCGCGCCGCTACGACGAGGCGGCGCGCTTCGACGACCGGCTGCTCGCGACCCACCCGGACAGCGTCTGGATTCCGCGTGCGCTCGCGCGCCGTGCGCGTGTCGCGCTCGCGCTCGGCGATCCCCGCGCCGAGGAGTTCGCCGATCGGACGCTCGGCGCGGCGGGAAGCGACAACGAGAGCCGCGGATACGCGCTCCTCGTCCAAGCCGACATGCGAGCGCGGGAGGATCCGGAGGCCGCCTACGGGCTCTACCAGCAAATCCGGAAGCTGCGGGGAAGCGCCGCCGGGACGGCACGCGAGCACGCAACCGCGCTCGAGCACGCCGTTCCCTGGCTGCTCGAGGATCCCGATCTGCTGCTGGCCGAGGGACGCGTCTTGATGCTCGAAGGCCGACTCGACCTCGCCGAGAGCCGACTCGAGGCGTCCGCGACGTTAGCGGCGGTCGGCGCGCGCGGCGACGCGCTCCGCGCGCTCGCGCGGACGCAGCAACTACAGGGCAAGATCGAAGAGGCGGTGGACACCTATCGCGACGCAGCACGCGACGAGGGGCCGCGCGGTATGGCGGCCTTCGACCTCGCCACCATGCTGTGGAACCGCGATCGCGACGGAGAGGCGCGCCCGCTCTTCGAGCAGCTCCTCCGCGACGCACCCGCGCATCCGAAGCGCGATACGATCGAGTACTCCCTGGGCCGCATCGCGGAGCACGAAGGGAACGAGGCGCTGGCGGCCTCCCACTACCATCGGGTCCTCGCCGTCAGCGGCGACGCCGATCTCGTCCGCGATGCGCGCTGGCGGATCGCGTGGATGCCATACGCGGCGGGGCGCTTTACCGAGGCCGCGTCGGCGTTCGCCGACCTCGCACGCGCCGGCGAAGCCGACCGCGACGCGGGGCTCTACTGGCAAGGCCGCGCGCGCGCGGGCGCCGCCGACCCGGACGGTGCGACACGCGCGTTCGACGAGGTTCTCGTGGTCGCGCCCGAGACCTACTACGCGGATCTCGCCGAGCTTCGACTCGGCGTCACGGCGCCGCTGCCCGCTCCGCCGGTGCCGCTCAGCGGGGATCCACCGCCGTCGCTGACCTTTCGCACCTACCACTGGAGTCGCAGCGAGGAGCTGCGGGGCGCGGGGCTCGATCGGCTCGCCGCGCGCGAGCTCGACGCCCTGGCGCGCGAGCTCGCGGCCGGCGGCGAGAGCGAACCCTTCCTTCTCGAGGCCTACCGGCGCGTCGAGGCGCCGAGCCGCGCGCTCCGACTCGCGACCCGGATGGAAAAGACGGCGGCGCTTCCGGGCGCCACGCTCGCGTCCTACCTCTATCCGAGGGCGTACTGGCCACTCGTGCGTGACGAGGCGACCAGACGCCGCCTCGACCCGTACCTGGTCCTTGCGCTCATGCGCCAAGAGAGCGTGTTCGACCCCGAGGCGGCCTCGCCCGCAGCGGCATT
The DNA here is from genome assembly GCA_041485125.1 of Binatia bacterium. Classification (GTDB taxonomy): domain Bacteria; phylum Desulfobacterota; class Binatia; order UTPRO1; family UTPRO1; genus JBGPIT01. The sequence goes on along the minus strand of JBGPIT010000090.1, from coordinate 647 downwards.
CGGCCTGATGCAGCTCCTCAGCCGGACGGCGAGCGACGTCGCGGGCAGCGAGGTGCGCTCGCACGACCTCATGCAACCACCGACGAACGTGCGTCTCGGGACGAGCTACCTGCGCAGCCTTCTCGACCGCTACGACGGGAACGTCGTGAAAGCGCTTGCCGCCTACAACGCTGGCGAGGATGCGGTCGCGAAATGGGAGAGCCGGATGCCGGGGGCGGATCCCGACGAGTTCGTCGAGAGCATCAGCTACCGCGAGACCCGGCGCTACGTGAAGGCCGTGCTCGCGAACTACCGGCGCTATCGTCGCCTGTACGGCGCCCCCGGCGAGCTCCGCGCGCTCGACACCGAGACGCGGGCGTCGCGCGACGTCGATCAGTAGCCCGAGACGCCGGAACCCCGCGGTCGACGCCAACGGACGCCGCAGGATCAGTCCGACGCGTCGAGCGCGAGCGTGCGCGGCAACGTTTGCGCGAGACCGCCGAACCCGCCGTTCGACATCAGCACGATCACGTCGCCCGGGGCGGCATCTCGCGCCACCAGTGCCGCGATGTCGGCCGGATCTTCCACGATCTCGGCAGCGACGCCACGGCCGACGAGACTTCGTACCAGCGTGTCCGTCGACAGGCGCTCGGCTTCGGGCAGCTGCT
>JBGPIT010000089.1:0-14256 GCA_041485125.1 Binatia bacterium | reverse complement strand
CCGCACCGCGCCGTCGTGCGCGGCGTGCTCCATCGCGAGCGTCGTGAGCCCGGGGCGCTCGGGGATCACGGCGCCCCACGCCGCTCCGAACTTCGCGCGTGCGGCCGGGTCGTCGACGCGCTGATAGCCCGCGAGCACGTCAGGCAGCGCCCCCATGTCGCAGGCGCCCTGCACGTTGTTCTGCCCGCGCAGCGGGTTGATACCAGCGCCGACGGTGCCGATGTGGCCGGTCACGAGGGCCAGGTTCGAGAGCGCGATGACGTTCTCGGTCCCGCAGACGTGCTGGGTGATGCCGAGACCGTAGGCGAGAAAGGCGCGCGGCGTGGTGGCGTACCAGCGCGCCGCGGTGACGATGCTCGCGGCATCGACGCCACAGATCGCGGCGGCGCGCTCGGGCGAGAACGCCGCGAGCGAGGCCCGCAGCGCGTCGAGGTTCTCGCAGCGGCGCGCGAGGTAGGCGCGATCCTCCCAGCCGTTCGCGAAGATCGTGAGCAGCATCGCGTTCACCAGCGGGATGTCCGTGCCGAGACGCGGCTGCAGGTACAAGTCGGCGTGCTCGGCGAGGCGCGTACGCCGCGGGTCGATCACGATCAGGCGTGCGCCGCGCGCTTTCGCGGCGAGGATGCGGCCGCCGATGATCGGATGGTTCTCGGTCGGGTCGGCGCCGACGACGAAGATGCAGTCGGCCTGGTCGATGTCGGCGATCGGGTTGGTCATCGCCCCCGAGCCGAGCGTCCGGCCGAGCGCCGCGACCGACGGCGAGTGGCAGACGCGCGCGCAGTGGTCGATGTTGTTGGTGCCGAGGACCGCGCGGGCGAGCTTCATCGCGGCGTAGTTGTCCTCGTTGGTCGCGCGCGCGCTCGAGATGACACCGACGGCTCCGGGGCCGCCGTCGTCGAGCGCGCCGCGCAGGCCATGCGCCGCTGCCGCGAGCGCCTCGTCAAAGGACGCCGGCTCGAGACGATTCCCGCGCCGCAGGAGCGGCGTCGTCAGGCGATCGGGGCTGCGCAGAAACTTCTCCGCGTTCCATCCCTTCGCGCAGAGCTGCCCGCGCGACACCGGATGCGCGGCGACCGGCCGCACGTCGGTGACATGACCGCCTTCGACGCCGAGCCGGAGGCCGCACCCGACCGCGCAGAAGGGACACGTCGTCTCGACGCTCTCATTCAGCGTTGCCGCGAGCGTCACGGTCATCGTTCCTGCTCGGCGCTACCGGCTGCCGAGGGGCACCGTGAGCACCGGTCGCTTGGCAAGACGGACCACCCGCTCGGCGACGCTGCCGAGGAGCGCGTGCTTGACGCCCGTGCGGCCGTGCGTGCCGACGATGATCAGGTCGGGGGCGATCTTCGCGCCGAGGCGACAGATCGCCGTCGCGGCGGCGCCGAGCACGACGTGCTCCTTGACACGCACGCCCGCTCCGAGCCGGCGGCGAATCCGCGCGGCGAAGCGGTCCAGCAGGCGGCGCGCCTCGCGCTCACGCCCGACGTCGTACTCGACCAACAGCGGCGGTGGCGGTGCGGAGAAGTGGAACGGCTCGAGGACATGGACGAGATGCAGATCGATGCGATTGCCGTTCGAGCTCAGCTTCTCGACCGCTCGCAGCGCGGCGCGACTGCCCGCCGAGAAATCCGTCGCCACCAGGACCTTCCGGATGCGATTGCCGCGTTTCTGTGGTGCCATGGAGTAAGATGTCAGCGGGTTGCGTGCCAACCCGTCAAGCGAGACGATGTCCGTGCCGCAGCCGGCGTCGTCTCAAGTTTGGGACGAACGCTCGGAGGATTCCCGAGCTTCGGAAAACGTGATCCGCAGACACGAGCGCTGGTCGCCGGCGGGCGCTGGCAAGGAAATTGAGGGTCCTAGGCACCATGACGGCAGCGCATTGGCATCTCTTGCTGAATCACCTCCCGGTGATCGGCGTTCTCGTGGGAACACTGGTGCTTGCGATCGCGGTGACGCGGCGGAACGAGGACCTCACGAAGGTCAGCCTCGCGATCCTGGCGTCCGCCGCGGCGCTGACGATCCCCGTCTATCTGACCGGCGAGCCGGCCGAGGAGATCGTCGAGCACCTGCCTGGCGTCTCGGAGAGCCTGATCAAGAACCACGAGGAGGCCGCGGAAATCGCCGCGGTAACGGTCGCCGTGCTCGGGACTCTCTGCCTCGGCTTGTTGCTCTACGCGCGTCGCGGCCGACTGATTCCTCGCTCCGCGGCGCTCGGCGCACTGCTGCTCTCGCTGGCGGCGACGGTTCTGCTCGCACGGGCGGCCCACCTCGGCGGAACCATCCGTCACCCCGAGATTCGCGCGTCGACGGCTGAGCTGCATGGAGGAGGTCATGCCGCCGACCGCCGTGCCGCGCGGATGTAGTCTTCGAGGATGTCGGTCACCGAGAGGATGCCGATCACACGCTCGCCGTCGACGACGGGAAGGGCGCGCACGTGGCGCTCGATCATGAGGTGCGCCGCCGCGTCGACGCTGACGTCGCTCGCGACCGTGACCGGGTTCGGTGTCATCGCGGCGCTCACCCGCGTGTGCTCCAAGTAGCCGAGGTGCGCCGGCAGGTCGCGATCGCTCACGATGCCGACCAGGCGCTCGCCTTCGACGACCGGGAGATGGCGCACCGCTGCCTCGGCCATCCGATCGCGTGCGACCGTGAGGACGTCATCGGGCGCGACGGTGATGGGAGATCGCGTCATCATACGCCCCACCTCTCCGACCTGTGACGGCCGGCGGTGTCCCCGCTCGGTCGGCGCGGCGGGCCGCAGCTCGCCAGTCGCGGCTGCGGCGCCGGCGCGGACGGTGAGGACCGGACATGGCGCCGATCGGACGGTGCGCTCCGCAACGCTCCCCAGGAGGAGGTGCTTGACGCCGGTGCGCCCATGCGTGCCGAGGACGATCAGGTCGACCCGGCGTTCGATCGCGTAGGGCACGATGTCGAGGTGCGGCGAGCCCCACGCGACCTCGATCTCGAGCGCCGGGACGCCGTCGCCGTCCTCGAGCACGGAGTGGATGTGCGCATGGAGCCGCGTGGTTTCCGACGTGATCCGCGTCGTGTCCGCCGCCGGCGATGGAAAGTCTCCTAAGATGCCGGGGAGGTCGATCGGCAGCATGTGCAGCACCAGCAGGCGGCCCTGGAAGGCGCGCGCCAGCCGGGCCGCGAGTCGCAATGCCTCGTCGGAGCATTCCGAGTAATCGAGCGGAACCAGGATCTGCGCGAAGTTCGCCATCGCCAAAACCTCCTCCCTTCGAGTGAGCGGGTTTCATGCCACGCCCAACCCGCAGGATCGCAAATAGGCATTCGCACATGTGAGAGGGTGATCATCGACGCGATTCTCGGGATTGCGAAGTCGCAGCATCGCGCGCTCGGCGCCGCCTCGCGTAGGCGTGGCAAGAGAATTGGAAGGAAGCACAGCAGGACGCGATCGAGGAGGACGATATGACGAGTGAGAACAGCGGCGCCGATCTCCACGGCCTCGTCGACGAGCTGCGGACGCAGCGTGACCAGCTCCGCGTTCGGCTCCACCTCGCCAAGGCAGAGGTGAAAGACGAGTGGGCGCGCCTCGAGCACAAATGGGCGCACGTCCAAGCCAACATGGACGCGATCGAGCGTGAGGCCGGCAAGGCGGCGGAAGGCGTCGCTACGGCGCTGCGGCTCGCGGCCGAGGAGCTGCGGACCGGCTACCGCCGCATTCGGCAGCGGCTGTAGAGCGATGGCGCGCGCGACCGTGACGGGACCTCGGTTGCCGTTTCCGCCGGCCGGCGGCGCGGCGCCCGGAAATCACGACATCGCGGCGTTGCTCGACGAGGTCGGTGAGCTGCTCGAAACGCAGGAAGCGCAGCCCTTCCGCGCCCAGGCATACCGTCGCGCCGCGGATGCGATCCGCGCGTTGCCGCAGTCGCTTGCCGCGACCGTCCGAGCCGGAGGCGCGGACGCCGTCGCCCGCCTGCCGGGGCTCGGATCGGGGCTCGCGCGTGTGATCACGGAGATCGTGTACAGCGGCCGCCTCGGCTTGCTCGATTGGCTCCGTGGTCACGCCGATCCCGAGCGCTTGCTCGCCACCGTTCCGGGCCTAGGCCCCGAGCTCGCAAGTCGCGTCCACGAGCGACTCGGCGTGCACACGCTCGAGGATCTCGAGCTCGCGGCGCACGATGGACGGCTCGCGCGCGTGCCGGGCTTCGGCGGGCGCCGTGTCCGCGCCGTCATCGAGACGCTCGCCGGGCGCCTGGCGCGCCCTCGTCCGCCCGCCGGGCGTGCCGCCGCCGATCCGCCGATCGACGAGCTGCTCGACGTCGATCGCGAATATCGCGAGAAAGCCGAGGCTGGCCTGCTCCGTCGGATCGCCCCGCGTCGCTTCAACCCGCGCCGGCGCGCCTGGCTGCCGATCCTTCACACCGAACGCAACGGCCGCCACTACACGGCGCTCTATTCGAACACGGCGCGTGCGCACCAGCTCGGCAAGACGGACGACTGGGTCGTGATCTTCGTCGACGACGGCGGCAGTCACCGGCAGGCGACGGTCGTCACCGAGACGCACGGTTCCCTCGACGGGGAGCGGGTCGTGCGCGGGCGGGAGCGCGAGTGCCTCGGCCGCTATCGGAAGGCATCGTGAGCGGCTGACGACGGCGCACTCGGCTGCGCTCAGTACAAGAGAAAGCGCTCGCGTACGGTCCGGAACCGCGCCAGCGCGGTCTGCCAGCGCGCGACGATGTCGCGCGGATCATCGCCCTTCGCGATCGCGTCCACCACCGAGCGCGCGCCGATCATACCGACCGTCGCTTCGAGCGTGAACCGCGACGGCGCAAGACGGTGCAGGGCGCTCGCGAGCTCGACGCCGAGCGCCGGTGCGTCGAGACGCTCGCGATCGAAGAGGACGAGGCGGACGCCGCCGCAGCGAGCGCCGCGGTACGTGTCGCGCTCCGGCACGAACGTCGCCGGCTCGAAGCGGATGCCGGGAACGTCGCGGTGGTTCAAGTACGCGGCGAGCGCGACGCCGTCGAGCCAAGGCGCACCGACGACCTCGAACGGCGACGGCGTGCCGCGCCCGACGCTCACGTTCGCGCCCTCGATGAGCGCCACGCCGGGATAGAGCGCGGCTTCCCGTAGCGAGCGCAGGTTCGGCGACGGCGGGATCCAGGGCAGGCCGGTCTCGTCGTACCAGCGATCGCGCGCGTAGCCGCGCATGCGCACCACGTGCAGGTCGGCTCCGATCGCGTTCTCCCGGTTGAAGAGCTCGGCCAGCTCGCCGATCGTCATGCCGTATCGTACCGGCAGCGGGAAGTACCCGGTGAACGATCTCAGATCCGCATCGAGGAGCGGCCCCTGTACGACGGACGCGTCGATCGGGTTCGGGCGGTCGAGCACGTAGAACGGGATCCGCGCGTGCGCGGCCGCTTCCATCACGTACGCCATAGTCGTGACGTAGGTGTAGAAGCGGACGCCCGCGTCCTGCACGTCGAAGACCAGCGCGTCGATACCGGCGAGCATCGCCGGCGTCGGGCGCTTCACCGCGCCGTAAAGACTGTGCACCGGGACGCCGGTCAGCGGGTCCCGGCCCGACGGGACGGCGCGATCCGCGCTGCCGTCGAGCCCATGCTCGGGCGTGAAGATCGCCGCGAGCGTGACGTCCGCGGCGGAGCGCAGCAGGTCGATCGTTCGCCGTCCGGCGGCGTCGCGCCCGGAGTGATTGGTGACGAGCCCCACGCGCAGTCCGGCGAGCGGTGCGAATCCCGCCGCCTCGAGGACGTCGAGACCCGTCGCGACGCGAAGGTCGCCGGCGGCGGCGATACGCGTCTCCGGCAACGACAGTACTTGGGCCACGACGCGCGCGATGCCGGCACGCAGCGGCCGCACGTCGCCTCTCCCGTCCGGGTGCACACGGTTCGTGAGCACGACCACGTACGCGCGCGCCGCCGGGTCGATCCAGAGCGACGTGCCGGTGTAGCCGGTATGACCATAAGCGCGATCCGAGAAAAGCGTGTGCCCCGCGGGAACACCGGGCGCGCCGAGCTCCCATCCGAGGCCGCGTCCGCCCGTCGATGGCTCTTGCGGCGCGGTCATCGCGTCGACCGTCGCCGGCTCGAGGACGCGCGCGTCGCCCGCGCGACCCCGATCGAGCATCATCTGCGCAAAGGCCGCGAGATCGCGCGCGGTCGAGAAGAGGCCGGCGTGACCGGCGACGCCGCCCATCCGCCGCGCCATCGGATCGTGTACGGTTCCGCGCAGGAATTCCGCGCCCTCGCGGGTCGTCGGCGCGATCAGGTCGCGCCATGCGGCGGGCGGCGTGAACGCCGTGCGATCCATCCCGAGCGGCGCGAACACGTGCGTCGCGCAGTAGGCGTCAAGCGGCTCGCCGGAGACGCGGCGGACGAGCTCACCGAGCACCGCGAAGTTGACGTCGCTGTAGAGGTAGCGCGTTCCCGGCGCGGCGACGGGCCGCTCGGCGACGATCTCCGTGAGCGCGCCCTCGTATCCCGACCAACGCTTGGCGAGGTCGAGGTCGGCGCGCAGCCCGGAGTGATGCGTCAGGAGCTGGCGGACCGTGATGCGCTCCTTGCCGGCGCCGGCGAAGGCGGGCCAGTACGACGCGACCGGCGCGTCGAGCGCGAGCTTTCCTCCCTCGACGAGCTGCATGACCGCGGTCGTCGTCGCGACGACCTTGGTGAGCGACGCTACGTCGAAGATCGTGTCGGCGGTCATCGGCGCGCGGACCGGCGTGATGGCACGGTCGCCGAACGCGTGCTCGTAGACGATACGGCCGCGCGCTCCCACGAGCACGACGGCACCGGGAACGTGCCGCGCGGCGATCTCGTCTCCGACGATCGTCGCGATCGGCGCGAAAGCGGCGGGCGCGGAGGGCGGTGAGTCTGTCGCGGCCCGCGCCGGCACTGTGCCGAGGACGAGCCGGGCGACGAGCATGCTGACGGCGAGCCTGCCGATCAGCACCACGTCCCACCGCCTCATGACCGGATGCTACTCGGTGCCGCGCGTGCTGAACAGGCTCATCGCATCCAGGCCGTTCCTTCTCGAACATGGGAATTGTCGCGCCGTAGTTCGACGAGCTGGGAATCCGTCCCGGCATCGTCGACGCTCGGTCGCGGAAGGGCGCGCTCGCCATCGAGAAATCGAGTAGACGTCGTCGCGAAATCGTCGCGGCCGGAGGCTTGCTTACGCTCATGTGACGATGACCGAAGACCCGAACCTCGCCGCGTCGAGCCGGCGCGGCTCTGCGCTTCCGCCGTCTCGCACCGGAGCGCCTGCGCGCCGCGACCATCGACCGATCGCTGCGCTGGTCGGGCTCGCCGCCGTGCTGGTGATCGTCACGACGCCTGCCGCGGTGCCGGCGGCGACGATCACCGTCAACTCCACCTCCGAGAACGTCGCCGACGACGGCGCGTGCACGCTCCCCGAAGCCATCACGGCCGCGAACGCCAACGCGGCATCGGGCGTCATGGCGGGCGAGTGCGGCGCCGGTGACGCCGGCGCCGACACGATCGCGTTCGCGCTCGGCACCGGCACACCATCGATCGCTCTCAGCGGTCCCCTGCCGTCGATCGACGAGCCGGTCACGATCGACGGCGCGACCGGCGGCGCGACGCGCGTCGAGCTCGCGGGCGGGATCGTCCCGGCGAGCCCGCTCGTCGTGACCGGCGGCGACTCCACCTTACGCGCGCTCGTCGTGAACGGGTTCCTCGGCACCGCGATCGTCCTCTCCTCCGACGCGAACCACGTCGAGAACTGCCTCGTCGGGACGGACGCGACCGGCACGGTCGACGCCGGCAACTCGGGCTACGGCGTCAACGTCTTCGGCGGCAGCGACAACGTGATCGGCGGCACGACGGCCGGCACCGGCAACGTCATCTCGGGAAACGGCCTCTCGGGCGTCCAGATCACGTCGGGCGGCGTCCGTAACCTGGTGGCCGGCAACCACATCGGCACCGACGTGACGGGCACCGTCGACATCGGGAACACCGACAACGGCGTCGTCATCTACACCGCCGACAACGTCGTCGGTGGCGTCACCGCGGAAAGCCGAAACGTCATCTCCGGCAACGACACCTCGGGCGTCCGGCTTCAAAACCCGGGCACGGCCGGGAACCTCGTCATCGGCAACTACATCGGGACCGACGCGACCGGCACCGTCGCGCTCGGCAACACGCTCGATGGGGTCATCGTCGAGACCGGCACGTCGGGGAACACGATCGGGGGCACGGTATCGGGCGCCGGAAACGTGCTCTCCGGCAACGGCCTCCGCGGCGTCGCGATCTCGTTCGGCTCGGGCAACAGCACGATCGCGGGGAACCTGATCGGCACCAACGCCGCCGGCACGGCGGCGCTGCCGAACGGCGCCGACGGCGTCGCGCTCTTCGGCTCGGACAATACCGTCGGTGGCTTGACGAGCGCGGCGCGGAACGTGATCTCGGGCAACGGCAAGCCGGGCGGGAGCGGCGTCTACATCGACGCCGCCGGGAGCGGCAACGTCGTGCAAAGCAACTTCATCGGCACCGACGCGACGGGAATGGTCGCGATCCCGAACACGTTCAACGGCGTGCAGATCCGCGGCAACGACAACCTCATCGGCGGGGTCCTCGCGCCCGGCCCGAGCGTCGGCAACGTGGTCGCGGGCAACGCCACGGCCGGCGTCTTCCTCACTGCGAACGCGACCGGCAACCACGTCGAGGGGAACTACATCGGCGTCGCGGCCGACGGCACGACGCCGCTCGGCAACGGGCGCGACGGCGTGACGCTCGGAAGCGCCACGACCGGCCCAGCGTCCGGCAACACGATCGGCGGTGGCTCGGCACGCGGGAACGTGATCGCGTTCAACGCGCGCGACGGCGTACGGGTCACGTCCGGGACCGGCAACGCGATCCTCTCGAACTCGATCTTCGCGAACGCCAATCTCGGCATCGACCTCGCCGGCAACGGGATCAGCGGCAATGATCTGGGTCCGCCGCCCGACACGGACGTCGGCCCGAATGATCTTCAAAACTTCCCCGCGCTCGCGATCGCCGCGAGCGGCGGCGGGGCGACGTCTGTCACCGGATCGCTCGCGAGCACGCCGAGCGCGACGTTCACGATCCAGCTCTTCGCGAGCCCAAGCTGCGACGGCACGCACGGCGAGGGCCGAACCTTCCTCGGCGAGGTGAGCGTCATGACCGGCGGCGACGGCATCGCCGCGATCGACGCCATGCCTCCGGTCGGCGTCACCCCCGGGCACGTCGTGACGGCGACGGCGACGAGCGGGGACGGCGATACCTCCGAGTTCTCCGCTTGCCGGGCCGTCAGCGCGGCGCCGACGCCGACGCCGACCGTGACACCGTCGCCGACCGCGTCGCTGACGCCGACTGCGACGCCGACGTTGACGGCGACGCCGACGCTGACGGCGACGCCGACCCCCGTCGTCACGCCGATCGCGTTCGAGAACTGCTACAACTGCCTCGACGACGACGGCGATCAGCTCGTCGATCGTGCCGATCCCGACTGCCCGCCGCCGGCGAACGGCGCGCTGCACGGCCTTGGTGACGAGACGCGCGGCAAGCTTCTCGACAAGTGCGGCAAGGCGATCCAGAGCGCGGGCGCGGGCTACGCGAAGCGCCGGCTCGGCCGCCTGCGGAAGTGCGTCGAGACGGCGTTCGCCTGCGTGCAGCAGAAGCCCGGCGATCTCAAGTGCCGCGACAAGGCGAGCGGCGCCTGTGCCAAGGCGCTCGCCGCGCTTCCCGGCGACGAGGCGAAGCTTGCTGCGGCGATCGCCAAGGCCTGCGCGGCGCCCAAGGTCGGCGACGACGACCGCAATGATCCCGAGGGCCTCGGCTTCGACGCCGAGGATGCTGCCTGCATCGCCGCCGGCGCACCGGCGCCGGCCACGGTCGCCGCGCTCGCCGCCTGCGTGGCGCGCCGGCATGCGTGCCGGAGCGACGAGCTGCTCGCGTTCATGGTTCCGCGCGCCGCCGAGCTGCTCACCTTCGCCGGCCGGGCGCCGGCGAGCGAGCTGCCCTGTCTCGGGGGCGGCGTCGACGGCGGCGGCGCGGCGATCGTCGACGCCGCGCGCGCCAAGCTCGCGGTTGGCTGCGGCAAGGCCATCGACAAGGCCGGCGCGACGTTCGTCACCGGCAAGCTCGAGGTCGTGCAGGCCTGCCTGCGCGCCCTCACCAAGTGCATCCAGACCGACGAGGGCTCCGCCGCGTGCCGCACCAAGGCACGGCAGACCTGCGCCAAGCAGATCGGCAAGCTGACGGCGCCCGCGAAAGGGATCGCGGCGAAGCTCGCCGCGGCGGTGCAGAAGGCGTGCGGCAAGCCGGACCTGGCGGTCGGCGACGTCCTCGCCAGCAGCGGCCTCGGCTTCGGCGCGTATGCGCCGACATGTGCCGCGCTCGGCATCGCGAGCCTCGGGTCGGTCGCGGATCTCGCCGCCTGCATCGAACGCCAACACGAATGCCGCGCCGAGCAGCTCCTCGAGGCGGAGACGCCTCGGTTGCGCGAGCTGATCGACGACGGTCAAACGCCGCTACCTTGAGAGGAGACACGTCATGATCGCACCCATGAGCGACGTCGGCCTGCAGCATGCGGTCGCGCGCGAGATCGAATGGGACAGCCGACTGAACGCGAACGAGATCGGCGTCACCGCCGAGCACGGAGTCGTGACGCTCACCGGCGGCGTCGACTCCGCGGCGCGCAAGCACGCGGCGGAGGAGGCGGCGCATCGCGTTCCTGGCGTCCTCGACGTCGCGAACGACATCATCGTCCGGCCGCCGCACGGACATCTCGGCTTCACCGACGCCGAGCTTGCACAGGCGGTCCGTCACGCGCTGCAATGGGACGTCTTCGTCCCCGACCAGCGCATCACCTCCACGGTCGCCGACGGCTGGGTGACGCTGGAGGGGACGGTCGGCCTCCTGCGCGAGCGCCAGGATGCGGAGCGCGCCGTCCGCCGGCTGGCCGGCGTCCGCGGCGTCGCCAACCAGATCACGATCACGGGCCCGAAGGCGGACCCGGCGGTCATCCGCGGCGCCATCGAGGAGGCGCTCGAGCGCGCCGCGCACCGCGAGGCCGAGCGCATCCACGTCGGCGTCCGCGACGGCGTCGTCACCCTCGACGGCGTGGTGCGCTCGTGGGCCGAGAAGCGCGCGGTGCTCGGCGTCGCCGCGCACGCGCGCGGCGTGCTCGCCGTCGACGACCGGGTGACGGTGCGTTCGGCACCCGACGCCTGAGGCGTCGCGCACGCGCATCGCGCCTGCACCATGCGAGAGCCACGACCTCGGATCGTCAAGCCCGGCCGCTTCGCGGTGCCGCCGAACCTCGCCAGCTACGACGCCGCGTGCGCCGCCTTCTCGTGGGAGGCGGCGCGCCGCGAGCTCGCGGGCCTGCCGGCGGGGCGCGGGCTCAACATCGCGCACGAGGCGGTCGATCGTCACGCCGCGGGCGCGCGCGCGTCGCATGTCGCGCTGCGCTGGCTCGGCAAGGACGGGCGCGTCGAGGACTACACCTACGCGCGGCTCCGCGCGCTGACGAGTCGGTTCGCGAACGTGCTGCGCGGCCTCGGCGTCGGCGCGGGAGACCGCGTGTACCTGCTCGCCGGACGCATCCCGGAGCTCTACGTCGCGGCGCTCGGCGCGCTCAAGAACCGCAGCGTCGTCTGTCCGCTCTTCTCCGCGTTCGGTCCCGAGCCGCTCCGCGCGCGGCTGGCGATTGGCGGCGCCAAGGTCCTGATCACGACGGCGTCGCTCTACGAGCGCAAGGTCGCGGCGCTCCGGAGCGCGCTGCCGGTGCTCGAGCACGTCCTCGTCGTCGGCGACCGAACGCGGCCGAGCGACGCGATTCCGCCCGCCGGCACGCGCGACTTCCACGCGCTCCTCGCGGCGGCCAGCGACGTCTTCACCATCGACCCGACCGACCCCGAGGACATGGCGCTGCTCCACTTCACCAGCGGCACGACGGGCACGCCGAAGGGCGCCGCTCACGTGCATGCCGCGGTCGTCGCGCACGACGTGACCGGCAGGCTCGCGCTCGATCTCCACCCGGACGACGTCTTCTGGTGCACCGCCGACCCCGGGTGGGTGACCGGCACCTCGTACGGCATCATCGCGCCGCTCACGAGCGGCGTGACGAGCGTCGTCGACGAGAGCGACTTCGATCTCGAGCGCTGGTATCGGCTGATTGCGGCGCAGCGCGTGACCGTCTGGTACACGGCGCCGACGGCGATCCGCATGATGATGAAGGCCGGCACGGCCCCGGTCGCGCACCACGATCTCCGCAGCCTGCGGTTTCTCGCCAGCGTCGGCGAGCCGCTCAACCCGGAAGCGGTCGCGTGGGGCGCGGACGCATTCGGGTTGCCCTTCCACGACAACTGGTGGCAGACGGAGACCGGCGGAATCATGATCGCGAACTACGCAGCGATGGACATCCGCCCCGGCTCGATGGGACGCCCGCTCCCCGGCATCGAGGCGGCGATCGTGCACCGTCGCGGGCGCGAGGTCGACGTCGTCGACGAGCCGGACACGCAGGGCGAGCTCGCGCTTCGGCCGGGGTGGCCGTCGATGTTCCGCGGCTACCTCGGCGAGCCGGAGCGCTACGCGAAGTGCTTCGCCGGCGGTTACTATCTCACCGGCGACCTCGCGGCGCGCGATCGCGACGGGTACTACTGGTTCATCGGGCGCGCCGACGACGTCATCAAGACCTCCGGCCACCTGATCGGTCCGTTCGAGGTCGAGAGCGTGCTGATGGAGCATCCGGCCGTCGCCGAGGCCGGCGTGATCGGCACGCCCGACCCGGTCGCGTTCGAGATCGTGAAGGCGTTCGTCTTGCTCAAGGCGGGTCACGAGCCGACGCCGGAGCTGCAGCGCGAGCTCCTCGGTTTCGCGCGCCAGCGCCTCGGCGCCGCCGTCGCGCCGAGGGAGATCGCGTTCCGTCCGTCGCTGCCGCACACGCGGAGCGGCAAGATCATGCGGCGTCTCTTGAAGGCGCGCGAACTCGGGTTGCCCGAGGGCGACGTCTCGACCCTCGAGGACGAGGCCACCTCGTGAGCAGCACGCCTGAGTCCGCCGCGCCCGCTGCCGTCGGCGCGAGCGAGGAGCCGGAGCGTGGTCACGCGCTCGCGCTCTTGCGCGAGATGATTCGCATCCGCCGCTTCGAGGAGAAGGCGGCTGAGCTCTACAGCGCCGGCAAGATCCGCGGCTTCCTTCACCTGTACATCGGCGAGGAGGCGGTCGCCGCGGGCGCGATGCCCGCGCTCGGGCCCGAGGACGCGGTGGTGTCCACCTACCGCGAGCACGGCCACGCGCTCGCCCGCGGGCTTCCGATGGCGGGTCTCATGGCCGAGCTCTACGGCAAGGCGAACGGGTGCAGCCGCGGGCGCGGCGGCTCGATGCATTTCTTCGACGTCACGCGCCGCTTCTACGGCGGCTACGCGATCGTCGGCGGCGGTCTGCCGATCGCCGTCGGCCTGGCGCTCGCCGATCGCATGCAGCAGCGGCCGCGCGTGACGGCGTGCTTCTTCGGCGACGGCGCCGTCGCCGAGGGCGAGTTCCACGAGTCGCTGAACCTCGCCGCGCTCTGGAACCTGCCCGTGCTGTTCCTCTGCGAGAACAACCTCTACGCGATGGGAACCGCGCTCGCGCGCCATCAGGCGCAGCCGGACATCGCGGCGAAGGCGGCGGCGTACGCGATGCCGTCGGAAGCGGTCGACGGCATGGATGTCCTCGCGGTCGAGGCCGCTGTGCGCCGCGCCGTCGCGGCGGTGCGAGGCGGCGACGGGCCGATGCTCGTCGAAGCGCGGACGTATCGGTTCCGCGCGCACTCGATGTACGACCCCGACCTCTACCGCACCAGGGAGGAGATCGCGGCGTGGAGGCGGCGCGACCCGATCGCGACCTTCACCGCGCGCGCGAGCGCGGTGGTGACCGCCGACGACGTCGCCGCGATCGAGGCGGCCGTCGCCGCCGAGATCGAGGCCGCGGTCGCGAGCGCGGAGGCCGGGCCGTGGGAGCCCGTCGAAGATCTCACCCGCGACGTGTATGCCGAGGCGGCGCGATGATGCGGATGACCTATCGCGAGGCGTACCGCGCGGCGCTGCGGGACGCGCTCGCCGCCGACCCGCGCGTCTTCCTGATGGGCGAGGACGTCGGCCGTTACGGCGGCGCCTACGCCGTGACCAGGGGACTGTACGAGAAGTTCGGCGCCGAGCGCCTGGTGGATGCGCCCATCAGCGAGGCGTCCACCGTGGGGCTCGGCGTGGGAGCCGCGATCACGGGCCTTCGTCCCGTG
>JBGPIT010000088.1:0-14406 GCA_041485125.1 Binatia bacterium | reverse complement strand
CGGCATGGAGAGCTTGGTCGCGACGGTCGATGCGTCCCGGAATTTCTGGGGCGTCGCATCCGGGCCCGGAACGAATCCCGCCGATGCCTTCTGTCAGAACGGCTTCGCCGTCGCGGGTCCGGTCGCGCCGGTCGCGGCCAAGGAGATCAAGGTCAAGCCGAAAGCGGCGCGATAGCGGCCCAGCGCGCGCGTCGGTACCGGCGAGTCAATCCGCCGGCTTGAGCTTTGCCCGAACCTTGATCTCCTTCGTCGCGAATGGGTTCGCGATCACGCCGCACTCGTCGTCGGCGGGGTCGGGACCGGGACCCGAGGCCGCGCCCCAGAAATTCTGCGGCGCCAGGACGGTGCCCCCACTGATGAGATTGGTCTCGATCCCGCATCCGAAGTTTCCCATCACGTTGTTCTGCGTGACCGTGATCGCGCTGGCGTCGATGCCCTCGATCAACATCCCGCGAGCGTTCCCGATCGACGAGTTCTTGGTGATCGTGCTGCCCTCCGCGCCGATGTAGATTCCCTCGAACCTGGTGCCCGTCACGACGTTCTCCACGATGCGGTGCGCGCTGCCATTGACGTTCATGCCGATGTTGTTCGCGGCCGCCGAGTTCTGTTGAACCAGATGCCCGGTACCGCCGATGCCGAAGCCGACGGCGTTCCTCACGCCCAAGTTTCCCCGGATGGTGTGGCCGGTGCCGAAGACGTCGAATCCGGCAGTGCACCCGAAGGCTCGGTTTCCCTCGACGACGTGTTGGGCGCCGTCGATCGCGAACCCCGTCCCGCCGACGTCGACGACGCGGTTCCCCGCGACGTGGACGCCGACGGCGATGCCGAGGATTCGCACGCCGGCCGCGTCGGCGCCGACGCGGGTGATGGTGAAGCCTTTCTTCGGCTTGCCGAAGACGGTGCCGTTCGCGACGATCGAGACGCCGTTCACGTCGTTCCCGAGGCTCGTGGCGTTTCCGAAGTCGAGCACGGTTTCGCCCGCCCCGTCGCGCGACAGCACCGTGAGACGCTTCCCGATGAAGATGCCGGGCCCGACCGCGACGGTTCCCGCTTCCTCACCCGGGCCGGCGAGCGTCCCGTCGTGGTTGAGGTCGCCGTAGTGACCGGGCCCGACGCTGATCGTGTCGCCCGCGATGGCATGCTCGATGGCTTTCCCGATCGACCGGCAAGGAGCGGCTTTCGTTCCGCAGGCAGCACCGTCGATGCCGTTCACGGCGACGAGCAGCGTCGCGGCACCGGCGGGCCACGCGCTTCCGAGGACGAGGCATAGAGCCACTGCGATTGCGTTCATGGCGCGACCGTATCGAGACGACGACCGGCCGGCAACGGCGCTTGCCTCATCCTGACGCAAAGTATCGCGCGCGATTTCGTCGAGCGTTATTGACGCGGACATCGAGCCGAGCGCAACGTCGCTTGCCCGCATGAAACCAAGGAGGGACCGACATGGCCAAGGTCAAAAAGAAAGCGGCGCAGGCAAAGACGACGATCCATCGCAGCGACATCTTCAAGCTCGGCAAGGGTCGGCCCAGGCGCGACACGCGCAATTTGAAATTCGCGGCGGTCTTGAAGGCGGTGCCGAAGCTGCCGCCTTCGTACGACTTCGACGTGAAGCACTCGGAGATTCCGACCCCGATGTTTGCCAACGACGAGTTCGGGTGCTGCGTCATCTCCGGGCGGGCGCATCAAACGCTGCGGTTCGAAGACCTCGAGCAGAAGAAGGTGATCCCGATCGGCGACAAGGACGTCACGCGCGAGTACTTCAAGGAAACGGGCGGTGAGGACACGGGGTTGGTCGTGCTCGATTCCTTGAACCTGTGGCGACACAACGGCTGGAAGGTGGGGCAGAAGAAGTACACGATCAGGGCGTACGCGGAGATCGATCGAAGCAGTCGTACCGAGGTGCGCCGAGCGATCTTTGCGGATGTGGGCGTGGGCATCGGCGTGGATTTGCCGCTCGACGCCAAGAAACAGATCGCCGCCGGCCAACCGTGGGACGTCACCACCGGCCGGGGCGCCAAACCCGGATCGTGGGGCGGACACTACGTGTACGTCTCCGGTTACACCCCCAAGGGGCCTGTCTGCGTCACCTGGGGGCGCAAGCAGCAGATCACGTGGGCGTGGCTCGGCAAGTACTGCGACGAGGCCTACGCGATCTTCGACGCCCAGGACAAGTTCAAGACGTCGATCGTCGACGCGAAGAAGATCAAGACGTTCCTCGCCGGCCTTTGAGGGCTCGCGTCGGAACGAATTACTTCGTCGAGACGATCACGCTCTGCACCGACGGTCGGAGTCGGTGGATCTCGTTCTTGGTGAAGCCGGCGTTGCGCAGCATCTTCTCGAGCTCGGCGAACGTATAGGCGTCGCCGCCCGGGGTCATCGCGAGCATGGTGAGGCTGAAGGCGACCGCCTCGACGGGAGCGGAGCGGTCGTCGTCGGGCATGAACTCGAGCGTGATGGCACGGCCGCCGGGTTTCAGCGCGGCGTGGACTTTTCTGAACAGCGCCTCCGACGTCGGGACGTCGAAGTGGTGCACGAGGTTGGTGACGAGCACGAGGTCGTAGTCGCGGCCGAGGTCGGCGGTGAGGGCGTCGCCTTCAATCGTGCGATGGCGATCGGCGACGCCGGCCTCGCGGGCGGTCTCTGTCGCGACCTCGAGGACGTTCGCCCAGTCGAGCGCGACGATCTCGAGGTTGGGGTTGTGCTTCGCGAGCGTGACGCCGAACCAGCCGTGGCCGGCGGCGATGTCGAGCACCTTGCCTTTGGGGAGCGCGCTGGCGTTCAGCAGAGTGGCGATGAGCTCGGAGGTGATCCGTGCCAGGCCGCCCATGGCGCGCGCGAAGTCGACCCAGAGCGGATGGTCGGGCTCGAGCGCATTGTGCTCGATGGCGGTGCCGCCCTTGCGAACGGCGTCGGTGAGCTTGGCGAACCCCTCGACGACGCTGTCCGAGTCGATGAAACGGATGGCGGACCCGATGTAGACCGGCGAGCTCCGGTCGAGGAACGCGCCGGTATTCGCGTCGAGCGCGTACTCGCCGTCTCTCTTGGCGAGAAAGCCGAACGCCGCCATCGTGTCGCAGAGCATGCGGATGCCGCGCTCGGATGCGCGGGTGCGCGCGGCGATCGCGGGTACGGTACGCTTGCCCTCACCGATCGCGGTGAACACGTCGAGCTCGACGGCGGCCTTGAGCGCGGCGGTCCGTTGGTAGGCGGTGAACGTGGCGAACAGAGCGGGGAGGCCGGAGGGCTGCGTGTTTTCCATGAGGCGGGATTTTATACCGGCCGGGTGGATGCTTCGGAAGCCACCCGCGCGTTCGCCCCGCGGTAGGCGGCGAGAAAGAGAACGGCGAGCGCCAGCTGCAATCCCCAGATCGGCACTTGGGACCGGAGTGGCAGAAATCCGGCGCGGACCGCGAGCGCTTCGTTGACCGCGAGGCCGAGGATCACCGGCACGACCGTGAGGACGAGCACGCCTCTGCGCTCGACCGGACGGCGATCCGCCCACAAGAGGAGGGCCGTCCAGCCGGCCATCAGCGACGCGCCCATACCCATCGCGAAGCGATAGTCCGGTCCCGGCGAGAAATGCGGGATGTCGTTCATCACGCCGAATAGCGATGGCGAGAGCATCTGGATTGCGGCGACGGCGTCGGTGATCGCACCGATCCAATAGCTCAGGCGTAGAAGTCCGGTCCCTCGATCCATGGTGATCCTCCAGTCACTCTGCGGTGCCCGCGGCCTCGAGCTGGCGGAGATAGTCCGGCGCGTCTTGCTGCTGCGGGTGCGTCGCGATGAACGTGCGCAGCCACGCCGCGCCTTCGGCGTTGCGGCCGCTCCGGCGGTAGAGCTCGAAGAGATCGGCGAGCGCCCAGGGGCAGCCGGGCGGACAGGGCGCGATCGCCTCCTTCAACGTCGCGATCGCGCCGTCGACGTCGCCGACCTCCGCTTGCATGTCGGCGAGATGGCGCAGGCGCATCTCGATCGTGACGGGATGGTCGCGCCAGAAGAGGTGGATCCGCACGAAGCACAGGCCGAGCGCGACGCAGAGGACTGCGGCGGCGGCGAAACGTCCGCGTCGCTCCCGCAGCCTGCGCGCGACCTCGACGACGCCGAGCGCGGCGAGCGGCATGAGCGCGACGACCACCGGCAGCCGGTAGCGCGAAAACAGAAAGAAGGCGACGAGCGAGAGCCAGTAGGCGACGACGAAGCCGCAGAGCAGGCGAACCGTCCGACTGGTCGGCACCAAGGCAATCGCGCCGAGCAGCGCGAACGGCGCGACGAGGCCGAAGCGTAGGAGCGGCAACCGCAGCACCGGCGAGTCGCGCTCCAGCAGATATTGGTCCTGGTTGTCGGAGATCTCGAAGTCGTTCCAGAAGAGCAGGGCTTTCCGCGCGAAGGCGAGCGCGGCGAAGCCAGGATGCTCGGCGATGTGCGCGAACGATTCGCGGAACCAGAACGCCGACACCTCGTTCGGCGTCATGGCGTGGCCGACGCGTGACTCGGCGGCGGCACGGAAGTCGATCTCCTCGAAGTGCGGATTGGGGCGCACGAACGGGACGACGCCGTAGGCGCCGTACGGATTGGTCGGATTGTTGCCGGTATAGAAGTTCTGCCCGCCTTGCGTCGTCGTGACGACCCACGAGCCCGACACGTGATGGTTTCGCCACGCGACGGGCGCGAGCACGAGCCCCGCGCCGGCGAGGAACAGCGCGGCGCCCGCAACCGACCGCGCCAACGGCCCGACGCGCGCGGCCCGATCGTCGCGATCGAGCAGGTACGCGACCGCGCCGAGCGGGACGAACAACAGAAAGTTCGCGCGCGTGAGCGCGGCCGCCGCCGTCGCCGCGCCGGCGGCGCAACGGGAGGGCAGCGAGCGGCCGAGGGCGAGCGCCAGGGCGGCCGCCGCGAGCAGGATCGACAGCGAGGTCTTGTCGACCTCGCCGACGTAGAAGATCTCGGGCTCGTAGAGCGCGAAGCCGAGCGCCGCGAGGCCTCCGGCCACGGCGCCGCCGGTGCGCCGTCCGATGCGGGCGACGAGCGCGCACGCGCCGGTGCTGCACGCGACGTTCAGCAGGCGCGCCAGCAGGAGATCGTGGCCCGCGACCCGGTAGAGAACCGCGAGCACGTACGAGTACAGCGGGTCCATGTAGAACGCGCCGGGGCCGCCGAGCCACTCGCCGCCGGCGATGCGCTGCGCCCACTCGTCGTAGAATTGCGGGTCGACGACGAGGTGGTCGAACCAGAGCGTGTGGCGCAGCGCGAGGACGTGGGCGATGCGCAACGCGAGCGCGAGCGCGACGACGCCGACGAGCCACCAGCGGCTGCCGACGACGTCGGTCACGACGCGTGGCAGCGCCGGCCGTTCAGGGCCCGGTCGCCTTGACGGTGCCGGTCGCTTCTTCATACGCGCGACGCAGCACGAAGTCGCGGTTCAAGCGGACGACGAAGGGAATCGCGATCGTCTCGAAGCCGGCGTCGGCGGTGAGCGCGGCGTGCTTGCGGAACTCGTCGAACGTGGTCCCCGTCTGCGCGGCGGTGTCGGCGAGCTGCCACAGCTGGCGGATGAACTGCTGGAACGCGATGACGCCGTCGCGGTCCATCACAGCGCCGTGGCCGGGGATCACGCGGTCGAAGTCGAGCGCGAGGATCTTCTCGAGCGTGCCGTCCCACTCGCGCACCGACGCGCCGGCCTCGAGGTCGATGTTCGGGTAGCGGTGGTTCCACACGAGATCGCCGGTCATGAGGACGCGATCCTCGACGAAGAGCGCGACCAGATCGCCGTCGGTGTGGCCGCGGCCGAGGTGATAGGCGCGGATGGTCTTGTTGCCGATCCGCATCTCGTGGTCGTGGTCGAAGGTCTCGTTGGGCAGGAGCTTCTGCGCGTCCCCCTCCCAGAACTTGGCGTCGCGCGCGAGCAGGTGCTCGCGCGTCCGCGTGGTCGAGACGACGCGGGTGCCGGGGGGGAACGCCGGGTTTCCGTGGGTGTGATCTTGATGGAAGTGGGTGTTGATTACCGCCTGGATCGGCCCGCCCGCGACCTTGGCGGCGTACTCCTGGATCCAGCGGCCGTAGAACGGAAACGTCATCGTGTCGACGACCACCGGCCCGGCCGACGTGCGCAGGACGGCGACGTTGCCGGAGGCCATCCACGGCCCGCCGACGCCGTAGATCACGTGCAAGTCGTCGGTGAGCTGCTCGGACTCGAAGCTCGTGATCTGCCGCCACGCCGAGACCCCGAGGATCCCGAGCACGAGCCCGAGGGCGACCGGCCATCCGCGCACGCGTTTCATCCTCACCTCCGCTGCGGCTGCGGGGGCGGTTATCGACTTTCGCGGCTGTTTGCTAGGCTCGATGCATGTCGCTCCTCGCTCGGCTCGGTCTCTCGCGCGGCGATCCGCCGTCGTCGCACCCGCTCACCAGCGCGATCCGCGCGCGTCTCGACCGCCTGCCGGACGCGCGCGCGGAGTACGTCGCCGCCTTCGCGGGTCTGCTCGTCCGCGTGGCGTACGCGGACCGCACGATTACCGAGCCCGAGCGGGCCGCGTTGCGTGACCAGTTGGTCGCGCGCGCCGGTCTCACCCCCGATGAGGCCGACACGGTCGCGGACCTGCTCGTGCACGAGGCGATCGCCGGCATCGAGTACTCGGCGCTGACACGGACCTTCAACGAGATCGCGAGCGAGGCGGAGAAGGAGCAGCTGCTCGACTGTCTCTACGCGGTCGCGACCGCGGACGACTCGGCGTCGCTCGTCGAGGACGACGAGATCCGCGCCGTCGCGCGCGCGCTCATGCTGTCGCACGAGCAATTCATCGCGGTCCGCCTGCGTTACAAGGACAAGCTCGAGATCCTGCAGGGCCTGCGCGGCCGCGGCGAGTCCTGAGGCGCAAGGACATCGCTCGGCGCTTCGCCGTGCGACATGCCACGCGGGCCGCGCCGCGTGCACGCTCGCGGCGAGACCGAGCGAGGACGCGCGCTTGACTACGATCGGCCCGCTGCGAGATTGCGCTGGCGATGGGTGCTGGCGCGACCGCAAAGATGTTGCCGACCCAGCCGATCCTGGTCGTCGACGATCATGACGACGTCCGTGAGGTGCTGGTCGCCGTGCTCGAAGCAGAAGGCTATTGCACCGCCGTCGCGGTGAACGGTGCCGACGCGCTCGACTATCTCCACCGGGCTCCGGTGCTGCCGTGCCTGATCTTGCTCGACCTCATGATGCCGGTGATGGACGGCTCGGAGTTCCGTGAGAAGCAGCTCGCCGAGGGCGAGCTCGCCGCGATTCCGGTCATCATCGTGTCGGCCTACGGACAGCGCAGCCAAGGTCGGGGGCTCGGTGCGGCGGCGTACGTGGCGAAGCCGATCGACGTCGATCGGCTGATGCATCTCGTCCGGCTGCACAGCGCGCCGATGACGAGCCGCTAGCCGGCGGCGCCGCTCCGCCCGTCAGCGAGAGGCGCGCTCTCCCGACGACCGAATCGGTTCGCGTGACGACGCCCGGTCCGCGTCGGGTCGTATCGGCTTCACGTCCGCGTCGTCGATGCCGCGCGGCGCCTCGCCCGCCGTCGTGAGAGTGCCGAGCCGATCACGCGACACGTTCACCGGGATCCCGAGCTTCGTCTTCACGGCCGCGCTCAACAGCGTCGGGTTCACGCGCGATTGCACGCCGGCGCGCGCGACCTCGTCGAACGCGTGGCGCTCGAGATCGGGATACATCTGGTAGACGTCCTTGTGCACCTCGACGTAGATGTCGCCGTTGCGCTCGCCGATCTTCACGGGCTGGTAGAGCAGCTCGCCGGGTGTCCCGCGCTCGACGAGCGGGTAGAGCATCTCGATGTCCTCGGGATAGAGCCGGATGCAGCCGTGGGTGGTGAGGCGTCCGACCGTCCAGGGATCGTTGGTGCCGTGGATCGCGTAGAGATCCCTGTCGAGGCGGATGCGATACGCGCCGAGCGGGTTGTCCGGACCGGGCGGCACCACGTGCTGCGGGTGCTCCATGGTCCGATAGATCGAGTCGGGGACGACCCAGGTCGGGTTCTCGTCTTTCGACGCGATCTTGAACGGTCCGATCGGGCTCGGCGCCTCCTCCGCGCCGATCCCGATCGGCCACGTGAGCACCGGCACGTTCTCACCCGGGTACGCGTCGCTCGGAAACATAAAGAGCCGCATCTCGGGAACGTTGATCACCAAGCCGCGATAGGAGTCGGTGCGCGGCAAGATCCAACGCGTCGGCACCAGTAGATCAGTGCCGATCTTCGGCTCCCACTCGTCGACTGCCGGGTTGCTGTCGCGGAGCTCGCGAAAGCCGACGCCGGTCTTGCGTGCGATCGACAGCAGCGACTCGCCACCTGCAACCTTGTAGTGCTGCAGTTGGCCGACGATGGTCGGTAGGCCGACGCCGTCGGGCACGCGCACCTGCACAATCGAGATTTTCCGCGCCCACGGAAGCTGCCGCGGCCCCGCCGCGACCTTGCGAATCGGTGGTCGATCGACCGGCGCCCGTGCCGCATGCCGCGGCGGCGCGTACTCGATAATCGCCGGTGCGCACCCGATTCCGAACACGCCGGCGGTCATGAGGACTGCGATGCCAAGCCGCACGATCGAAGCGGAGCGCGAGCGAAATGGGGGAGGGGTCATGGCGGGCCTTATGTGCAACCGTCATGCCAGCGCGGTCGCGCGATTGCCAAGGCCCGCACGACCGCGCCCGCCCAGCATTCATCGATAGCCGCCGGAATGACCAGCACCGGCAGGCGGCACCGCGGCGACGAGCGTCGCAGTTTTCGCGGCGCGGTTTCTGCAAAAAGCTCGTGTTTGCACCAGGTCGGCAGCGATACGCCGGCGCGGCGCGACCAGCTCAATCGACGACCGACGACAGCACGAGATCCGACAGCTGCTGGAAGCGATCGAAGCTGCGCGACTCCTCGAGGAGACCGGACGTCAGGCACACGAACGTCAGGTCGCGCACGGGGTCGACCCAGAAGAGCGTCGAGCCTGCGCCGATGCCGCCGAAGGTGGCGGGTGACGCCGTCATGCCGAAGTGCGTCGGGAAGAGGCCTTGGCCGCGGAGGAAGAAGCTGAGGCCGATGTAGGCGGGGAAGTCCGGCCAGCCGCGCAGCTCGCGGGCGTAGTTCCACAGGTTGTTCGGTCGAAGCCCGGTGTGATTCTGGGTCGCGAGCGCGATGATCGCGGGCGAGAGGACGCGCGTCGACCCGAGCTTGCCGCCGCCGCGGAGCGCCTCGGCCCAGCGGAAGAGATCGGCGACGGTCGAGTAGCCGCCGCCGGCGGGAATCTCGGTGTCGTCGGTGACGAGGACGTTGAAGGCCTCGAGCAGATCGGCGTCGAAGAGGCCCGGGCTCCGGTCGCGCACGATCACCGGCACGCGGCGCGCGGCGAGATCGGCGCGCACGCCGAGCGAGGTGTCGTGCATGCCGAGCGGCTCGAGCAGCTCCTGCGCGAGAATGTCGCGGAAGCGGCGCTTGCCGCCGTCGAGCCGGCGCACGACCTCGGCGAGGATCGCGTGCGCGGTGACGGCGCTGTAGTTCACGACCTGCCCGGGCATACCTTCGAGCGGCTGCTGGCAGATCGCGGCCACCATCGCCTCGAGGTTGCCGACGAGCTCGACGGGCATCGGCGGCATCCCCGCCGACATTCCGCCGGTGTGAGTCAGCAGCTGCCCGACCGTGATGCGCTGCTTGCCCTTGATGCCGAACTCCGGGATCACCTCGGCGACTTGCGTGGTGAGGGCGAGCTCGCCGCGATCGACGTACTGCAGCACCACGCCCGACGTCAGCGTCTTGGTCACCGAGAAGATGCAGAAGACGTCGTCGGTGCGCGCGCGGCGGCCCGCGCCGCGATCGGCGAAGCCGTAGGCCTCGTGCAGGACGATCTTGCCGTGGCGCGCGACCAGCAGCGCCGCGCCGTCGTAGCGCTCGGCGTCGAGGTCACGCTTGATCGCGGCGTCGGCGCGCTCCAGGCGCGCCCGATCGATGCCGACGTCCGCGGGGCTGGCGCTCTCGAGACGGTAGTCGGTGCTCGCCATGGCAATCTCTCTCAGTCCTGCGCCGGTTCGGGAAAGCGCTCGCGCAAGACGCGCTTCAAGATCTTCCCGGCCGGGTTGCGCGGAATCTCCTCGACGAAGCGGATGCTCTTCGGCAGCTTGTAGCGGGCGAGCTTGCCGTTGCAGTGGTCGAGCACGTCGCGCTCGCTGAGACTCGCGTCCTTCTTGACGACGATCGCGAGCGGCGACTCGCCCCACTTGGCGCTCGCCTGGCCGATCACCGCGACCTCGCGCACCTGCGGGTGCGACAGGATCACGTTCTCGATCTCGGCCGGGTAGACGTTCTCGCCGCCCGAGATGATCATGTCCTTCTTGCGGTCGGCGATGTAGACGAAGCCGTCCTCGTCGACCATGGCGAGGTCGCCGGTGTAGAGCCAGCCGTCGCGGATCGCCTCGGCGGTCGCCTCCGGGCGGTTCCAGTAGCCTTTCATGATGTGCGCGCCGCGCACGATCACCTCGCCGAGCGCGCCCGGCGCGACGTCGGCGCCCTGCTGATCGATCACCCGCACGTCGGTGTGGAAGAAGGCCTTGCCGGTCGAGCCCGCGCGCGTGATCGCGTCGTCGGGGCTCACCACACACGCCGGCCCGCAGCTCTCGGTGAGGCCGTAGATCTGGTGCACCTCGATCCCGAGCTTGGCGTACGACTCGATCAAGGTGACCGGCACGGGCGCGGCGCCGCTCATCACCCAGCGCAAGCTCGAGCAGTCGTAGCGCGCGCGGTCCGGCAGCTGCAGCATGAAGTTCAGCATCGCCGGGACGGCGAGCAGGATCGTCGCGCGCTCGTCCTGGATGGTCTGGAACATGCGCGCCGGATCGAAGGCTCGTAGTAGAATAGTCGTCACGCCGCGGTGGACGTTGCCGGTGAGCGGCGTGAGCGCGCCGACGTGGAAGAGCGGCAGCACGACCACGTAGCGGTCGCCGTAGCGCACGTCGGCCGTCATGCCGATCGTGAAGCACGCCCACAGGACCGAGTTGTGGGTGTGCACGGCGCCCTTCGGAAGTCCCGTCGTGCCCGAGGTGTACATGATGTAGAGCTCGTCCTCGTCGGCGGCGCCGATCTCGGGCTCGGTCGCGGGCGCGGCGTCGCGCAGCTCGTCGTAGCTGCGGGCGAACGCGTCGCGTGTGTCGGCAGCACCGACGTGCAGCCACTCGCGCACGGCGATCTTCGACGCGGCGCCGCCGCCGCGCGCCTGCTCCGCGAGCGCTGCGACCGTGCCGCGGAAATCACCGCCGTAGATCAGCACCGTCGCGCCGCTGTCGGCGAGGATGAATGCCAGCTCGTCCGCGACCAGGCGACAGTTGAGCGGCACGACGATCGCGCCGAGCTTCGCGAGCGCGAAGAAGCCCTCGGCGAACTCGACCGAGTTCATGAGCAGGAGCCCAACGCGATCGCCCTTGCGCACGCCGAGCGCCGTGAGCGCGTTCGCGGTGCGGTTGGCACGCTCGTTCAACGCCGCGAAGGTGAAGCGACGCCCCGCCTCGACCTCGACGATCGCCTCCATTCGTGGGCTCAGCGACGCGCGCTTGGTGAGCATCAGGCCGACGTTGTTCCGCATGCGCCGAGGCGTTAGCAGCCTCGCAATGGCGGAGTAAAGGCGCGGAGCGCCGGAACGCCGGAATCGACGCGGCTCAGGCGTGGTCGGGCTTGCGCGCGACGAAAACCTTCGAGACGAAATGCGGCTCGACCGACTCGACGTCGAACCCGACGTCGGTGAGCGCCACGGCGAGATCGTCCTCGATGTAGTCCTTGTAGAAGGGCTCGTGGAACTCGGCGGCGAAGCGGCCGAGGAAGAACGCGAGCTCACCGCTCTCGGCGAGCTGGGCCGAGTCCTCGATCACGAAGAGGCCGCCCGGTCGGAGAATACGGTACGCCTCGGCGAGCACCCGGCGTCGCGCCGGCCGCGGCAGCTCGTGGAAGAGATAGACGCTGGTCAGGATCGAGAAGTGCTCGTCACGAAACGGCATGCGCTCGGCGTTCTCGGCGACGAGCGAGACGTCGGACACGCCGGTGAGGACGGTGCGCGCGACCTGCAAGTAGTACGGGCTCAAATCGAGACCGTAGAGACGCAGGTCGGGATGCGTCACGGCGATCTGGCTCAATGTTCGTCCGGTGCCGCAGGCGATGTCGAGGAGCCGAGGTGCGCGCTCGTCGTTGGCGGCGAGGAAGCGCGAGATCGGCGGGATCACCTGGCGGCGCATGACGTCGGCGGTGCCGCCGAAGAGCAGCTCGACCGCGACGTCGTAGAGCTCCGCCGAGCGCCGGCTCAAGTAGCCGTCGGTCTGCCAGTGAAAGTTCCGCAGGAAGTAGCTCGGGTAGCGGGCGAGATCGACGTCGGCGGGAAGATCGCGGTACGCCTGGCGCGCCATGCGCGCCAGGACCGAGGGGACGTCGGCGAGCAGTCGCGGAAACGCCCACGCGTACTGCCCTACGGGAATCTGGAACAACAGCGAGCGCGGATAGAGACCCGCCTCGACGTTGGCGAGGTCGCGCTCGAGGAGATCCGCGTAGCGCGCCTGCACCGCGGCGGCCGACTTCGGATCGGGCGGGCCGCCGTTCGGCGCGAGGCCGAGCGCGGCGACGGCGCGCCGGATCACGACCAGCGGAATCAGGATCGACCACTGCTGCGCGCGATAGGTAGTGCGATCGATCTGACGGCGAACGGAGTCGAGCATGGGACAGCTCGACTATAGCGAGCGCGTCGTGCTTGTCACCTGCGCGGCGAGAGGGCGGAACGCGAGCGCGCGCGACGGGTGGGCTTTACTTCTTTTCCAATCGCTTGCCAGCCAGCTGATACCGGTTCGTCATCTCGCGCGTGGGACAGCACATCGGGTCCGTCGGACCTTGATCCGTCAATTCGACGACGACTTCGCCCTTGACGATACGCAAGGACCGCACACGAACGCGGTCGCCCAGCAGCACTGATGCCGTGGAGTGGAGGTCGCGGCCATGCCTGGTCATCACGGTGAGGTTGTAGAAAGTCCCGCTCCCAGGTCCCGAGTGTTGGAGAATGACGGCCGCGTCACTCTCACCGTCACCGTTCAGGTCTCCCGTGGCGATCGTCCGCCGATCGAGCTCCACCGTGGAGAGGCCACCGTCGTCACGGAACTCGGTACGGCCACGGACGAGCTTCACCGTGCGTGCGCAGCTGTCGCAGTCGAGCGTCTCGTTGGCGATGATGCCCCAAAGTGCCGATCCGGTTGGCCGCGCGGCCGTCGCGGGGATCCCGATCAACAAGTACGCCGCCGCTGCCGCGCAGATCGCTGTCTTACTCACAATCGCGTCCTCCGAAGACGTTCGGGCGACACGTCACGCGCGTCCCGTCCGGCCGGATGAAGTCCTCTCCGCCGAAGATGTTCGGGCGCGACCACAGCCGCGTGCCGTTCGGCAGAACGTAGTCCCTCGCGCCGAAGATGTTTGGGCGCGACGAGGAGCGCCCATCTGGTCCGGTGCAGTCTTCCCCTCCGAAGATGTTCGGTCGACACGATACCGGGCGGCCTCCAAGGACGGGATCAGCCACAAGGACGACGACGGCGAGGACGGCCGCAGCCAACACGCGCGCGCAGGGTGCCATCATCGCGCGACTCGCTGGTAGAGCGTCGATCCGCCCTGAAGACGCGCGGCAATCTCGTCGCGCAAGCTGGCCGGGCGAACCACCTTTACCCACGGCGTGAGGCTCAGGATCCAGCTGGCGAGCTCCGTCGTGCCGCGGACCTTCATGGTGAGGCGTGTCGTGCCGTCGCGCTGGCGGCGAAACTGCTGCGTTGGGAAACTGCTGCGTTGGATGGATGCGCCGCGAGGACAGAAACGCCGCCGTCTCGAGATTGAGGAGTAGGAGCTCCACGCGCGTTTCCGGCCCTTCGATGATCCCGAACATCCCCTCCGTGTACTTCGCGGGCGTGTAGCGCTTCGGGTAGTCGAACCGCGCTGCCAGTTTCTCGGCCGTCCGGATGCGTTCCACGGCGAGCCAGATGATCCGGCGATACAGATGACTGTACCCGATGATGTAGAGACCACCGCGGTAGGCGACGAGCGTATACGGGTCGAAGTCGTGGACTTTTCCTTCGCCCGACACGCCCGCGTAGTCGATGCGCATCCGATGCTGATCGATCAACGCGCGCACCAGGCGGTCGAGAAGATCGTCGAGCGCGCGGTAGTCCTTCGGCGCGAACGGCACGGCGTAGAACTTGTGCGCGAGATTGGCGAGCCGCAGGCGCTGCCGTGACGGGAGGGCACGTTCGAGACGCTCCCAGACATCCTCGACGCCCTCCCGAAGGACGGTGCCTTCGAGGAAGGTTAGCTCTCCGTTCGTGAAGTAGTGGTATATGGAGTGATTTTCGAAGTTCTCGTATGCGTTATCAGT
>JBGPIT010000087.1:0-14783 GCA_041485125.1 Binatia bacterium | reverse complement strand
CGCGTTAGTCGCCCGGGCGCGCGTCCGCGGCCGTCAGTCCGAGCACCCTCGTGTAGAAGGCGAGCTCCGCCTCGAGCGCCGTCGCGATGGTGTCGGCGCGGCGAAAGCCGTGTCCCTCACCGTCGAAGACGACGAGATCGACGGCGACGCCGCGGGCGTGGAGCGCGTCGACCATGCGCTCGGCCTGGTTCGGCAGCACGACCTTGTCGTCGCTGCCTTGAAAGAAGATCACCGGGCAGGCGAGGCGCTCGGCGAAGTGGATCGGCGAGCGGGCGCGGTAGAGATCGCGCCGGGCGGGGTAGGGGCCGATCAGACGCTCGTGGTAGTGCGCCTCGAACTTGTGGGTGTCGGCGGCGAGCGCCTCGAGGTCGCTGATCCCGTAGTAGCTCGCGCCGGCGTGAAAGACGTCGTGAAAGGTGAGGGCGCAAAGCGTGGTGTAGCCACCCGCGCTCGAGCCGGTGATCGCCAGCCGCCGTGGGTCGGCGCGTCCGGTCGCCGCGAGGAAGCGTGCCGCCGCGATGCAATCCTCGACGTCGGCGACGCCCCACTGGCCGTCGAGCTGCCGGCGATAGGCGGTGCCGTAGCCGGTGCTGCCGCGGTAGTCGACGTCGACGACGGCGAAGCCGCGGCTCGTCCAGTATTGGATGCGGAGGTTGAGACCGGTCGAGGCCGCCGCGTTCGGTCCGCCGTGGCTCATCACGATGAGCGGCGGCCGCTCCCCGTCCTGCACCCGGAACGCCGGATTGTGCGGCGGATAGTAGAACGCGAACGCCGTCGCGCCGCCGCTCGACTCGCACGAGATCGGCTGCGGCATCGACCAGTGGGCGGGATCGACGTCGCCCGCACCCGACGCTCGGACGATCGTGGTGGTCTCGGTGTCCAGGTCGCAGCGGACGATCGCCGGCGGACGGTCGGGTGCGGCCGCGATCATGACCGCCGCAGCGCCCACCGGCGCCGATGCGAGGACGCGGACCGACTTGATCTCGGTGTAGGGGAGGTCGATCTGCCGGAGCGTGCCCGACGTCGCATCGAGACGGCCGAGCATCCAGCGGCCGCGACTGGCGTACGCGCACACGATCTCGCCCGGCGAGACGAAGGCGTAGGTCGAGACCCCGAAAATCCACGGCGGGTACGCGAGCTCCGCTTCGATCGGGCAGAGCGCGTGCGCCGCGCCGTCGCGCCACGCGTAGAGATTCCACCAGCCGCTCCGATCGGAGACGAAGTGCAGCACGCCGTCCGGCGACCACTCCGGTTGCACGATCGACTCGTCGCTCCCGCCGGCGATGCGCTCCGCTTTGCCGAGCGAGCCGTCCGCGACGACCCGCGTGCTCCAGAGCTCGGTGCAGTGCCACGGCATGTTCGGATGACGCCAGCTCACCCAGGCGAGCGCCGAGCCATCGGGCGAGAGCCGAGGCGACGCGAAGAAGTCCGCTCCCTCGACGAGAACCCGCGGCGCGCCGGGCGCGTCGAGCCGGACGCTGACGAGCGTATTGACCGGCTCACGACCGGTCGCCGTGTGATCCTCACGCACGCACACCAGACGATCGCGCGTCCGATCGACGGCGATGTCGGCGTAGCGGTACGCGCCTTCGGGCGTGATCGGCTCGGGCGGCGACGTGACGCCACGGTCGAGGCGCAGGCGATGGAGGCGCTGGTCGGGGTCGCTCGAGAAGTAGGCGACGCCGTCGGCGACCGTGAACGCGCCGCCGCCGTACTCGTGGACGCGACTGCGCGCGCTGTAAGGCGGCGGCAGGACGTCGGCGACGCGGCCGTCGCGCCCGCCACGCACGATCACGGAGCGACCGTTTTCGGCCGGCCGCACCTCGACCCAGTAAACCTGGTCGCCGTCGACGACGAGATCGGCGAGCTTCGTCGTCCCGGCGGCGATCAGCGCGGCCGTGATCGGCGATCGCCACGAGCCGCAGGGCGCGGCCTCGGGTGCGCGCGTCGTCGACATGGGTGATCGGTGGGAGGGGGCGGATGGCCTCCGCACACGGCGGAGGCTCGAGTCAGGTGCGGTTAGGCGGCTTTGACGATTTTGCCGCTGCGGATGCAGCGGGTGCAGGCGAGGATGTGACAGGCGGTCTTGCCGACGCGGGCGTGGACGCGCTGGAGGTTCGGCTTCCACCGCCTCCGCGTCCGGTTGTTCGCGTGGCTCACCTTGTTTCCGGTCGTCGGACCCTTGCCGCAGATCTCACAGGCGCGTGCCATTGTGACCCCTTTCGAAGCGCATTTTCGTATCACGCGTGTGCCAAGCGGGCAACGCGACACCCGCACGCGCGCCGTCAGCTGCTACGTCGAATGCGCTCCGCCAGCGTCGTCGTCGAGAAGCCCTCGACCGTCGGGATGATGAGCACGCGGCCGCCGCGCGCCTCGACGATGTCGCGGCCGACGACCGTCTCGGTCGTCCAGTCGCCGCCCTTCGCGACGACGTCCGGCTGCACGCGCCGGATGAGCTCCTCGGGCGTGTCCTCGCCGAAGGGCGTCACATAATCGACGGCCGAGAGCGCGGCGAGGACCTCGCCGCGCTCCGCCTCGCTGACGAGGGGTCGCGCCGGCCCCTTCAAGCGACGCACGGAATCGTCGGTATTGATGCCGACGATCAGGAGGTCGCCCGCCGCGCGCGCCTCGGCGAGATAGCGGACGTGACCGACGTGGAGGAGGTCGAAGCAGCCGTTCGTGAAGACCACGCGCTTGCCGTCACGTCGCGCATCGGCGGCAATGTACGCGATCGTATCGCGGTCGACGACCTTGTCTTGATAACGCACAGCGGCAGGTACTAGCAGCGGACGATCAGCGTCGCCATAGCGGACACATAGCGGGCTCCATGCGTGTCGTGCGCGGGTGCTTCTCCTCTGGTGCATCGCGCACGAGTGCGATGGGGGAGAAGAGGAAAGAAAAGAACTGTCGCGTATCTCCGTGGCATACTTTTCGCTGCTTTTGGGGACGCGCGTAACGCGGAACAACCGATCGGGCGTCATTCGACTCCACTCGTGACGCATCTGAGTCCCGCACTCACACCGATCGCTCGTGACCCCCCCGCGTCACGCGTGCTGTACAACGGTGGGAGGGTGCTCTCCCGGGGTCCTGACCCAACCCCGCGCCCTCCCACCGCCCCTCCCCCTCTCATCGTCCCCGCCGTCGACGTGAATCTGCGCCAGTTCGGAACGCATCGCGACGTCGCGGTGCGCGTGTCCGCGATATTGACGTAATTTGTCCCCGGGTGCCGCGCCGTGTTACAGCGGCGCCCTCCATGGCCCGGGCGTTCAAGCGAAAACGGTGGCGGGAAGAGCAGCGCCTCCGCATCGACGTGAACGGGATGATGGCGCACATGATCGGTGAGGAAGGGCTCACCGACGCCGATCTCGAAGCGCTCTCGCCGCGCTTGGGCGAGATCCACGCCGCGGTCGACAAGCAGCGGCGTGCCGGCTCGCTACCTTTCGCCGAGCTGCCGTACGAGAAGACCGCCCTCAAGCGGACCCTCGCACTCGCGAGCGAGGTGCGTGGTCGCTTCGACGATCTCGTCGTCCTCGCCATCGGTGGCTCCGCCCTCGGCACGCGCGCCCTCTACTCGGCGTTGAAGCCGCCCGGTCACGCGACCGCGCCGGTCACCAACGACGACCTCCGTCTCCACGTCGCCGACACGATCGATCCGAGTGCCTTCGGGGACCTGCTCGGGCGACTCGACTTGCGACGGACGGTCTTCAACGTGATCAGCAAGTCCGGCGATACCGCCGAGACCATGAGCCAGTTCCTGATCGTCCGCGACCGTCTGATGAAAGAGCTCGGTGCGGTCGACTACGCCCAGCACATCGTCGTCACGACCGACGCCGCCGCCGGCACGCTGCGCCAGATCGTGAACGACGAGGGCTTTCGCGACCTGCCGGTGCCGCCGAACGTGAGCGGCCGCTTCTCCGTGCTGACGCCGGTCGGGCTCTTCCCGGCGGCGTGTGCCGGCATCGACGTCGCCGAGCTCTTGGCGGGCGCCGCCGAGGTCGACGAGCGCTGGGGCGAGGACGACCCGCGGCGCAACCCCGCCCTGATGCACGCCGCGACGCTCTACCTCGCGCGCGAGCGCAAGGGACGTCGCGAGCTCGTCCTGATGCCGTACTCGCAGCCGCTCGCCGCGTTCGCGGACTGGTTTTGCGAGCTCTGGGCCGAGAGTCTCGGCAAGGCCGTCGATCTCGACGGCCGGCCGGCGCACACCGGGCAGACCCCCATCCGCGCCGTCGGTCCGACCGATCAACACTCGCTGCTCCAGCTCCTCGTCGAGGGTCCGGCCGACAAGGCCGTGGTCTTCATCCGCGTCGAGGAGCACGACGACGACGTGCCGGTGCCGAAGAGCTACGAGGATCTCGGGAGCGTCAGCTACCTCGGCGGCACGACGCTCGGCACGCTGATGAACATGGAGCAGCAAGGGACCGAGCTGGCGCTCGCGAAGGCGGGCCGGATGACGTCGACGATCGTGTGCCCGCGCCTGAACGCCTTCGTCGTCGGGCAGCTCGTCTATCTCTTCGAGCTCGAGACCGTCGTCACCGCCGGGCTCCTCAACGTGAACGCCTTCGACCAGCCCGGCGTCGAGGAGAGCAAGCAGCTCACCTACGGGCTCGCCGGCCGTCCCGGCTACGAGGCGAAGCGCGCCGACGTGCAGCGCTGGACGGCGAAGAAAGAGACGCGCTACGTCCTCTAGTGATGCGGAGCACGCGACGGTGAGCACGATCGGCGGTGCCGCGGCGGCGCAGCGGGTGCGGGTGCTGCCGGAGTCGCTCGCGATGAAGATCGCCGCGGGCGAGGTCATCGAGCGTCCCGCGTCGGTCGTGAAGGAGCTCGTCGAGAACGCGCTCGACGCCGGCGCGAGCCGCGTCACCATCGACCTCGAGGACGGCGGCATGCGGCTCGTCCGGGTCACCGACGACGGCCACGGCATGGCGCCGGAGGACGCGACGCTCGCGTTCACGCGGCACGCCACCAGCAAGATCACGGAGGAGGCCGACCTCGAGCGGATCGTGACGCTCGGCTTTCGCGGCGAGGCGCTGCCGAGCATCGCCGCCGTCGCGACGGTCGAGCTGACCACGCGCGCGCCGGGGGCGTCGAGCGCGACGCGGGTCCGGCTCGAGGGCGGCGAGATCGCCGACGTGCGCGAGGCCGGTGCGCCCGAAGGCACGACCGTCGCCGTCCGCGACCTCTTCGGGCCGGTGCCGGCACGGCGGAAGTTCTTGAAGACGGTCGCGACGGAGCTCGGGCAAGTGGTCCAGCTCGTCGTGCGCCTGAGCCTCGCGTATCCCGCGGTCCATTTCCGTCTGTCGCACCAGGGCAGGGAAGTCGCCGTCTACCCGCCGGTCCGCACCCTCGGCGATCGCGTCGGCGCGATCTTCGGGCGCGACCGTGTGCAAGGCGGCCGCACCTTCGAGGAGACGCGTCTCGGTCTCACCGTGCGCGGCTTCCTCTTCTCACCGCAGCTCTCGTTCGCGAGCGCGCGTTACCTCTACACGTTCGTGAACGGACGTGCGGTGCGCGACCGTAGTCTCAGCCACGCCATCGTCGAAGGGTACGCGAGCCTCGTCCCGCGCGGTCGCTGGCCGGGCGCCATCGTCCAACTCGACGTGCCGGCCGCCGACGTCGACGTGAACGTGCACCCGGCCAAGCACGAGGTGCGCTTCCGGCTCGCGCACGTGGTGCACGATACCGTCATGTCGGCGGTGCGAAGCGCGCTCGCCGCCGGTGGAGGGCGTGAGGCGCGTCCCGCCGTGAACGGCGTTGCCGAGGCGCTGCAATGCTACGCCGCCACGCACGCGCACGAGACGAGCTTCGCGTTTGGAGGGTCGGGGCAACGTCATGGTCGCGACCCGAACCAGGCCGCGGCGCCCGAGCCGATCGCCGTCGATGGCGCGCCCGCGGCCGCGCCGACCGACACGGTCGGCGGCGAGGGAGCGGTGGCGCGCGGCTCGGACACCGACGCGCGCGCCGACAGCGGCGGCTTCGCGAGCCTGCGTTTTGTCGGTCAGGTGTTCCGCGGCTATATCGTCTGTGAAGGACCCGATCGTCTGGTGTTGATCGATCAGCATGCCGCGCACGAGCGCGTCGCGTTCGAGCGCCTGCGCGCCGAGTACCGTGGCGGCGCGATCGAGCGCCAGCCGCTCTTGCTGCCGGCGGTCATCGCGCTCGGGCCCGGGCAGGCCGCGGCGGTCGCGGCGGCCGGCGATCGACTCGCCGCGCTCGGCTTCGACGTCGAGCCGTTCGGCGAGCAACGCTTCCTGGTACGTGCGCTACCGGCGCTGCTCGGCGCCGACGATCCCCAGCTCCTGCTCGAGGATTTGGCGGACGGCCTCGAGGAGGTCGGCTCGCAGCACTCCGCCGACGAGGCGATCGAGGAGATCCTCGGTCGGGTCGCGTGCCACAGCGTCGTGCGCGTCGGCCGGAGCCTCGCGCCCACAGAGGTCGAGGCGCTGCTCGCCGCGCTCGACACGCTCGCGTACGCGAGCAACTGCCCGCACGGCCGGCCGGTCTCGGTCGAGTTCACGCGCGGCCAGGTCGAACGGATGTTCGGGCGATGACGGCGAGCCGCGCGCTCCGCGTCGTCGCGATCGTCGGCCCGACCGCGGTCGGCAAGACCGAGCTCGCGATCGCGGTCGCCGAGGCGGTCGGCGGCGAGATCGTCAGTGCCGACTCGCGCCAGGTCTATCGCCATCTCGACGTCGGTACCGCGAAGCCGACCGCCGCCGAGCGGGCGCGCGTCCGTCACCACGTGATCGACGTCGTCGATCCCGACGCGGCCTTCGATGCCGCCCGCTACCGGACGCTCGCGCTGGCGGCGGTCGGTGACATCCACGCGCGCGGCCGCGCCGTCGTGATCTGCGGCGGCACCGGCCTCTACCTGCGCGCCCTCCTGCGCGGCCTCTTCCGCGGACCCGCGGCGTCGCCGGCGCTGCGCGCCGAGCTGCACGCCCTCGAGGTGCAGGGCGGCGACGGTACGCTGCACCGCCGGCTCGCGGCGCGCGATCCGCTGACGGCGGCGCGGCTTCATCCGCGCGACGTCTTCCGGATCGTCCGCGCCCTCGAGGTGCTCGAGCTCACCGGCCGGCCGATCAGCGCCTGGCAAGACGATCATCGCTTCCGCGACGGCGGCTTCGACGCCCTCGTCCTCGGCTGTGACCGCCCGCGCGACGAGCTCGCCGCGCGCATCGAGGCGCGCTGCCGTGCCATGCTCGCCGGCGGCCTCTGCGACGAGATCGCCGCGCTCGGCGCGCGCGGCTACGGTCCCGAGCTGGCGCCGCTCCGGAGCGTCGGCTACCGCGAGATCGGCGCGCATCTCCGCGGCGAGATCGACCTCGCCAGCGCGTTCGCGGCCTTCACCGGCGCGACGCGCCGTCTCGCCAAGCGCCAGCTCACCTGGTTCCGCGCCGACCCGGCGACACGCTGGCTCCATCCCGAGCGCGAGCGCGACGCCATCATTGCCCACGCCAGCGCGTGGCTCGAGCAGCCGTGGCCGGCACCTATCTCGACTTCGAGCTCCCCCTCGCGCCTCTAGACGACCGGATCGAGGAGCTGCGCGCGATCGACGCACGCGGCCTCGAGGAGACCCGGGAGCTGAAGCGGCTCGAGGCCGAGCGACGCCGGGTGGAGCGCACGGTCTACTCCGGCCTCTCCGCCTTCCAGCGCGTCCAGCTCGCGCGCCACGTCGACCGGCCGCAGACCTGCGACTACGTCGAGCGCCTCTGCAGCGACTTCTTCGAGCTCCACGGCGATCGCCACTTCGGTGACGATCCCGCGATCGTCGGCGGCCTTGCGACCTATCGCGGCGAGCCGCTCGTCGTCGTCGGCCACCAGCGCGGCCACTCCGCGCAGGAGCGCCAGCACCGCAACATCGGCATGGCGAGCCCCGAAGGCTACCGGAAGACGCTCCGGCTCTTCCGCCTCGCCGAGCGGCTGCGGATTCCGATCCTCACCTTCGTCGACACCCAAGGCGCGTATCCCGGCGTCGGTGCCGAGGAGCGCGGCCAAGCCGAGGCGATCGCGCGCAACCTCCGCAGCATGACGCTCTTGCGCGTGCCGATCGTGAGCGTCGTGATCGGCGAGGGCGGTAGCGGCGGCGCGCTCGCCCTCGGCGTCGGCGACCGCGTCCTCATGCAAGAGTATTCCTGCTTCTCGGTGATCAGCCCGGAGGGCTGCTCGTCGATTCTCTACCGCGACAACACGCCCGAGAACGTCGCGCGCGCGGCCGAGGCGTTGCACCTCACCTCCGACGAGGTGGCGAAGATCGGCTTCGTCGACGAGATCATCCCCGAGCCGCTCGGCGGCGCCCATCGCAACCCGCGCCGCGCGGCCGAGGCGCTCGCCAAGTCGGTCGGCCGCCACCTGACCGAGATCAAGACCCACTCCGTTCCGACGCTCCTCGCCCGCCGCTACGAAAAATTCCGCCGCGTCGGCCGCGACGGTCGGTGAACGGGCGCGGGTCCTTGCTTTCGTTCGAAGACGAAGAGCCGTGACGTCGGCGGCGGGGGTGGGCGTGCGGGGGCTCGCTTGCGGGCCCGGGAGAGCCGCCACACGCCCCCCACGCGCCGCCGCCACGGTCGGCGTACTCTTCGAGAGATTCGTCGCGTTGCAAAGGTGAGCACCGTGGACTAGCAGTCGACTCGTGTCGAACGAGAGCGCGCGCGGACGCGGGAGTGCCGACAGGGCGGTCGCGCAGGAGCGAGCGAAGATTGATCGGTTGGATGAGAAGATCCTCGAGTTGCTGAATCAGCGCGCGCGGATCGCGCAGCGGATCGGGCGGCGGAAGGCGGCGCACGCGGGCGGGGAGCCGAGCGCGAACGGGTTCTGGGTGCCGGGGCGCGAGAAGCGCATCTTCGATCGGCTGCGGTCGTTGAACGACGGTCCCTTGCCCGACGACGTCGTGCGCGCGGTGTTTCGCGAGATCATCTCGGGGTCGCGCGCGCTCGAGGCGCGCCTCACGATCGCGTTTCTCGGACCGGAGGGCACGTTCACGCACGCTGCCGCGCGCGAGCAGTTCGGCGCCGGCGCGGATCTCGTGCCGGCGGAGTCGGTGGCGCAGGTGTTCGCCGACGTCGAGGGTAAGCGCGCCGACTTCGGTGTCGTGCCGGTCGAGAACTCGACCGAGGGGACGGTGACCTCGACGCTCGACCGCCTGATCGAGTCGCCCTTGCAGATCGCGGCGGAGATCCTGCTCGACGTGCGGCAGTGTCTGCTCGGCGCGGGCGCCGGCATCGGCAACGTGCGACGCGTCTTGTCGCACCCGCAAGGCCTCGCCCAGTGCCGGCGCTGGCTGGCGACGCACCTGCCGGGCGCGGCGCTCGAGGAGGTCGCGAGCACGGCGCGGGCGGCGGAGCTGGCGCGTGACGACGACGCGGCGGCGGCGATCGCGAGCGAGCTCGCCGGCGAGCGCTATGGCCTGCGCGTTCTCGCCCCGAACATCCAGGACGAGCGCGCGAACGTGACGCGCTTCCTCGTGCTCGGCTCGGCCGACGCGCGCATGCCGGCGGGCGACGACAAGACCTCCGTCCTCTGCACGGTGAAGGACGAGCCGGGCATTCTATCGAAGCTCCTGCAGCCGCTGGCGCGCGAGCGCGTCAGCTTGAGCAAGATCGAGTCGCGCCCGCTGCGCGGCCGGCCGTGGGAGTACGTGTTCTTCCTCGATCTGCAAGGCCACCGCTCGGACGCGCGCGTGAAGCGCGCGCTCGCGCGCATGGCGCCGCTCACCACCGAGATGCGGATCCTGGGATCGTATCCGAGCGGCCGATGAGGCAGACTCGGAAGACGGGGATCATGCGATGAGCGTGCGGGCACCGCGGGACGAAGCGACCGACGTGCAGGACCTCGTCCCGGAGTGGATCCTGCGGCTCGCCGCGTATCCGCCGGGCATGCCGCTCGAGGAGCTCGAGCGCGAGTACGGCATCAGCGGCTCGATCAAGCTCGCGTCGAACGAGAATCCCTTCGGGCCGTCCCCGCGCGCGCTCGCCGCGCTCGGCGACGCGATCGGGTCCCTCCATCGCTACCCCGACGGCAGCGGCTTCTACCTGCGCCGTGCCCTCGCCGAGCGGATCGGCGTGTCGGCCGACGCGATCATCCTCGGCAACGGCTCGAACGACATCATCGAGCTCGCCGCGCGCGCCTTCCTGCGGCCCGGCGTCGACGCGGTGATGGCCGAGCAGGCCTTCGTCATCTACGAGATGGTCGTGCAGGCGACCGGCGCGACGCCGCGTCCGGTGCCGCTGCGCAACTACACCCACGACCTCGAGGCGATCGCGCGTGCGATCACGCCGGCGACGCGCCTAATCTTCCTCGCCAACCCCAACAACCCGACCGGGACGATCTACAGGCGCGACGAGTGGGAGGACTTCCTCGAGGAAGTGCCGCAGCGGGTGCTGATCATCGCCGACGATGCGTACGCGGACTACGTCGAGGACCCGGCGTATCCGGACTCGCTCGCCTACCAGCGCCGCGGTCGCCTGCTCCTCACCCTGCGCACCTTCTCGAAGATCTACGGCCTCGCGGGCCTGCGCATCGGCTATGGCGTCGGGCCGCTCGAGGTCGTCGCGGTGCTGAACAGGATCCGGCAGCCCTTCAACGTGAACTCGCTGGCACAGGTCGCGGCCCTCGCCGCGCTCGAGGATACCGAGCACGTCGCGCGCACGCGCACCAACAACCGCGAGGGGCTCGCCTACCTGCGCGACGCGTGCCGGCGGCTCGGCCGGCCGTGCGTGCCGAGTTGGGCGAACTTCGTCCTGATCGACGTCGGCGACGCGGCGCGCGTGTACGACGCGCTCCTGCGCCGCGGCGTGATCGTCCGGCCGATGGACGTCTACAACCTGCCGCATCACCTGCGCGTCACCGTCGGCACGCCCGCCGAGAACGCGCGCTTCGTCGAGTCGCTCACGGCGGTCTTGGACGCGAGCAAGTGAGGCGGATCGCCGACCGCCTGGTGATCGCCGGCGTCGGCTTGATCGGCGGCTCGCTCGCGGCGGCGCTGAAGAGCCACGGTGCCGTCGGCGAGGTCATCGGCATCGGGCGTACGCGCGAGAACCTGCGCATCGCGAAGCAGCGCGGCCTGATCGATCGCATCGCGACCGACCCCGTCGAGGCGGCGCGCGACGCCGACATGCTGGTCGTCGCGACGCCGGTGCAAGCGATCGCGCCCCTGGTCGCGCTGATGGCGCACGCGCTGCCGCCACGCGCGGTGATCACCGACGCCGGGAGCGTCAAGGCGCCGGTGGTCGCGGCGGTCGAGCGCGCGCTCGGCAGGCAGGCGGCGCGCTTCTGCGGCAGCCATCCGATCGCGGGGACCGAGAGCTCCGGCGCGGCCGCGGCGCGCGCCGACCTGCTCGCCGGTGCGCGCTGCATCCTGACGCCGACCGCGCGCACCGCCGCGTCGACGCGCCGCCACGTCCGCACGCTCTGGGAGGCGGCGGGGATGCGCGTCGAGGAGATGCCGGCGCGGCTGCACGACCGCCTGCTGGCGCGCGTCAGCCACCTGCCGCACGTCATCGCCTACGCGCTGGTGAACGCGGTCGCCGACGCCGAGCGCGACCACGGCCGGCGCCTGCTCTCCTACGCCGGCGGCGGCTTCGGCGACAGCACACGCGTCGCGGCGAGCTCGCCGGAGATGTGGCGCGACATCTGCGTCGCCAACCGCGACGAGGTGCTGCGCGCGATCGACGACTTCCTGCCCGCGCTGGCGCGCCTGCGCGACGCGATCGAGGTCGGCGATCGCGATACGCTCGAGGCCGAGCTCGCCCGCGCGCAGAGCGTCCGTCGACGACTCGCCGCGATGCCGCGCCCGGCGCCCCGGCGCGGCACGGTGACCCGGCTCTCGACGGCGCGCGCGCGCAAGCCGTGAGCAGCGTGACGATCGCGCCCGCCGCGGGCGCGCTCCGCGGCACGGTCCGCGTGCCGAGCGACAAGTCGATCGCGCACCGCGCGCTCCTGCTCGGCGCGATCGCGCGCGGCGAGACGGTGGTGCGCGGCTTCGCCGGCGGCGAGGACAATCAAGCGACGCGCGCGGCGGTTTGCGCCCTCGGCGTGGTGATCGCCGAGCGCGGCGACGAGCTGCGCATCCAGGGCCGCGGCTGGGACGGGCTCGCGGCGCCGGCCGGCAGCATCGATTGCCGCAATTCCGGTACCACGATGCGGCTCCTCGCCGGCGTCCTCGCGGGGCGCCCGTTCACCAGCCGGCTCGACGGCGACGCGTCGCTCCGACGCCGGCCGATGCGGCGCGTGATCGAACCGCTCGCCCGCATGGGCGGCGTGATCACCAGCGCCGGCGGTGACGGGCGTGCGCCGCTGGTCGTCGCGGGCCGCCGACTCCACGGTGCCGGGCACGTGCTCGAGATCGCGAGCGCGCAGGTGAAGTCGGCGCTCGTGCTCGCCGGGCTGCAAGCGGAGGGCGAGACCAGCGTCAGCGAGCCGGCGCGGTCGCGCGACCACACCGAGCGCCTGCTGGCGCAGTTCGGTGCGACACTCGCGCGCGACGGCCGCACCGTCCGCGTGCGCGGGCCGCAGGAGCTCACGGCGAGCGAGGTGACGCTGCCGGGCGACCTCTCGTCGGCGGCGTTCTTCCTCGTCGCCGCGCAGCTCGTGCCGGGCTCGGTCCTCCGCCTGCCGAACATCGGGGTGAACCCGACCCGCACCGGCGTCCTCGACGTCCTCGCTGCGATGGGCGCCGAGATCGCGATCGAGGAGGAGCGTGACGCCGGCGGCGAGCCGCACGCGACGCTCGTCGTCGAGAGCCGCGCGCTGCGCGCGACGCGGATCGCCGGGGAGGACCTGCTGCGCGCGATCGACGAGTTCCCGATCCTCTGCATCGCCGCCGCCGCGGCCGAGGGGACGACCGAGATCCGCGACGCCGGCGAGCTGCGCGTGAAGGAGAGCGACCGGATCGCGACCATGGCGGCGACGCTCGGGGCGCTCGGCGTGCAAGTCGAGGAGCTCCCGGACGGCCTGGTGATCCACGGGCCGGCGCGCTTCAGAGGCGCCCGCGTCGATTCGCACGGCGATCACCGCGTCGCGATGGCGGCCGCGGTTGCCGGTCTCGCCGCGACGGGCGAC
Organism: Binatia bacterium; assembly: GCA_041485125.1. GTDB lineage: Bacteria > Desulfobacterota > Binatia > UTPRO1 > UTPRO1 > JBGPIT01. The sequence goes on along the minus strand of JBGPIT010000087.1, from coordinate 1,721 downwards.
GTCGTCATCGACAATGCCGAGTGCGCCGAGGTCTCGTTTCCGCGCTTCTACGCGACCCTCGACGCGTTGCGGGCATGACGAAGAAGAGCCGGGGCGGTCGGGCCGGGGCGACGACGGGCCGTCACGCCGAGGCAGATCCCACGACGCGCGACCCCGGTACCACCGCGCGTCGCTTGGTGATCGCGATCGATGGTCCCGCCGGCGCCGGCAAGAGCACCACGGCGCGCGCGCTCGCCGATGCGCTCGGCTACAGCCACATCGACAGCGGTGCGATGTACCGCTTGGTCGGCCTCGCGGCGCGCGCGCGCGGCGTCGCCGTCGCGGAGCCGGCGGCGCTCGCGGCCCTCGTCGACGGTCTCGACTTCGAGCTGCGTCGCGACCCGCGGGGGATGCGCGTGCTCCTCGACGGCCGCGACGTCACCGACGCGATCCGCGAGCCCGCGATCTCGGACCTCGCGTCGCGCGTCGCGGCGGTGCCGGAGGTGCGCGGCCGGCTGGTCGAGCGGCAGCGCGCGCTCGCCGCCGGCGGTGGCGTCGTGATGGACGGCCGCGACATCGGCACCGTGGTGTTCCCGAACGCCGATTGCAAGTTCTTTCTCGTCGCCTCGGGTGAGGAGCGCACGCGCCGGCGGCAGGCCGATCTCATCGCCGCGGGCACGCCCGAGGCGCCGGAGACGACGCGCGCGGAGCTCGACGCTCGCGACCGGCGCGACTGCGAGCGCCAGGACTCGCCACTACGTGCCGCCGCCGACGCGATCACCATCGATACCAGTGCGCTCACGCCCACCGAGGTCCTCGCGCGCATGCTCGAGCGCGTGCGCGCGCGCGCGCAAGACCTTGATCTTCCAGGCACGGGGCGCTAAGTGAGGCGACGCGTGGCAGAGGCGACGAGGAGTTCAAGATCCCAGGGGGTGTGCAGTTGATGACCGAAGACAAACACGACCAGCGCGTCGGTGCGCTCGGCGGTGCGGACGATTTCGGCCGCATGTTCGAGCAGAGCATGCGCGCGGTCAAACCTGGGGAGATCGTCGTTGGGCGCGTCGTCCTCGTCGCGCGTGACTACGTCACGGTCGACATCGGCTACAAGTCCGAGGGGCAGATCGGCATTCACGAGTTCCGCGAGCGCGATGGCTCGATCGGCGTCCATGAGGGCGACGAGATCGACGTCTACTTCGAGAGCTCCGACAACGAAGAGGGCGGCATCGTCCTGTCGCGGCAGAAGGCGGAGCAGTACCGGGTCTGGCGCGACATCGAGAAGGCCTTCGAGGAAGAGGGCGCCGTCGAGGGCACGATCGTCGGCAAGGTGAAGGGCGGGCTCAAGGTCGACATCGGCGTTCCGGCGTTCTTGCCAGGCTCGCACGCCGACCTCCGGCCGGCACGCAACCTCGATCGCTTCGTCGGCCAGCGCGGCCGCTTCTCCATCCTCAAGTTCAACCGCTCGCGCGGCAACGTCGTGGTCTCACGCCGCGCCGTCATGGAGCGCGAGCGGGCGTCGCTGAAGGGCGAGACCCTGAAGGTCCTCGAGGAAGGCGTGATCCTCGAGGGCACCGTCAAGAACATCACCGACTACGGCGCCTTCGTCGATCTCGGCGGCCTCGACGGCCTGCTGCACATCACCGATATGTCCTGGGGCCGCATCGGCCATCCGTCGGAAGTCGTGAACGTCGGCGACAAGGTGCGCGTCGTCGTCCTCAAGTACGATCCGGACCGCGAGCGTGTGT
>JBGPIT010000086.1:0-14827 GCA_041485125.1 Binatia bacterium | reverse complement strand
ACGCGCGAGGTCGTGGATGCGTGGTGCGCTACACACCTCGATGGGCTCAAGCTCGACGACATCGACTTGGCCGTGTTGATCGAGGACCCCGAAGTACGGAAGCTCCACGGCGACGCTCGCTTGTTTTTCGACGCGGGCCGATATCGGGAAGCGCTTGAGGCGATCGGCCGCGCTCATTTCCTCCTGATCCGAGGCATGCCCGGTACGACGTTCTTTCTGGGTCTCCACGGCCCCGATACCAACCGCGCACTCGCCGCCTCCGCCTACGGCGTTCGGCCATCCGATCTCTTGAACCTCGAGGGCTTTCTCCCGAACGTCTCCCAGGTTCGCGACGGCACGATCGATATCGAGTGGGACTCGCGCGCGCGCGGGCACGAAGGGAACTGGCGTGAGGACGCCGTTGGCTACTGTCTCGAGGTCTTTGTCGACGTGGCCATCAAGCTTCAGCATGCGCGACCGGTCCCGATTCCATGGCCGTTTGTCGTCATCTTCGACGATGTGATCAGAGCCAAACGCGACGGCGTCCCCATCTGGAAGGACAAGGTCGAAGGGCTTCCCCCACTGCAGCGCGTCGTCGGTAGGGAGAATGTCGCAGTGCTCAACCAGGGTGAGGAACTCCGGGGTCACCTTCCTGTCAGCAAGAAGTCGGGGTTCGAGTCGGTTCTACAACCCAAAGGCGATGACACAGAGGACGTCCTCGATTTCTATTTCGAGAACGATCAGGGCCGTTCTGTGTTCGCGCGGGTCCTGAAGAGCGATGTGGACATTCTGTCTCGGCCGAAAGATTCACCCGAGCTCAGGGGCGCACTGCCGCACTTGTTCCCGGAGGACGACGAGTAGCGGGTTTGGGAACGCAGGGTGCCCAACCGCCGGGAGGAATCGTCCGCCTTTTGTCCGCGAACCCGAGCCGATGGCGGCCTACAGAAGCCAACTCGACAGCTCGCCGCCGGCAGAGATTCTCGGCTCTTGGCGGCTTGCATAGGTTGCTTTGGCACGCGTCCGCCGACTTGAAAACCGGCAGCCCGCAAGGGCTCGTGGGTTCGAATCCCACCCCCTCCGTTTTTACATCGGGAGTCCGCGAACCATAGCTCCGCGGTCTGGGTGACCGCCGCCGACATCCGTTTGGTCAGGTGAGACGCCGAAGCCCACAGCTGCACTCTGCATTTGTTCCGCGTAGCAGACTTCGGACCATGGTCAGTGGCGAGAGACGTAGTGATACTCGAAATTCTCGATGCGCCACACGCGAAATGGCCACCACCCAATGTGCACTTTCCGAAACTCCCAGCGATCCGCGTCGGGGCGCGATATCCTGATGGTCTGACTGTCCCAACTCATCAAACCCACCGTGCTCGACGTCGCCCACGCGGTCGTCGCCCACGGCCAGTAGCCGTTTATTCGGACATGCGTATGGGTAAGAACAGGGAAGTGAGGTAGCGTCTTGTATCGCTCGCGAATTTGATCCAGGCCGATCCAACGTTCCTCTTTCAGCGCAGCCTCAGTTGTTCCGTCTGGAGGTTCCCATTTTATTACCGTTGCATCGGGAGCGAATAGACCACCAATGCGGCCAATATCGCGGGTTTTTGCAATATCGGCTTCAAGATCCACGAGACGCAAGATCGTTGCGATATCGCATTGGCGGTTGATCGCAACGTACATCGGCCATGCAAGCCCGATCACAGACACTATAATTGCAATCAAGCCCAATGGTTCTTTTCGGACTTGTCTCACAACCGCCGCGAAGAAGTCCCTCAGTGGTGATGCGACATTACGCGACATGTGTTTCCTCCGGTGCATACCGTGTTACGTGGAATCGTAGCGCAATTGGAGCGTCGCAGACGCATGATCGGACGCAGCCACCTTATCCCAGGGGCAGACCGATTACCTTCCCGCGACCTACTCCAAGAGAATGTCGTCTAGACAAAAGGCCGCACCTTGCGGATTCTCCTCCGCGGTTGCCGTCCAGAAGAACGGTCCAATTACAGTCGTGAGATCCTGTTGTTCGAGGTTGATCGTGTAGCGTGTCCACGCGTTCGAGAGCACGGTCGGATCTCCGCCTTGGCAGTTGCTCACGCAGACTGGACCATACGAATCCTGAAAAGGTAGCTGAGCCGTCGGCGGTGGATTGCGATTGATGCCGCCGCTGCCGAAACGCAGCTTCTCTCCTCCGACTTCTCCGCGTACCCAAAAGCTCAGTCGAGAATGACCTTGAAGGCCGGTTCGTCCAGCCTGAGCTCCGAAATTGTTCGCCGGATACTGGAAGTACACGCCTGCCCAACCCTTGCCTTCGGTCGCCGCGCCGGAATAGCGAAAGTGCGCACACGTCGATCCTGAATGTGGGTTGACGGTGTTGCCGACTTCCAGAGTGATCGCGCTGAAGTCGCCCATGAAGCCCGATGGAATGAACCCGGTATCGGCATAGACGTCGAACGGGCGAATCGGCGGAATCGGGGTACCGGGGGGGAATAAGAAATCATAGCCGATGGATACGTTACTGATGAAGCTCCAGTCGCTATCGGTGCACGGACCTGCGGGACACTTCTCCGCGCCGTAGCACGACAGCATGACGGTCGAACCATCGTTGCCTGTCTCCTCGCACCACACGAATGACGGATCGCGTCCGCTGCGGTAAAAGACGTTTCCCGTCGCGGTGCGAGATTCGAGGTTGTAGGCGATCGCCCATCGTTCGTCGCCGACGTCCTTGCTGATCAGCGTGCTTCTCCTATCGCGGGTGAACTGAACGCCGCTCTGCGCCAGTGCTTCGCGCGCGGTACTGAGAACGGCGAGCAATGTAACGACGAAGATCGCTTTCGGGGCGTTCATGGGGTACTCCTTCTTTGGGATGTCGGGGCCGACGATGATCCGGCGGTTTGCCTCAACGTGGTACTCGCTCGAACTCCGCGCGCGCCAACGCATTCGCATCGAGATCGGCAGGAAGCGAAGGGCAGCCGCCGCAGGGGGGTGGATGATAGTCCGAGGCGACGAGAAATGCGGCGACACGGTCCGCCTCCTCGTCGACGCCCCCGGTGACGATGTCCGCGGTCCAATTGCCGTTTGGAGCGATGCTGGTGAGCGGCGATTCGAACGTAGGCTTGGTCCACCAGTTTCCGCGCACGCGAATGAAGACCGCGACTTTGTGCGCCGACGAGATCACATGGCTGACGCGTCCTCGGGCGAAGCCGTTGAGGTCACCGATCGGGGATACCGACGTGAACTCGATCGTGGGTGTCCCTGGGCCGTCGATCAGCTTCGGCGTCCAAGTGTCCGGGACTGTGCATCCTTCGAAGACGGGGCCCCTTCCTGCCTTCAGAACTCCCTGCGAGTCCCAGATGCCCCAGTGGGCTCCGACCGGACCTTCCTGCGACACCTTCCAGGCCTCGTCGAACGCCTCGAAGTAGAAGTACCGGACGTGCTCGGCGCGAGCCCAGGACGCGAAGGTCAGGAAATAGAGGTCTGCATTCGCACCTGACGGAACCGCATCGCCGATTTGCTGGCCGGCGTCCGGCCATCCGGTCTCGGAGACGACGATCTCCTTGGCGCCCGCCAGCGACTTCAGTTGCAGATGCCAATCGTGCAGGACGGGGACCGCTTCGTCGATCGCAAGTCCATCCCAGAACGGATAATAGTTGACGAGGACGACATCGACGGCGCCGACGATCTCCGGGTGCGCCCGCAACTCGGGAAACCGTTCCACCGTCGTGACCGGTATGCCCAGAGACCCGAGCTGCGTGCGTAGGGCGTCGATGTAGGTGACGAGCGCGTCAGGCGTCACGTCGCCACGAAAGAGCGCCTCGCTGCCGACGATCGCGAGGTCGACGCAGCCCGCGCGTGCAGCGTTGACGAGGCTCACGATTTCCGACTGATTTGCGCTTGCGTCGCGGCCGAGCCAGGCGCCGATCGCCGTCTTGAAGCCGAGCTCGCGAGCCACGCACGCCTGGGCCTCGAGCCCGTTCGTCGAGCCGAAGGTCCGAATCCAGTCCGTATGGCCGACGAGGACTTGGAATCGTTGGCGTATCTGCGCCTCGGTTGGCCGATCACCGCGCGTCGCATCCTGGCCGTCGACGAACGCGCTGAAGTTCACACCGGAGATCGACGTCTCCGTTTGACCGTGACCGCCTCCGCTCGAGCTTCCGCCGCACGACGCCAATGCGAGGGCGGCGACGAGGATGGTGGCAAGGACGGGCGGAGAGAGCTTCATGCGTACGCTCATCGACGCGTCGACATAGCGCAACAGCCGCCGACAGTGAAAGTCGAACACGTCTTTTTTGCGTCGTTCCGGATTCTCTGCGCCATTGTGAGACAGTGTCGAGCCGAATGCTGCACGAGGACGCACGCGCTCTTGACGCATCGACGCTCGATCTCTTATCGGAGGCGCTCCCAACACGAGGGGGGTGGAGTGACGATACGCAGATATCCTCTCATATCGCTCGGCTTGATCGGCGTCGTTACGTGCGGGATCACGAGCGCGGCTGCGTTCGTACAGGACGAGCGGGCGCGCGCGTGTGCGGAAATCGGCGCCGCCCTCGATGAACTCGACGGTACCGAATCAGGTTCGGGTTTGGATCGTGCGGTGGCGGCGTCGGATGCGTGTCCGGATCCCGACGGTGCCATTGCGTTCTACCTCGCGCGAAGGCTCCGTGACGCCGGGGATCTGCGGGCGCAAACGTACTACGAGCGCGCGATTCGACTCGGCCCCGACGACCCCGAGCACGAGATCGGCTACGGCGACTATCTCCGGATTTATCGCGGACCACAGCAGCCTCTCTTTCCGGAGGCTGAAGCGCACTACTATGCCGCGATACGCAAGGTCGCTGCGCGATCGGACGTACGACACGACGAGCTATTGGCGCAGATTCAGCGCCGCCTCGCCGCGCTCTACGAGCAGGACGGCGTCCCCCTCGTGTCATGGGGCGTCGTTCCCGGACTTCGCGACCAGCAGGAAGACCGCCCGTTGCTGTTCTTCAGCACGCAAAACCGCTACGCCCGCGCGCTCGACGGATTCGACCAGGTCGACGACGTTCGCGACCTCACGACCGAGGAGAAATTCGCCGCCAGCCGCGAACGTCTCGATCGGCCGTTGCGGCGCGGAGAGCAGCGCGATCTCGTGCACGGACGGTACCAGGGCGAGACCTTCAATCGCCTGCGACTGAGATATCGCGCCTTGCCGGCGATTGATCTCTTCGTCGACGACGTGCACGCGGACGATGCGCAGGTCACGAACTTCAACGACGTGAGCCATTTCAACGACGTCGACGTGCATCGGTACGGCGTGGGCTTGGAACGAAGCTTCGATCTCCATCCGTTCTTGGATTTGGGCGTTCGTGCCGAATACGAGCACGGCGCCCAGCGCGGCCTCGTCGAGTTTCAGCCCAGTGCCAAAGAAGTATTCGATGCGGTTCGTCTGCTCGCGAAGGCCTCCAGATTCTGGGGTCCCGACAAGATCAACCTGGAGCTACTGTATTACTACGCCGACATCACCCAACGGGTCACCGAGCCGATTGATCGTCACTTGGCGATCCTCGCTGCGACCCTGCGATATCAGCAGTTCACGCCCGCCACGTTCAAGCGGAAGTTCGATCTGCGCACCAACGAGCTGTTCGCGGGAGTCGCGCACGAGACGGAACAATTCGGCGATGTCGACGTCCACCGTAACGACGTCTTCGTGGGCGCTGCGATTCGCGGTCTCGGATGGCCGAAAGGCCGCCAATCCGCAGATGGCGCCGGCCACGCCGGCCCACTCGACGTCGAGGTGCAGCCGACGCTCTTCAGCGGGGATCAGAAAGGGTTGGACGACCACGGACTGCGGGTGAACAGGCTGTCGAACTCCCAGTATCGCACGTCCGTGACCGTGCTGTATCGCGTCGTCGACAACGAGAACGCGTCGACTCTCGGCAACATGGACGGCCTCGGTCCGGCGCATCTGGCCTTTCTCGAGGTCGTGACACCCTTCGCGCACGACGTCGCGATCGACGGGCCCAGTGACTTCGAGAGCGTGCGCTTCGGTGCAAATCTCGTCGCCAAGTTCATCGTCGCGTCGAGTGCCGAGCGGTCGTCGTTCTTCGGCGCCACGACGCTCGCGGAGGCCGGATATCGCTACCAGTATTACTATCGGATCGGCGAGAGTCAGCATTTGTTCAATTTGGCGTTGAAGATCGGTTTTTGAACAGAGACGATGCGCACGACGACGAACGGCATCAGACTCCGGGCGCGTGAGACCCTCGTGGTCCTGGCGGCGATCGTTGCGCTTTGCACGCCCTCCCCCGTGCGCGCCGATTCGCGAGCGGGCGCGACGCCGATCGCCCCACGGGTCTACGATCATGACGACGGCCCCCGCCTCGCAGCGGCCGATTGGACTCTCACCGGACCGCATCTGGTCCGCGGGCACGGGTCGTGCTTCAAGGGTCTGCCCGAGCGCGGATTCGTGCTCGGTGTCGACGAGGCGACGTGCAAGGCCGGTCTTGCGGAGAGCCGCGCGACGACGCGACTCGTTCCGAACGGCGAGCGCCGCGTCGCTGCCGTCCACATCTCCTGCGTCGGTGCGTGTGCCGATGCCGTGGCGGCCGCAGGGAGCTCCGGAGCCGTCCGTGACGAGCCCGAGGACGGCGTCAGTCTCGAGTACGGGGGAAAGCGTTTGTGGTCGGCCCGATGCGGCAGCGACGGCCGGTGCGACCGACTCGCCCTCGGTGACCAGCCGGTTGTGACGGTACGTGTCGATGCCCCCGGCGGGGGCGATCTCGAGCTCCGCGCCGCGCCCGGCGTTCGCTGGCCGATCAACGCGGTCAAGGTCGAATGGTTGCCGCCGGCGCGGGAGATCCAAGGCATCGCGTATAGTCCGTTCCGCGATTGTCAGAATCCCGATCCCAATCGAGGGACCGGTCCTTCGCGAGAGCAGATCATCGAAGATCTCGACCAGCTCAAGCACAGTACGAACGCCATCCGCACGTACTCCAGCACCGGGATTCAGGGAGAGATCCCGCAGCTGGCGCATGAGCGTGGGCTCCGCGTGAGTGCCGGCGCGTGGATCGGCGACGATACGGAAGCCGACGAGCGCGAGATCACCGCGTTGATCGACGTCGCAAAGCGGGTCCCGTTGGAATCGGTGATCGTCGGCAACGAGGTGCTGTCCTCTATCGTTAGGCGCGGGTTGGATACCCGCGGGGCCGAAGATCGCCTCATCGCCTACATCGAGCGCGTCAAGAAAGCGGTCCGCGTGCAGGTGACCACGGCGGAAATCGGAGACGAGCTCCCGAAGCATCCGCGTCTCATGAACGAGCTCGACTACTATCTCGTGCACTACTATCCGTTTTGGGAGAAGCAACTGGTCGAGAATGCCGCGCAAGCGGTTCTCGACAGAGTCGACAAATTCCGCAAGTCGCGCGGTGACGATAAGCAGGTCGTGATCGGCGAAACCGGATGGCCGTCGTCAGGGTGGAACGATCACGGCGGCGTGGCGTCACCGTGGAATCAACGTCACTATTGGCGAGAGTTTCTGGCGTTGGCGCATGCATCGCACGTGGAGTTCTTTTATTTTGGCGCGTTCGACGAGCTCTGGAAGGCGGAAGGGGAGGAGGGGAGCGCCGGCCAATTTTGGGGGATTTGGGACGCCGGGCGCCGGAACAAGTACGACCTCACGACCGTCCTGCCCGTCATGCATGAGACGGTGAACGACAGTCTTTTCCGAGCCAACGACGGTTCGCTTTTCTCCCCTCCCCGCGAATTCCCGCCGGCGCTTGCCGTCTATACGAACTACGGCGCGCAACACCTGCCTTTTATTCCAGAATGGCTGATCGATCCGCGCGAGCCCGGTGAGCAGGGCAAGATCGAATATGTCGACTGCGCCGAGGCGTATGGCGATCGTCCTCGACACGACCGGCCGCCTCCTTATGACCGGTGGAACAAGCGGGTTATACGCATCGCGTACAATCCGACGTCCGACGATCGTCGTGGATGGGGCGGGATCCGCTGGGTGGACGCTCGACCCGCGCCATCCTGCAGCGAGCCGACACCCCCGCCTACGAAGCCTTCCGACGCACCGTCCGCGGATTACCGGCCGCAACGGCTGCGATTCAAGGCCTGGAGCGATCGAGACGACGCGGCGGTGAAGTTCTTCGTCGGAGGAGGATGTGAGGGCACGCCGCCGAGGTGGAGCGAACGATCTCGTGTCGTTGCAGAGGCCGACGCGACGGGGTTCGTGCGTCTCACGACCGAGCCGAGAGAATATTCGATCGACGTCAGGGGCGTCGAGTTGTCACGCACAGCGAACAAATTCGGTGTCGTGATGGCGCGCTCCCGGGCGCCGTCCGGGGTGCGTGTGCTCTTGGACGACGTTGTATACGACGATGTCGCGCCTCCGACCGCGCGCGACGTCGAACCCGACAGGGAGGTAGAACGCGCGGGAGAAAGGCTCGTCTATGGTCGTCGAACCTTCGGAGACGGCTTCGGTATGGGCGTCGAAAGCTCCACGCACGAGCGCTCCTGGGTCTCGTACACGCCGCGTGACGGCGGGTACGTGGAGCTGCGATATCCGTCCGGACCAAGCTGGGGGGCGGTGTTCGTCACGGTCGGGGGCGACCCCGCCCCTCGAGCCGAGCGCCGCGGAAAGACCGTCGAGCCGCAACCCGAACGCTGCGGAATGGATCTGTCGATGTACCGAACGCTCTCCGTCGAGTTGAATGGCAAGGACGGCGGAGAGGTGGTGTGGCTCGGGCTGAAAGGCGTCCGCGATCCCGATGATGGATCGGAGATCAAGAGACGTGTGACCCTCAAGGCCGGTTGGCAGACCTGTCGGGTTCCGCTCTCGCTGTTTGCCGGCGTGGACCTCAGACGAGTCTACGTGCCCATCGAGTTCGTATTCGAGTCGGGTGTTAAAGCAGAGACCATTGGATTCCGGAACGTCAGATATCTGTCGGAATCCGTCGACGTGGTCACGTGTCAGTGACCGCAACGGTGCGGCTGCAAGAGGGGATGATGAAACTCCTGCATCAACTTGCGCCGGTTTCTCGGTTCGTCTGCAGTTTAGACAGCCGAAAAGGCGCATGATCTCGGGCTGGTGAGCGGGTCCCGTCCCCTCCTGAGGCCGGGGGATGCTTGCGGCCGCGCTGAGATTCCCGCCCCGCCGCGCCCGTCGTCGTCGAGGTACCGCAGCCGGACGCCTGGGCATCGACCAGGAGGGGCAGCTTGTGCGCGCTCCGGACTTTCGCCTTGGGGATCGCGTCGAGCGGCATGGCGCGGGCGCTGACGCCGTTTGGCAACCGCGAGGACGAGGGGCGCACTCTTACGGGGGCGGACCGCCGATTATCGATCGCGCTGCGGCCGAGAGCGGCGGGCGACAGCCGGCCGAGGCGGCGACCCCGGCGCGCCGCCGGGGGGCGATCTCACAACAGGTGATCTCGTGCCCGCACTGCCCCGGGACGGTGCGAGCGGGAAGGCGAGGCGCTGCCTGCGCTGTGCGTAGCTGGGGGATGCGAGGAGCGCCCCGACCGGCCCGCTTGCAAGGCTCGGAGTTGAGGCCCCATGCAAACCGATCTGCAAACCAACTGCCCGGTACGGTGGGAAATCCGGCAGGACCAGATGGGATCAGAGAGCGTCAACGTGCAGATGGAACGGGAGCTGGTGGTACGGTCGGGTGCTGTTGAAGACGAGGTCTGCCGGTCTTGAAAACCGGCAGCCCGCAAGGGCTCGTGGGTTCGAATCCCACCCCCTCCGTTCTGAATTTCACGACGCCTCTGGGACGTCATCCTCGGGCGCGGATCGCGGCCACCCACGGCCTGAGCTGCGTCCTCATCCAGATTTCGGGGACAGGTCAGAGCCACCCGTGGAGCATCGGATCGGCGTTCTCTGCCACGATCCGTGCGATCGCGGCGATGCCGTTCGCACGGAACTGCGCCTTGATGCGCTCGTACGCCGGGAAGGCGGCCAGCGTCGCCGCCATCTCGATCGCGCGCGGCACGACCCGCTCGGGCGCCACCACCTCGTCGACGACGCCCATCGCGAGTGCCTCCGCTGGCGCGAGTGTCCGTCCAGTGAGCACCAACACCCGTGCCGTCGACGGAGGCAGCTCCTCCCGGACCACCAGCATCGGGGCTGCGGGATAGGGAACGCCGGCGTTGATCTCCGGCAACCCGAGCTTGCAGGTCGCACTCGTGCTGACTCGATAGTCGCAGGCGAGCGCCAGGACGAGCCCCGCCGCGAGCGCGTGCCCGTTCACGGCGGCGACGGTCGGGCGCGGCATGCCGTAGAGGTCGCCCACGAGCCGGTTGACGAGGCCGAGCATCTCCCGTTGCTCCTCGCGGCGGTAGCGCGGCACCACCTTGAGATCGAGCCCAGCGGAGAAGCACGTGCCCACGCCGGTGACGACGAGCGGCCGGGTGGGCGGGAACGCCGCGATGCGCTCCACGGCGGCCGCGAGCGCATGCACGACGCCGAGGTCGATCGCGTTCACCGGCGGACGCGCGACGCGAAGGATCAGGGCATCAGCGTGCTCGTCGAGCTGGACGACGTCGTGTTCCATCACCTGCGACCTCAACGCGAAGGGCGCTACGGATTGCACTCCGTCGGGTACGCGGTCAGCGCGGGAACGGCGACGCTGATGGCGCAATCCACCTCGAATTCGGTCACGCAGTCGACGCAGTCCACGACGTCCTGCAAGGTCGTGATGGGATGAGCGCACGACGGTGCGCCGGGCGGAGTCACGTCGGGGCAGTTGGTCGCGAAACCGATCTGCGCGGGCGTGAAGTCATCGCCGCCGCCGCAGAGCTTGTCAGCGCCTCCGCAGGCATTGCAGATCGCGGCGATCTTCTTCGATTCCGCTTTCGCGATCGCGCCCGCGGCCTTCCCATCGGCTGCCGGGCACGTGCCCGTCGCATCACCCGCGTTCACGGCCGTCCAGCATTTCTGTAGCGCTTCGGACTTGGCGGCGAGGAATGTCGTCGCCGCGCTGCCGATCGTCGCCTGGCACTTGTTCAAGGCCTTCTGCGTCTTGATACTCGGGTCGGTCTGCACGAGATCGTCGTAGTAGAGGCTGATCGTCTCGTCGACCGCGGCTTCGCCGATACAGGTGAGGCACGTGGCGATGTCCGCGCAGGTCGCGATCGCATTCGTGCACGTGCCGCCGTCGATGTCGGGGCACGACGACACCTCCCAGCCGGCGCTCGTCAATGGCAGGTCGTCGTTGCCCGACCCGCACGTCTTGTCCTTGCCACCGCACGCCTTCGCGACCGTAGCCACGAGCTTCGAGCGCGCCTTGGTGATCGCCGCCGACGTCTTCGATTCACCGGGACACGACGTGTCCTGGGGCAGCTTGCCGCCCACTTTCTTGTCCTCGCACGAGCGCTCCGCCTTCACCTCCGCCCGGACGAGCGCCGCCGCCGCGCTCACGAGCGCCGCGCGGCACTTCTGCGCGTCCTTGTCGGAACCCGGCGTGGGCGCGACGGTCGGTGTTGCCGTCGCCGTAGACGTCGCGGATGCGGTCGGCGTGGCCGTGCCGGTCGCCGTCGGCGACGGTGTTGCGGTATCGGTCGGGGACGGAGTCGCCGTCGCGCTTGCCGACGGCGTAGCGGTGCTGGTCGGCGTGGGTCCGATCGCGGTGGAGGTCGGCGTCGTGGTCGGCTGACCCGGCGCGGAGACATGGTACGTCAGCGTCTTCGCATGTGTGCCGCCGAGAACGTCGTCGACGGTGACGTGCACGTCGAACGCGCCCGCGGCATTGCCGGTGAGCGACAACGTGTTCCCGACCACCGACGCTTGCAGACCGGCGGTAATCGGCATCGCGCTCCAGATGAAGGGCGTCTCGCCGCCGCTGGCGGTGAGGTCCACCGCGGTCTCGACGTTCGGAACGCCGTCCGGGATCACGACGTCGTCGACCGTGACCGCCGCGACGACGTTGATGTTGAAGGTCGCGTCGACCGCCGGCTGCGCCGGCTCGACGAGGTCGGTTGCGTGCACGGTGAAGCTCGCCAACCCGGCGCCGTTCGGAATGCCACCGTTCAGCACGCCGGTCGTCTGAGCGAGCGTGAACTCGTTCCCGGCGTCGGTCGCCGGCAAGGTGCCGCCCGTGAAGCCGATGCTGTACGGGCCGCCGCTGCCGCCGAAGATGAGCGGGCGATGCGGATATTGAACTCCCACCTCGCCGTCGTTCAGGTTCGCACCGTTCGCGGTGAGCGGCATTGCAACGTCGGCAGCCGCATTCTGAGCACCGATGTAGTCACCGACGACCACGATCGCGCTGCAATCCACACCATTGTTTCCCAGCGTTCCGTGCTGATCGTCCGCAGCGACATGTGCGCAGAGCGCCTCGTTCGATCCACCGTCCGGGTCGGTGTCGTACAAGCCGACGTACTTGTAGAACTCGTAGCGGCGCGTCACCGACTCGTTGCCGTTCCCCAGCGCCCTTTCGGACTTCAGCTCGTTGGCGGTCGGATTCATCGAATCGGTCTGTAGGATCTGCCACTCGATCTCGGTCACGGCGTTCGGGTTGGGCACCGGACCTGCATTTCCGGGTACGGCTGGGTCGTCGGACGTGAGGTGATCGAGATCCGACTTGTCCGCCGACTCCGTCTCGAAGACCTTCGCCCACACGGCGATACCGAACTCGGCGTTCGGTAGGTACGGAACGGGCACCACGGCGGGCGGTGGCGGTACCGGGACGACCGCTGCCACAACCGGATTTGGACCGGCGGGGACTGTCCACACTGGCGCTGGGATTGTGACCGGGTTCCCCAGAGGGACCAGATTTCCCGGGCTGGTTGGGTCCTCTTTCATCCAGCGGTAGACGGTATTCGACGGATTTTTGAGCGTGCCCAGACCGAAGTGTTCACACCCGCTGAGGTCATAGGGGGACCCATTGACGACATTGGTCCCGAAGCAGAGGTGCCCGCCCGTGTTCGCGAACCCCGGCGCAGCCGCGAGGGTCCTCTGAGTGAACACATGATTTACTTGATCGTACGGGCTCATCCACCGGACAAACGTTCTTGGATGGGAGACGTTGTTCGGGTCGACGAACGTGTCCTCGGTGATTTTCGGAACTCCATAACGCTGAAACTGGAACGTGTAGGTCACGTCTTGCGAATGAATGTCATCGAGCTCGATCTCGAAGCCGTTGCACGGCGACCCGGTGTCGTTGACCGCGTCGAAGTTGCTCAACGCGCCGAAGAAGGTACCCGCGGAGACGAAGCTGTAGAGCCCGAGAACGATGAAGACGGCGGTACTCAGTATCGTGATCTTGGGCCTCATTTTCACTCCTTCTCCTCGTAGGGCCACGCGAAGGTCAGGCGGTTGCTCGGCGGATGCGTAGGACTGCGCCTTGTCGCGATCCGAGGAGCAATGGTTGGTCGGGCGCGCCATGGTGAGGCGCGACGCCGGTCGGCGGCCGAAACCATCGCTGGGCGATCCTCGTGTCGGAGGAGCAAGAAGGTTGCCACATGCATCCGCATGGCCGTGCGCCCGATCGACTGCCCATTTCTCGCGGTTGGGTCCGAGCCGGCGCGCTCGTTCTCGGTTTTGCGATCGGGGGAAAGGTGTCCGCTTCTTTCTGCGGGGGGCTATGGGCTGCCCCTTTCATCGACCGCGGCGGTCGTCGCATCCTGACATTTGCCATCGGCGCGAACGGTCGACGGCAGCGGTCGTCAAATCTGCGAAACGACCGGACTGAGCGGACACTCCATCGAGAGCCCGAGGTGGGCGGAGAGGCTTCTCGCCAAAAAAACTTTCGACCCGAGAGATCGCACGGTGGACAGGCTACTCGCGACGACGATCACCCGAGCCGTGCGCGCTATGAGGTTTAGACCGTGTGAGTGGCTTGCCCCGCGCGCTCCGGGTTCCTTTCCCGAACACGAGACACGAATCTCACGGGCCGATCTTCGATTTTCCAATTGTAGGACAGGACACTGACTCGCGGGCGTCCTGGCAGCGCTGCGAGCTGGCGCGCGATATGCACGCCATGCATGGGTCGTGGGGATTGAAGATCATGAGCGGCCCTCGCCTCCGACCGATCGAACGCGCGTCTTGGTGGTCACTCGCTGCGCGCACTGCGGGACGGCAGTGGATGACGATCTCATCCTGGTCCCCCCGCACGTCCGTCGGCTCCAGGACCACCTCCTCGGGTGTCCGGCTGCGCTCATCGCGTGCCACCCGGTGTTGCCGATTTTCCGAAGCGACGACGAGGTACGGAGGCACTTCATCGTCGAAGGGGGGAAGCCACCATGATCATCCCGCAGCTCAATCGCTTCGCACGCGCACTGCCGGTCGCCTGGCAGGAGGCGATCGTGCGGCGAGCCCGCGGTCTCGACCTCGGGGCGATCGCCAGCGACCTGTTCCTCGACTACCCGCCCAATGACCGCGGGTTCGACCCGGTCACTACCAAGCGGGAGTTCTTCTTGATCGAGCAGATCGCGGCCCGCTACTTCCGGGCGACCACCATGGGTGCCGAGAACATTCCGGAGGGTCGTGTCGTGATTGTCGCGTCCCATTCAGGCGTCATACCCTGGGATGCGATCCTCCTCGTGGCCGAAATCTATCGGCTCACGGGACGGTTCTCCTGGAACGCCGGTCACGAGTTCTGGGGACGGTTTGCGTCCTTGAAGGACGTCCTCGTCCCGACGGGTATGGTCCTCGGCGGGCGTGCCGAGTTCGAGGAGCTGCTGCGCCGGGACGAGATATGCACCATCTTCGCCGACGCCGGCGAAGGTAATCGCCACGCCTACTACCTCGACAGCGAACGCTACAAGGTGAAGTCCGAGAAGGGCTTCGCGCAGGGTTGCGGCGGCTACATCAAGGTCGCGCTCCGCACCCGGAGCCCCATCGTGCCCGTCGCGATCGTGGGCGCCGAGGAGGT
>JBGPIT010000085.1:0-14866 GCA_041485125.1 Binatia bacterium | reverse complement strand
GCTGGCGCTGAATCTCTTCTCGCAGGGCGTCGATCCCGAGCTGGCGATCGACGACATCGACGCGCTCGTCGCGGTCGCCGAGTACTGCAATCGTCTGCCTGTCCACCCGCGCCACCCCTACGCCGGCACACTGGTGTACACCGCGTTCTCGGGCTCGCATCAGGACGCGATCAACAAGGGCTTCGCCGCGCTGCGGACGAGCACGAGCGAGCTCTGGGAGGTGCCGTATTTGCCCATCGATCCCGCCGACGTCGGGCGCAGCTACGAGGCCGTGATCCGTGTGAACAGCCAGTCGGGGAAGGGCGGCGTCGCGTACCTCCTCGAGCGGGATCACGGCCTGCGCCTGCCGCGCGCCATGCAGGTCGAGGTCGCGGCGGTGGTGCAACGGATCACCGAGGCAACCGGCGAGGAGCTCTCCTCCGACGCGATCCGCCGGGTGTTCGAGGCCGAGTATCTCGACGACCGGGACGGCTGGCGTCTCCTCGAGCATCGGATCGTCGAGGACGCGACCGGCTGCGGGATCGACGCGACGATCGTGGTGGACGGCAGGTGTCGCGTGATCACCGGACGTGGCAACGGGCCGATCGACGCCGTCACGGCCGCGCTCCGCACCGAGACCGGCCTCGATCTGCGCGTCGTCGACTACCACGAGCACGCCCTCGGCGAGGGCGCCGACGCGACCGCGATCGCCTACGTCGAAATGCGCGCGGCCGGGGCGGGTCCGATCTTCGGCGTCGGTCGCGACGCCAATCTCATGACGGCTTCATTGCGAGCGGTGCTCGGCGCCGTCGGTCGGATGCAGCGCGCGACCGCGCCGCACGGCGAGAAGACAGGCCATGTTTCGGAGCGGATGCTTCGGACCAAAATGAAAAAGTTGGCGTGATCGGCGCATCGTAACGGGCATTTGGTAGGGTCCGTGCTCGTTCGACCAAGAGGCGACGTCGTCGACGACGTCGAAGGGGGACGACATGCGTACTCGTGCATCGTTAGCGTTGGTCTTGCTCGCCGCGCTGCTGCCGGTCGCGGTGCGTGCCGGATCGCGCGGGGAGCCGACCATCTGCGCCGGACTGCCGGACGCTCGCGGCATCTGCAACGCCTATTGCGAGCGTTTCGACTGTCCGCACAAAGCGCCTCCGTCGTGCGCGCGCCTGCGCGAGCGCTTCGTGAAGAAGACCGGCTCACCGGTCTTCCCCTGCGACACGACGTGCAGCGTCAGCGAGCACGGCGTCCTGCTCACGACCGGTCCGGCGACGAAGCTCGATCTCGGCTTCACCGGCCTCGACCACGGTATGCCGTTCATCGACGACGCCGAGCTTACGCTCGGCTTGTGCTGCGACGGCGATACCTGCGGGATCCTGGGCGCGCCACCGGTCGGCGCGTCGTTTCTCGCTCCCGTGCCGGTCTCGGCCGCCGGGGTGCCGTTCTGTATCGTCAACACGATCCGCGACCGCGTGACTGGTACCTACGATTGCGGGACCGGTTGCGCGGCCGCGAACGTGCCGTTGACGGCGTCGGTGTTCTTGCGCAGCGAGCTCGCGAAGCCCTGTCCCGTGTGCGTCGGCGATGCGAGCGCCAACGACGGCGTGAAGGGTGGGACGTGCGACGGTGGTGCCACGCCCGGCGGCGCGTGCGACGCGAACGGAACCAGCCCGCTCTTCGGCGCGACGTCGCTCGACTGCCTTCCCGAGGGTGTCGACGTCGGCGACGTGTCCGTCGATCTGGCGCCGCTCACCACCGGGACGGCGTCGCTTACGGCCAAGATCAATTGCGCCGCGTTCGGAGCGCCGAGCGGCGCATGCCACTGTCCCGGGGAGGTCTTCCCGAACCCCTGCCTCGACTTCACGTGCTCGCCGAGCGGCGTGTGCGAGAACGGCCCCATGGACGGCATCTGCTCGGGGCAGCCGTTCCGGTTTTGCGTGAGCAATGAGGATTGCGAGGACACCTTTCCGGGGGCGGGCACGTGCACGACGATCAACCGCTCCTGCTTCCCGTCGACGATCAGCGCGACCGGCGAGTGCGATCCCGAGGGCGGCAAGCTCGTCGCGGTCTTCTGTTTCCCCGCGACGCGCGCGCCGGCGGTGAACGTCGTCGCGGGGTTGCCGGGACCCGCTCGCATCACGCTGCCGGTCAGCACGGACGGCTGTCAGTAACGGCGGCGTGAACGCTCCGTCGGCCGCGCACGGCGATCTCGTGCCGCGGCCGGCGGGGCGGGCTGTTCGCGGCGCACACGTCACTCGTCGCTCTTTCCAACGATCGGCGAGTCAAATAAGGTCGCGGCTTCGCTGCCACCCCATTCAAAGGAGTCGCACCCATGCGTGAAGCCGTCATCGTTGGAAATGCGCGTACGCCGCTCGGCAAGTCGTTTCGCGGGAGTATGAACGCCACCCGGCCCGACGACATGGCCGCGGTCGCGATCAAGGGCGCCTTGGCGCAGGTCCCGACGCTCTCCTGCGAGGAGATCGAAGACGTGATCTGCGGCTGCGGACTTCCCGAAGGGCCGTCGGGCATGAACGTCGCGCGGGTCGCGACGCTCGCCGCCGGCCTGCCGGAGACGGTCGCGGCGACGACGGTCAACCGCTTCTGCTCCTCGGGCTTGCAGGCGATCGCGATGGCGGCGCACCAGATCATCAACGAAGGCGCGGAGGCCGCGATCGGTGCCGGTACCGAGTCGATCTCGATGGTCCAGGGCCAGCAGAACATGAACAACCTCGTGAACCCCAAGGTCCACGAGATGTGGCCCGGGATCTACATGGGCATGGGCCAGACCGCCGAGATCGTCGCCGAGCGCTACAAGATCTCGCGCGAGGACCAGGACAAGTACGCGCTCCTCAGCCAGCAGCGCACCGCCAAGGCGCAGCGCGAGGGCAAGTTCTCCGAGATCATCCCGATGACGACGCAGAAGGCCGTGAAGGATCAGAGCGGCAACATCACGTTCCAAGAGGCGTACATCGATCACGACGAGTGCAACCGACCCGACACCACGCTCGAGGGCCTGCAGAAGTTGAAGCCGTCGTTCAAAGAGGACGGTACCGTGACGGCGGGAAACGCGTCGCAGCTCTCCGACGGAGCCTCGGCGACCGTGCTCATGTCGTCGAAGCGCGCCAAGGAGCTCGGCATCGAGCCGCTCGGCGTCTTCCGCGGCGTCGCGGTCGCGGGCTGCCGCCCGGAGGAGATGGGAATCGGTCCGGTCTTCGCGGTGCCGAAGCTGCTCCGCAAGCACGGCCTCACGATGAACGACATCGACATCGTCGAGCTCAACGAGGCCTTCGCGTCGCAGCTCCTCTATTGCCAGCGCATCCTCGAGATCCCCGACGAGAAGCTCAACCCGCTCGGCGGCGCGATCTCGATCGGCCATCCGTACGGGATGACCGGCTCGCGCATGGTCGGGCAGCTGCTGCGCGAGCTCAAGCGCCGGGGCAAGCGCTACGGGCTGGTCACGATGTGCGTCGGCGGCGGCATGGGGATGGCCGGACTCTTCGAGGCTTTCTGAGGCGTCGCGCCGGCTGCGAGCGCCGGCCGGCGGTGGCCGGTGCTCGGCGGCTCGGCGCTCGACGGCGTTGCCCGAACCGCTGATCCAGCTGCGCGACGTCTCCCGTTGGTACCGCCGCGGTGCCGACGTGGTGCACGCGCTCGAGCACGTCTCCCTCACCGTCGAGCGCGGCCTGTTCGTCGCGCTCATGGGGCCCTCGGGCTCCGGCAAGTCGACCCTGCTGAACCTGCTCTCCGGGATCGACCGGCCGAGCGGCGGCGAGGTCTGGGTCGGCGAGCATCGTCTGAACGATTTGAGCGAGGACGAGCTCGCGCGCTGGCGCTCGCGCCACGTCGGCCTGATCTTCCAATTCTACAATCTCATCCCGGTCTTGAGCGCGCTGGAGAACGTCGAGCTGCCGCTGCTTCTGACGCCGCTCGGCCGCGCCGAGCGCGCGCGGCGCGCGGCGACGGCGCTGCGCGTGGTCGGTCTCGCGCCGCGTGCTCGTCACCTGCCGGCGGAGCTCTCCGGCGGCGAGCAGCAGCGCGTGGCGATCGCGCGCGCGATCGTGACCGATCCCGACGTCATCATCGCCGACGAGCCGACCGGCGACCTCGACGCGCGCAACGCCGACGAGATCCTCGGCATGCTCCGCGACTTGAGCCACCAGCTGACGAAGACGGTCGTGATGGTGACGCACGATGCGCGCGCGACCGCCTGGGTCGACGTCGTCTTCCATCTCGAGAAGGGCATCTTGCGCGAGACGGAAGCGGGCGGAGCGGCGCGATGAAGTTCCTGCCGTTCATCATCCGCAACCTCGGCCGCAACAAGCTCCGCACCGCCCTCACCGGCGGCGCGATCGGTCTCGCGATCCTGCTGGTCTGCTTCTTCCTCACCATGCCGGCGGGGATCGACGTCTTCCTCACCACGATCGCGAGCAACGTGCGGGTGTCGGTGATGCACAAGGGCGGCGTCGTCTACGTCATGCCGGCCTCGTACATCCGGAAGGTGCGTGCGATCCCCGGCGTCACCGGCGCGAACGGCCTGGTGTGGTTCGGCGGCGCGTTCGAGGAGGAAGGGCACGTCACGTTCCCGAGCTTCGCCGTCGAGCCCGAGCACGTTGCCGCGGTGTGGCCCGACTACAAGATCGATCCGCTCGCGCTCGACCGCTTCCGGCGCTACCGCGACGGCGCGCTCGTCGGCCACGGGACGATGCGCCGCTACGGCTGGCACGTCGGCCAACAAATCGCCCTCCGCAGCACCGTCTGGCCGGTCGAGCTGACGTTCCGCATCGTCGGCGAGATTCCAAACGAGCGCTCGCCGCTCGTCTGGATCTCGCGCGAATATCTCGCCCAGGCGCTGGAGGCGCAGGGCCGGTCGCTCGACATCGTCGGCATCGTGTGGCTGCGCGTCGCCGATCCGGCGCTGGTCGAGCCGGTCATGGCGCAGGCGGTGGCGATGTTTCGCAACAGCGCGGCCGAGACGACTGCCGAGACCGAGAAGTCGTTCTTCGCGAACTTCTTCAGCTCGCTGCAGGGCTTCGTCACGATCATCCTGATGGTGACCGCTCTGGTCGCCCTCTGCGTCCTCTTCATTGCGGCCAACACCGCGAGCATGGCGATCCGCGAGCGTAGCCGCGAGATCGCGTTGCTGCGTGCGATGGGCTTCAGCCGGCGCCTCGTCTTCGGCACGCTGGTCGCGGAGGCGGCGATCCTCGCGACCGTCGCCGGCGGCAGCGGCGCGCTCTTGACCTATGGCTTCAGCGCCGCGATCAAAGCTGTCTCGTCGGGTTGGAGCGCGGAGCTCGGGCCGCTCTCCGGATTCCTCGTGACGCCGAAGATCGTGGGCGAGGGCATCGGCCTTGCGATCGCCGTCGGCCTGATCTCGGGCATCGCGCCGGCGTACGGCGCCGCGCGGCGGCCGGTCGCGGACGTCTTGCGCGAGGTGTTTTGATGCGCGGTCTGCCGCTCGCGTACAGCGTTCGGAACGTCCGCGCCCGCTTGCGGCGGACGGCGCTCACGATCGCGGTGATCGCGCTCGCCGTGATCGCGACCTCGGTCTTCCTGGCGCTGATCTCGAGCCTGCGACGGACGCTCGTCTCGACGGGGTCGCCGAGCAACTTGATCGTGCTTCGCAAGGGCTCCGACAACGACGGCTCGAGCATGCTCGCGCTCGAGGCCTACCAGGCGATCCGTTACCTCGACGGGATCGCGCGCGACGCCGAGGGCCTGCCGCT
This sequence comes from Binatia bacterium, assembly GCA_041485125.1. GTDB lineage: Bacteria > Desulfobacterota > Binatia > UTPRO1 > UTPRO1 > JBGPIT01. The sequence goes on along the minus strand of JBGPIT010000085.1, from coordinate 9,161 downwards.
GGTCTCACCCGAGATGGTCTTGCAGCCGTTCGTGCGCACGCCGGCGGGCGGGCGTGACAACGTCCTCATCCGCGGCGTCGAGCCGGTCGCGCTTGCGGTGCACGACGAGGTCCGGCTCGTGCGCGGCCGGATGTTCACGCCGAGCAGCGGCGAGGTCGTCATCGGCAAGGGCGTGGTCGGCCGCTACGTCGGCGCTGAGCTCGGCAGCGAGATCGCGTTCGGCCGCCGGCGCTGGCGCGTGGTCGGCATCATCGAGGCGGGCGGATCGTCGTTCGAGAGCGAGATCTGGGCCGACGCGCGCCAGGTGGCGAACGACTCGACCCGGCCGTTCCCGTACTCGGGCATCCGTCTTCGCACTTCGCCCGGTGCCGATCGCGCCGCGCTCATCGCGCGGATCGAAGGCGATCCGCGCTACGCGCTGCAAGCGACCCCGGAGGTCGAGTACTACCAGCAGCAAGCCGATAGCGCGCGTACGCTCTACTTTCTCTTGATCATCCTCGCGATCCCGATCGGCATCGCCGCCGGATTCGGCGCCGCGAATACGATGTTCGCGGCGGTCCAGGCGCGGACGGTCGAGATCGGCACCTTGCGCGCGCTCGGCTTCTCGCGCCGGACGATCTTGCGCTCGTTCGTCCTCGAGTCGCTGGTGGTCGCGCTGATCGGCTTCGTCGTCGGCGCGATCGGGGCGCTGCTCGTGACCGCGATCATCGGTTGGACGCTCGGCGGCATCGGCTTCGCGGCGCAGACCTTCACGACCAACATCGTCACGCTGCGGGTCGGTGCGCGCGATCTCGGCGCGGCACTGGCGTTCGCGGCGACGATCGGCGTTGCCGGCGGGTTGCTGCCGGCGTGGCGCGCGGCGGCGCTGCGGCCGGTTGAGGCGCTCCGCAAAGCATGACACGGGGTGTAGCGACGCGCGCCGGCCGGCGCGCCACGCCGTCGGCCGGAGAGAGGAGGCGCCATGGCGATGCCGGAACGTGACCGCCCCGTGCGGAACGACCTCTCGTCGCTGCGCATCGACCGCGATGCCGACCTGCACGACGTCGCGCCGCGCTCGCGCCGGAGACTGGTCTGGGTGCTGGTCGTGGTGGCGGCGCTGGCGTCGATCACGCTCGCCGCTCGCATGCGCGCTGGCCGTGCGGTCGTGGTGCAAGTCGCGCCTGCCGTCGCGCAGGGCGCCGGCCAAGCGGTGCGCGGGGCCGTGCTGTCCGGCACCGGCTACGTCGTCACCGGCGAGAAGTACATCTCGATCGGCGTCCGGGTGGCGGGGAAGATCGAGCGCTACTTCGTCGACGAGGGCCAGTCGGTGCACGTCGGCGATCCGCTGGTCGCGCTGGAAGACCGCGACTACCGTGCCCGCCTCGAGCGCGCCGAGGCCGCGCTCGAGGTGACGCGGGCGAATCTCGCGCTGCACGAGAGCGAGCTCCGCCGGGCGCGGCGTCTCTTCGGCTCGGGCGTCGTCGCGCGCCAGGATCTCGACGAGCGCCTGAACCGCGTCGCCGTCGACCGCGCGACGATCGCACAGCTCGGGGCCGAGGTCACACAAGCCAAGGTCGAGCTCGACTACACGGTGCTGCGCGCGCCACGCGACGGCGTCATCCTCGCCAAGCTCAAGGAGGTCGGCGAGATCGCCGTCCCCGGCGGCTTCGCCGGCTCCGGCGACTTGATCCGCATGGCGAACCTCGACGACATGCGCGCCGAGGTCGACGTCAACGAGTCGGATCTCCAGCGCGTGCAGCTCGGCCAGTCGGCCGAGGTGCTTCCCGACGCGTATCCCGACCGCAGCTACGCGGCGCAGGTGGCGAAGCTCTACCCGCAGGTGAACCGTCAGAAGGGGACGCTCAAGATCGAGGTGAAGATCGCCGCGCCCGACGAGCGGCTTCTCCCCGACATGAGCGTGCGCGTGAACTTTCTGGCCGAAGCGCGCCCCGCGACGCCTGGCGATGCCGTCGTGCTGGTTCCGCGCGCCGCGGTCCGGCGCGACGGCGGCACGACCTACGTCTGGCGGGTGGAGGACGGGCGGGCTCGACGCACGCCGGTCGCGATCGGCACCGAGCTCGGCGATCAGATCCAGATCGCGAGCGGCGTCGCCGGCGGCGACACGCTGATCGTCGGTGACGCGACGGCGCTCGCCGATGGCGCCGCGGTCGAGGTCGCGAAGCCGAACAGCTAGACGTTCATCGCGACTGCGTGCGCTGGAGCGCGTAGTAGCGTTGGACGATGAACATGGGGAGGGGCGGACGGTCCGGGCTCGGCGACAGGCCGCGTGTCGCCGCCCAGTGATAGAGCCACGTCTGCCCGCTCTTGCCGACGTACGTGTCAGGCAGCGCGTACGCGGCGTCGGTGAGCGCATCGTCGAGCGTGACGAAGCGATAGCCGCGGGCGCGGATCCTCTTCAAAGCCTCGTCGAGATGGTCGGCATTGAGGACGTTGGCGTGCAGCAGCAAGACTTGCTTGACGTCGCGACCGAGCAGCGCCTGCGCGAGCCGCTCGGCGAACGCGAAGGCGTCGTCGAGGTGCGTGAGATAGGCGTGGGCAACGCGCTCCTCGAGCGTCGCGTCGCCGTGCTGCTTGGCGTCCTGGTACACGGCCGAGAACATCCAATCGAACGGATCCACCGTGACCGGCGCGATGGTGTATCCGCGCGCGGCGAGAAACCTCTCCAGCCGCCGCCTGGTGTCGAGATCCCGTCCGGTCTCGAGAAACGGGTGACGGAAGTAGCGCAGCTTGCGGTGGTGCTCGGCGAGCAACGCTCGGGTGACGGGCTCCCCTCGGATCACGTCGTCCTCGAAGCGGCGCAAGCCGACGCTGTGCAGGTGCGGATGACTGAAGGTGTGATTGCCGAGCTCGAATCCGGCGTCGACCCACATCCGCAGGCAGCGGATGCGTTGCTCGACCTCTCCCGGCTTGTGAAGCCGCTGCTCGTTCACGAAGCCGACCGCGAGCACCTGCGCGCGCCGCAGGCTGGCGAGCAGCTTCGCCGTCACGTCGACGGCGACGGCCGCGTCACCGTCGGTGGGCGACAGCGTGCTGAGGGGCAGATCGTCGACGGTGACCGCCGTCTCGCGCGTCGCGAGCGCTGGAACGGCGGAGAGCAGGATGATCGCGGCCAGCGACACCGCATGCCGCCGAGTCATGGACACGACTGCCCGTCGCACGGAAGCCGCCGTCCGGTCAATGCGGTGGCGGCGAGCGGAACGGTGCCGGCCGGCGAGCGATGCGACCCGCGCGGCCGGCACTCGGAACCGGTGAAGCTCCAACTTCTTCTTCACCACCAAAAAGGCGCGACCGTCGCCTCTGTAACAGATTGCGTCAGTTGCGGAGCGCGGGATTTCCGTTGGGTGTGGGCGCGGACGCGACGGTGGTCGGGCCGGATCAGCGCAAAGCGCTTGCGCTGCCGACGATCGTCTTGGTGCCGTCGCTCTTCTCGCACCAGACGTCGAGGTGGACGCGGCGGCGGCTGCCCTCGGCGATCTCCTCGCGCACTTTGCCGCGGGTAGTGACGACGTCGTCGGGCCAGACGACGTTCACGAGACGGACGTCGAGCTTGCCGGCGCGGAGCCAGCCGATGCCGAAGGCGTGCGTCATCAGCTCCGCGACGAAGCACACCGAGAGCATCCCCTGCACGACGACGTCGGGAAAGCCGAGCGCCTGCGCCATGGCGCGATCGGTGTGGTAGTTCTTCTCCGGTCCCGAGAACGCCTCGCACATCGCGAGCGTGATCGGCCGCACCAGCGGTGCGACCTCCTCGCCGTCGCCCTCGCCGACCACGAACTGCCGATCGCTCCGCCGCTCGCGCTCGCGGTCGACGACGATGCCGCGGCGCTCGTCCTCGACGAGAAAGCTCTGATGCGTGCGGCTGCGTTGGAGCCAGCGGCCGCCAGAGTCGGTCAGCACGACCTCGTTCACGACGTACTCGCGATTGCGCTTGAGATAGCGCTCGACGACGGTCGAGCGCGAGCGGATGGTGCCGCCGATCGTGAGCGGCGCGAACAACTCCCATTCCTGGCGGGCGTGCAGGTTGCCGAAGACGTTCGGCAGGTACCACGACAGGCTGCGGTAGACCTCGGAGTGGAAGAGGAGGGCGGGGGCGAGGGCGTCGGCCGCCGCGGTCGTCGCCGCCGCCGACGGTCCGCCGGTGCCGGCCTCGTACTTCCCGACGTCGGCGCCGGTGATCGTCATCTCGCGCCCGCCGAGGTCCTTGCCGACGTGGACCTCGTGGTGCGGAAAGTATGCGTCGTGATCCGCCATGACGGGCCTCCTCTAGCAGCGCGGGATCATGGTTGTCATGCCGAGCCGCGCCGTGGAAGAGTGCGGCGATGCTCCGATTCCTCTTCGTGGTGGCGGTGGCGGTCTGGCTCGGCACCGTCGTCAGCTTCTCGTTCGTGATGCTGCCGACGATCCACGCCTTCAGCACGCCGGGCGACGCGACGCGCCTGCTGCGCCGTCTCTTCCCGCGCTATCACCTCGCCGGCATCATCTGCGGCTTCATCGCGCTCGGCGCCGTATCGCTCGCGCGCTCCGCCGAGACCCTGCCGGTCTCGGAGGCGGTGCGCCTCGCGCTGCCGGTCGCCGGCGGGCTCACCTGCACCATCGTCGCCTACTACGTCCTCTTGCCACGCCTGCGCGAGGCACACGATCGCCATCCCGAGCGCTTCGCGCGTCTCCACAACCTCTCGACCATGCTGAACTCGACGATCCTCGCGCTGCTCCTCCTCGCGGTCGCCGCGGCGGTGATGCGCTGACGGGGTGCGATCGTGAGCCGCGGCCGCGCCGGGCGGGCCTGCGCGTCGTGAATTGACGCTCCGGACGGCGCTCCCTACAATCGCCGTCATGCCGCCGTCACTCGTCCCGTCCGCGGGATGGACCGTCTCGCACTGGTTCTATCGCATCGATCGCGCCCGCTGGCGCGGACTGTCGTCCGAGGCACGGGCGGCCGCCGTCAGCGAGGCGCGGGGATGGCTCGGCGGCGCGCTCGCCGAGGAAGGCCTGCAGCTGGTGCCGCTCGCGCTCATCGGCAAGGGTGACTTCGGCGTGATGGCCGTCCATCCCGATCTCCAGCGCCACCAGCAGCTCGGCCAGGAGATCGCCGCCAGCGCGCTCGGTACCTGTCTCACGCCGGTGTTCTCGTTTCTCTCGCTCTCGGAAGCGAGCGAGTACATGACGAGCGACGCCGACTGGGCGCGCACCCTGATCGACGATCAAAACATTAATCCCGCCTCCGAGGACTTCGCCGCGAAGATGGGCGCCTTCCGGAAACGCATGACGGCCTACGCCGACTCGCGCCTGCACCCGCGTCTCCCGGACAATTTTCCGATCGTCTGCTTCTACCCGATGGCGAAAGCGCGGCGCGACGGCGACAACTGGTTCACGCTGCCGTTCGAGGCGCGGAAGAAGCTGATGCAGGGCCACGGCGACGCCGGCCGCCGCTACGCCACCCGCGTCAGCCAGCTGATCACGAGCGCGACGGGAATCGACGATTGGGAGTGGGGCGTCACGCTCTTCTCGAACGACCTGAAGGCGATCCGCGACGTCGTCTACGAGATGCGCTTCGATCCGGGCAGCGCGCGCTACGGCCTCTTCGGATCGTTCTACGTCGGCGTGCGCTTCGGCGCCGACGAGCTGGAGTCCGTCCTCCGCCTGTAACGGGTGCGGCGATGAAGAGCTTCAAGCCTCGACGCCGGCGCGTGACGACACCGGTCGGCGCTGGGACCGCCGCCGCGAAGCCGTCGATGGAGTCACTGCTGCGCGAGGTGCAGGCGAGTCGCGCCGCGCGTGCGCATGGCTACCGCGAGCGCTCGCTCGCGCTGCACGGCTGGATCTGCGCGCGCTGCGCCCGCGAGTTCGAGGCCGACACGCTCCACCTGCTCACCGTCCACCACAAGGACGGCAACCACGACCACAATCCGGCCGACGGCAGCAACTGGGAGAACCTCTGCACCTACTGCCACGAGGCGGAGCACACCAAGGGCATCCTCGGCGACTATCTCACCGGCCGCGACCGCGACCGGTAGTCGATGGCGGATGGGCCGAGGCCGACCGCGGATGGGATGGGTGCCGGCGCGAGGGCGCGCCGGCACCGTCCTGCATTGCCGCGGCAGGCGGCGGTCGATCGCTACTCTTTGGCGATGACACCGCAGGCGACGCGCGAGCCGGAGTTGCCCGCCGGTTGCGACTTGAGGTCGTCCGCATCGGCGTGGATCACGATTGCCCTGCCGACGACCGAGTGCTCACCCGCCGCGACCGTGATCTTGTCCGACGTGATCGTCAGCTTGGCCTTGCCGTCGGCACCCGCCTCGAGGTTGCCGAGGTCGCCGCCGTGACGGCCGGCGTCGGTCGGACCGGCGTGCGCGCCGCCACCCGGCGCGAAGTGCGGGCCCGCCGACGACGCGTCGGACGCGCTGCAATCGCCCTTCTCGTGGACGTGGACGCCGTGGTTGCCGGGCGTGAGGCCGCTCGCCTCGATGACCACCTCGACCTTGCCGCCTTTGTCGGTGAACGTCGCGTCGCCGCTCACCGGGCTGCCGCTCCGTCCGTCCAGATGTGCCTTCGCGGTGCCGCCCCCGCTCGAGCAGGCCGCGGCCGCGAGCGCGATCGCGATCGTGCACGCGAGGTGCATTGATTTCTTCATGTGCGTTCCTCCCTCCCCCTCGTGGATGCGCGCATGTTTGCCAAGGAGCCGGGCCGAATGCAATTGGGCCGCCGGCTGTCGCGGACATTCGCCGCTCGCTACAGTCGCGCCGTGGCGCGGAGGACGACAGTCGCCGCCCCGGAGCGGCGGGGCGCGGCCGACGCCGGCGAGGACGCGATCCGCCTCGGCGTCAGCAGCTGTCTGCTCGGCGCGAGCGTCCGCTTCGACGGTGGGCACAAGCACGATCGCTTCTTGACCGACCTGCTCGGCCGCTACGTCGAGTGGGTGCCGGTCTGTCCCGAGGTCGAGGTCGGCATGGGCGTGCCGCGCGAAGCGGTGCGACTGGTCGGGACGCCCGATGCGCCGCGCATGATCGGCGTCGGCAGCGGCACTGACCACAGCGAGCGCATGCGGCGCTTCTCGGCCGAGCGCGTGCGCGCGCTCGCCGCGCTCGATCTCTCCGGCTACGTCTTCAAGAAGGACTCGCCGAGCTGCGGGATGGAGCGGGTGCGCGTGTACGGCGCGAGCGGCATGGCGAGCCGGCGTGGGCAGGGCCTCTTCGCCGCCGCGTTCACCGCGGCGTTGCCGTTGATCCCCGTCGAGGAGGAAGGACGCCTGAACGACCCAGTCCTGCGCGAGAGCTTCATCGAGCGGATCTTCTGCTATCGGCGCTGGCGAAGCCTCGTCGACGCCGGGCCGTCACGCGCGGCGCTGGTGGCGTTCCACACCGCCCACAAGTTCCTCATGCTGGCCCACAGCCGGCGGCACTACGCCGCGCTCGGCCGGCTGGTCGCCGAGCAGAAGGGCACGCGACCGGCCGCCGTCGCGCAGCGCTACGGCGAGATCCTGATGGCCGGCCTCGCCGTGCACGCGACGCCGAAGAAGCACGTCAACGTGCTGCAGCACCTCGCCGGGTTCTGTCGTGAGCATCTCGACGCCGGCGAGCGCCAGGAGCTCGCGACCGTGATCGACGACTACGCCTGCGGCCTGGTGCCGCTGATCGTCCCGATCACGCTCCTCAAGCACCACGTCCGTCGCCACGACGTCGGGTACGTCCGCGACCAGTGGTACCTGAGCCCGCACCCGAAGGAGCTGATGCTGCGGAACCACGTATAGCGCGCGTCGCCGCGCGCGCGGGTCAGCCGCCGGCGGGTGCGGCGAGCGGCGGCGTTGCGAGTCGATGCCGCACGAACTCGGCCTCGCCGATCTCGACCGCGATGCCGCGGACGTAGGCGATCACCTGGTTCGAGAGCGGCGACACGCGCGCGCCCGGTGTGATGATGCCGGCGAGATTCAAGGGATCGGCGGCGGCGATCGTCACGACCTCCTCGTCGTCACGCTGGCGCCGTACGGCGCGGAGCGCCTCGACGGCCTCGGGCAACGCGAACTGCTCGCCGACGAAGCCGGCGACGAAGCGGCCGCCGCGCACCTCACCGCGCGCCTCCAAGCGGCGGAACACGGCGAGCAGCACGCGCCACGGCGGCGCCAGCGACTCGCGGGCGAGGAGCTCGCGCATCACCACGCCCCAGCGACGCAGCAGCGCGCGCGCGGCGTGCTCGGCGACGGCGTCGCCGGAGACGGTCGGGGTGCGCCCGCGCAGGAGCGCCCAGCGTCCGACCGGGAGGGCGCGGCGCGGAGCCCTTCCGCCGCGGAGCGCGCGCAGGCGGCGCTCGGGTGCGGGCTCGACGGGTGCCAGCAGGGTGCGGAGACCGGCGAAGCCGTCGCCGGTCACGAGCCCGCGCGCGACCAGCTCCCAGAGCGCTTCCTCGGCGGCGATCGGCTCGAGGCCCGCCGCGCGCGCGATGTCGCCGAGGAAGGATGCGCCGTCGGTGCGCAGCACCGTGAGCACCTCGCGGGCCACCGCCGAGAGACGCTCGGGCTTGACGGTCGTGTCGCCCGGCGTCTTCGCGGCGAGCGCGAGCGGTCCGGTCGACGTCATCTCGCTCTGCGTTCCGCGGGCGGCGAGGAGCGGTCCCATGTCGTCGCGCAGCGCGAGCGCGAGCGGTGCGACCCGGGTCGGCGCGGTACGGCGGCGCGGCCGTGTGCCGGGCGCGAGCTCGGCGAGCGGCGAGAAGCGGCCCCACGCGACCACGCCCGCGAAGCAGAGCTCGTCGAGAAGGGTGGGGTCGTAGTGCTCGATCCGTGCGTGCAGGACGCTCCGCTCCCACGACGGCGCCGGCAGCTCGAGGCCGTGGAGCTGCGTGATGACGGCCGCGAGGCCGTCGCGTCCATGCAGGTGCGCGCCGGTGGCGACGTGCTGCCAGCGGAAGAGATAGCGCATGAAGTCGGCGGCGGTGACGGGATCGATCTCACGTCGCAGCCGCCCGACCGTCAGATGATGAATGCGGGCGAGGAGCCGGCGCTCGCACCATTCGCCCCCGGCGGCCTCGCCCGGCGTGAACGAGCCGCGCAGGACGACGCCGTCGCCTTCGAGGCGCGCGAGCGCGGCGTCGACAGCGCCCGACGGCACGCCGAGACGCGCCGCGAGCCCGCGCGCGGTGACGGGCCCCGTGCATTCGAGCCAGCCGCG
>JBGPIT010000084.1:0-14866 GCA_041485125.1 Binatia bacterium | reverse complement strand
CACGACGCGAGCGGGCGGAGCGGGTGTTGCCCCACCGGTGAGTGAGATCCCCCACACCGAGCGGTGCGCGCGCTGCCCGGGATCGGGGTTGAAGGAGTGATCCGACTCACTCGCGCGTCGTTCCTATGGAGGGGAAAACGGCGAGCGCCTATACTTCGCGCCCTACCGGCTGCCACGGCTCGATCGTCGGAGGTGCGATGCTACAGACGTCGAAGGTGATCGCTCTGACGAGGTGTATATGCGCGAGACGTTCACCGAACCGACGCTGAACCCGGCGCTGCGCTGGCACTGCGAGCCGGCGCGGTGGTCGGTGCGACCGGCCGAGCATTGCCTCCGTATCGAGCCCGACGCGAAGACGGACTTCTGGCAGAAGACGCACTACGGCTTCGAGGTCGACCACGGCCACATGCTCGCCGCCGACGTTGCCGGCGACTTCGTCCTGACCACCCACGTGCGCTTCCGTCCCGCGCACCAATACGATCAGGCTGGCTTGATGGTCCGTGTCTCGCCGACGTGCTGGCTGAAGACGTCGGTCGAGTACGAGCCGGTCGGGGCGAGCCGCCTCGGCGCGGTGGTGACGAATGCCGGGTACTCCGACTGGTCGACGCAGGCGTTCCCCGGAGGTGCGGGCGAGATCTGGCTCCGCGTCCGGCGGGAAGCACAAGACTACGTCGTCGACGCGTCGCGAGACGGCCGCGCCTGGGAGCAGATCCGACTCGCCCACCTCCACGACGACAGGGCGGGCGCGCCGGTCGCCGCCGGCCTCTACGCGTGCAGTCCGCGCGGGGCCGGCTTCGTCGCCGAGTTCACGTATCTGACGATCGACAGCGGGCGGCTCGGCGATCGCGCCTGAGCCGAACGTCAGCCGAGGAGACGGACGATCCAGATCGCGTAGATCACGATCTGGACGAGGAAGAACGCGAAGCGCAGCTGGACGGCGGGGACGCTCGTCGACGCGACGTGCGTGATCGATTGCCCGATCCGCGCGTAGAGAACGTACATCGCGAGCGGATTGGTCACGTCGAGCCGGCCGGCGATCGACGCTCCGAGCGCGATTGCCGCAAAGATCGGCAGGGTCTCGAAGCAGTTGTCGCGAGCGCGGTTCAGCCGCTGGCCGAACGCTGACACGTCGGAACCGTCCGCCTTGAAGCTGTTCGCGCTCTTCCCACCGAGGACGAGTGCGGTCCGAAACGTCGTGAGCGCGAAGGTCAGCAGCAGAAACCACCCGGCGAATCCGACGAGCGCTGTCGCAGTGGGTACCATGGCCGTGGCGCATACGTGAGCCGGTGCGCCGGTGCAAGGCTCGCCGTTGTGGCGCCGCCCGCCGAGACACCGCTGTGCTCGTATGATAGCGAGCGTCCGATCGAAGGAGGTCACCATGGCCCAGGAAATCGTACTCATCACCGGCGCATCGAGCGGGATCGGCGAGGCCCTCGCGAAGCGGCTCGCCCGCGACGGACGGCACTTGGGTCTCGTCGCCCGGCGGGCCGATCGCCTGGAGGCGTTGGCGCAGGAGATCCAGCGCCAGCACGGTGTCACGGCGCACAGCATCCCGATGGATCTCACCAAGCCGGGTGCCGGCCGCGAGCTCAGCGACGAGGTCGAGCGGCGCGGGCTCACCGTCGACTGGCTCGTCAACAACGCCGGCTTCGGCACCGTCGGGCGGATCGACCGCCTGCCGGTCGACAAAGAGCTCGAGGAGATCCAGCTCAACGTCGCCGCGCTCGTCGACCTCACCACCCGCTTCACGCCGGCGATGGTGCAGCGCGGCCGCGGCGCGGTGATCAACATCTCGTCGGTGGGCGGCTTCGCGCCCGGGCCGTACATGGCGACCTACTGTGCGACCAAGGCGTTCGTCCTGAGCTTCACCGAGGCGATCGCCGCCGAGCTGCGCTCGACCGGCGTGAAGGTGCTCTGCGTCTGCCCGGGATTCACGCGCACCGCGTTCCAGGACGTCGCGGAGGTCGACGCGAGCGCGGTGCCGAGCTTCGCGTGGATGTCGGCGGACGACGTCGCCGATCAGGCCGTGCGCGCCGTCGGCCATGGTCCTGTCCTGGTGAACGGCTTCATGAACGGCGTCATGGCGCGCATGATGCATCTCATGCCCCACGCGCTCACGAGCCGCATCACCGAGAGCATGCTCAAGCAAAAGACCGCCTGAGTGGCAGCGATGCGTCTCGACGGCTCCTGCCAGTGCGGCAAGGTGCGCTTCACCGTCATGTCGGAGACGCCGTACCCCTTCATGTACTGCTACTGCTCGATCTGCCGGAAGACGACGGGCGCCGTCACCTCCAACGTCATGGGGAAGCGCGACACGCTGCGGGTGAGGGGCAAGCGCCATCTGCGCTGCCATCACGCCGTCATGCGCGGTCGCGGCAAGCGTCCGCACCGCAGCGAGGCCGAGCGTTGGTTCTGCGCCGAGTGCGGCAGCCATCTCTATCTGCTCGACGATCGCTGGCCCGAAGGCGTGTGGCCGTCGGCCGCCGCGATCGACACGCCGCTTCCGGTCGCGCCGTCGCAGGTGCACCTCATGCTGCGCTACAAGCCGGACTGGGTGCCGGTGCCGGGACGCGGACCGCGCTACCCGGAGTATCCCGAGCTCTCGATCGCGGAGTGGCACGAGCAGCACGGGCTGAGTGGCGCGACGGCCAAGCGTGGCGGCCGCGCGTCGCGGCGCGTGCGACCGTGACGGTCGTCCGGCGCGGTGCGCGCGTGCGATCCATGCGACGGGCGCCGCCGCCGCGAACCGCGCAGGCAGCGCGCTCGGCGGCTGCCACGAGTGATCCGATCGCCCGTTTCCGTCGCTGGTATCGAAGCGCCGAGCGAGCGGGCCTGCCGCTGCCCGACGCGATGGCGCTCGCGACCGCGACCCGCGACGGCCGGCCGTCGGTCCGCTTTATCTTGCTGAAGGGCGTCGACCCGCGCGGCTTCGTCTTTTTCACCGACGCCCGCAGCCGGAAGGGCGGCGAGGTCCGCGCCAACCGCCGTGCCGCCGCGGTCTTCTACTGGCACGACACCGGCAAGCAGGTGCGCGTCGAGGGCACGATCGAGGAAGTCTCGCCGGCCGAGGCCGACGCATACTGGGAGACCCGCCCCCGCGAGAGCCGCTTGGCCGCGTCGGTCTCGACGCAGAGCGCGCCGATCGAGAGCCACGCCGCACTGCTCGCGCGCTGGCGCGCGCTTCGCCGCGCGTCGCCGGCCGGCCGCCTCCCGCGTCCGCGCGAATGGACGGGCTTCCGCATCATGCCCGAGGCGATCGAGTTCTGGACCCGCGGCGAGCACCGCCTGCACGACCGCGAGCTTTTCACCCGCACCGCGCGCGGCTGGAAGGTCGAGCGGCTCCAGCCGTAGCGAGCCCGCGGCGCCGTCCACAGCGGGAGTCGTCTTGGCCTCGCGACGCTCCGCGCGCTACACGCCGAGTCCCTGCCGCACCAGGTGCACGCCGATCGCGGCGAGGAGGAGGCTCACCACCTTGGAGAAGGCGCGCGCGCCGGTGCGGCCGACGAGACGCTCGAGACGGTTGGCGTTGGCGAGAACGGCCCAGCACACCGCGAGGTTCGCGAGCAGGGCGGCGACGGTGATCGCGGCGCCGTAGAGGTCGACGAGGACGATCGCGCTCGTGATCACCGCCGGGCCGGCGATGATCGGCACGCCGAGCGGGACGACGCCCACGTCGCTGCCGTAGGCGAGCGCGCGCGGCTCGGTGGTGAGGAGATCGAGCGCGGCGATGCCGAAGAGGATGAGGCCGCCCGCGACCTGGAAGTCGTCGACGGTGATGCCGAGGAAGACGAACGCCGCCTTCCCGAGGAGCGCGAAGGCGATGCTGACGCCGGCGGCGCCGAGGAGTGAGAGCCTGAGGATGCTCGCGCGCTCGGCGGGGGCGAGCCCGAGCGTGAGCGCGACGTAGATCGGCGCGACGCCGACGACGTCGACGGCGACGAAGAGCGGCACGAACGCGTGCAGGAAGTTGCCGAGGGCATGCATCGCTCGATCCGCCGGCGCTCGCGGCTAGCGATGCCCCCGCGGCCCGCCGTGCCGCGCCGCGACCACGCCCGGTCCGCGCAGGCGCGGCGGCGGGCCGCACGCGCTGATCGCGATCGCCACGCCGACGCCGCGCGCGACGGCGACCGCACCGCTCATACGAGCATCGACACGACGCGGGACCATCGCGGTGAAGCTAGCAAATACGCGACGCGATCAGTAGGGTGGCCCGGCGTCGGGCCATCAGTCCCCGCGACGCGAGCGCGTGCCGCATGCACCATCCGAAGCGAGGTCGAATCCGATGAGTGAGAGCTCCTACGTCGTTCAGAAGGTCGAGTGGTTCCAGTTCCGGGCGCCCGACGGCAAAGCGTTCTTCGTCATGGTGTCGAGCCTGCCGAACGGCTTCTTCACGGCGGTGCCGTGCGATCTCACGATGGCGCGCGCCGACCACAGCTTGATGGCGCTGGCAGCGACGCCGGAGGATGCGTTGGCGCAGCTGCAGGCGACGCTCGCCGGCAAGAGCGTCGACGAGATCTTCACGCACGCCTGACGGGGCCGCCGCCCGGAAGCGTGAGACCTCCGTGTCGCGGACGATCTTCCACGTCGACATGGACGCCTTCTACGCCGCGATCGAGCAGCGCGATCGGCCGGAGCTGCGCGGCCTGCCGGTGATCGTCGGCGGCTCGTCGTCGCGCGGCGTGGTCGCGGCGGCCAGCTACGAGGCACGCGTCTACGGCATCCACTCCGCGATGCCCTCGGCGCACGCGCGCGCGCGCTGCCCACACGCGATCTTCGTCGCCGGCGACATGCGGAAGTACCAGCGCGAGAGCCGGCGCATCTTCGAGATCTTCCGGCGCTACTCGCCGCGGCTCGAGCCGCTCTCGCTCGACGAGGCGTTCCTCGACATGAGCGGCACCGAGAAGCTCCTCGGCGATCCGATCAGCATAGCGACGCGCCTGCGCGCGGAGGTGCGGTCGGAGACCGCGCTCGCGGTCTCGGTCGGCATCGCGCCGGTGAAGATGGTCGCGAAGATCGCGAGCGATCTTGCTAAGCCGGACGGTCTCTTCGTGGTGCGCGAGGGAGACGTCCGGAGCGTCCTCGCACCGCTCGCGATCGGGCGCTTGTGGGGCGTCGGGCCGGTCGCGCGGGCGCGCCTCCAGTCGCTCGGCATCGAGACCATCGGCGATCTCGCCGCCCGGCCAGACGATGCGTTGCACGCGACGCTCGGCGATTGGGGGGTCGAGCTCGCGCGGCTCGCGCGCGGTGAGGACGATCGCGACGTCGAGCCGGACCGCGAAGCGAAGTCGTACGGCGAGGAGAACACCTTCGCCCAAAACGTCCGCGACCGGGAGCGGATGGCGACGACGCTCCTCGCGCACGCCGACGCGGTCGCGCGTCGCCTCCGTCGCGATCGCGTGCGCGGCCGCACGATCACGGTGAAGATCAAGCTCGCGCGCCGCTTGGGCGGTGGACGCTTCCCGCTGCTCACGCGCTCGCTGACGCTGGCGGCGCCGACCGACGATGGCGACGCGATCGGTGCCGCCGCGCGCACGCTCCTGGCGCGTGCGGACGTCCGCGAGCCGGTGCGGCTGCTCGGCGTGTCGGTGAGCGGGCTCTCGGCGCGCGGCGACGATCCTCAGCAGCTGGCGCTGCTCGCGACCGATGCGCGCGGCGCGAAGCGCACCCGGCTCAACACCGCGATCGACGCGATCCACGACCGTTTCGGCGAGCGGGCGCTGCACCGCGGTCTGCCGGAAGCGGAGCGGACGGGCCTGTCGTTGCAGCGCAAGCGCGGCGAGCGCTGAGCGGCGCCGCGCGGTCGGAGACGTCGCGGCGCCGGCGTGGAACGCGGCGTCGCGACCTCCGCTCGGGAGACCTGCGGCGCCGCGGTCGATCCGCGGCGCCGCGACTGCGATCAGTGCGCCGGAGCGCCGGCCGGCGGTGCCGCGTTGGGTGCAGGCGCCGGTGCCGCGGGTGCGGGCGGGGTGATTTCGAGCAGCTCGATCTCGAACACCAGCGTCGCGCCCGGCTTGATCAGCGGCGGCTGGCCGCGGTCACCGTACGCGATGTCGGACGGACAGATGAACTTGCTCTTGCCGCCGACCTTCATCAGCTGGACGCCTTCGGTCCAGCACGGGATCACGCCGTTGAGTGGGAACGTCGCCGGCTGGCCGCGCTTCACCGAGCTGTCGAAGACGGTGCCGTCGATGAGCGTGCCGGTGTAGTGGACCTTCACCTTGTCGGTCGGCTTCGGTGACTCGCCCGTGCCCGGCGTGATCTCCTGCATGATCAGTCCGGAGGCCGTCTTCTTGGCGCCCTTCTCGGCCGCCGCCTTCTCAAGGAAGGCCGCCGAGCTCTTCTTCTCGCTGGCGGCGAGCTGGGCCGCGCGCGCCTGCTGCAAGGCCTGGATCTTCGGGCCGTAGGTCTCCGGCTCGGCCTTCTTCGGCTTGTTGAGCGCGCCGTCGACGAGCCCGGCCTTCACCAAATCGAGCTCACGCTCGGTGAGCGCGAACGGCGCGAGGTTCCGGCTGAGCAGTATGCCCAGGGTGTAGATCGTCTTGTCGTCGTCGGTCTTCAGCTCGGGCTCGGCAGCGCGCGCGAGGCTCGCCGTCGCGAGCAACGCCGCCGTGATGATGAGTACGCGAATCCGCATGTCCGTCTCCTTTCGAGGTGCGCAGCTTCTGGTCACAAACATCGCCGAAGTTCAACTCGGGGCACGATCGTGACGCTCGCGGCGCTCGCGCGCGACGCCCAAGTGCGCGGCGCGGCGAGACCCGCGACTCGGCGGCGTCGCACCGTCGACGCTCGTCATCAGCGTGCCGCGCACATCCCTTTGCACATGTCGTGCGGTAGCCGCTGGCCGCCCCGACGTCTGTCGGTGCGGTCATAGGTGCTGACGTGACAATCGCCATAACCAATATCTTAATTCGATCGTCTGCATAAATCTTTTTCAATTTAGGTGATTGTCTGCACGGTAGGCATACGGTTCAATCTCGCCTAGGCCGCAGAAAATCGGGTTGGGTCAACGGAAAGCGTAAATGAACAAACACTCCTTTTGTGCAAGCGTATTCATGGTGCTCCTCCTTGCGGCTCCGGCGGGGGCGACGACGCTGGTCGACTGCGTGTCGAGCCCGCTCTGCACGCGCGACGGCGCGACGACCGTGATCGATGCCGGCGACGACGTGCTCGTCGTGGCCGGTGCGCTCGTTCCCCTCGCCGGCACCGACGCGGTGGTGGTGAAAGCTGAGTCGATTGCGATCGACGGCTCGAGCGGAGGCGCGATCGATGCGCCCGGCGGGATCACCCTCGCCGCGGACGCCGGCATTCTGGTCGCCGGCGACCTTCGGACCAGCGCGGCGGATGCCGACATCGTGATCCGCGGCGCCACGGCGATCCAACTCCAGGGCCGGCTCACGCTCGATGCGACCGGCGTCGTCGAGCTCACGTGCTCGGCCGCCGATTGCGCGGTCAGCCTCTCGAATACCTACGTGCGCGCCGCGCGGCTCGCGGTGCACGCGGACGGCGACGTATCGTCCACCGGGAACCTGCTCGACGTCGATCCGTCGCAGATCCAAATGGAGTCCGCGAACGGCACCGTCCGTAGCTCCGATACCGCCGTTACGCGCTCGAGCGAGCGCAGCGTGGCGCGCGGGCCCGGCGGCATCGTCGATCCGATCTCCGAGGCGCGCGCGTTCTGCCAGAACTGCGCCGCGAAGACCCCGACGCCGACGCCGCTCAGCACCGCGACGGAGCCGCTCAAGCTGCCGACGCCGACGAGCACGCCGACCGCGACGACGACGCCGACCGTCACCGCCACCCACACGCCCACGCCGACGCCGACGGTGACGGCGACCGAGACGCCGACGCCGACGGAGACGCCGACCCCGACACAGACGGCAACGATCACGCCGACGCCGACCCCGACTACGACGGCGACTGCCACCGCGACCCCGACCGAGACCGCCACACCGACGGCGACGGTGACCCCGACTGTGACCGCCACGCCCACCACCACCGCGACGGTCACCGCGACGCCGACCGCCACGCCGACCAACACCCCGACCGTCACCGCGACACCCACGACGACCGCGACGCGGACGGCGACGCCCACGACCACCGCGACACGAACGGCGACGCCGACGATCACCGCGACGCCGACCGTGACGTCGACGCCGACCAAGACACCGACCAAGACGGCAACGCCGGTCGACACGCCGTGCGGGCCAGCCAAGACACCGACGAAGACCCCGACGCCGGTGAAGACAGCGACCAAGACGCCGACGCCGGTGAGTACCCCGTGCTACGGCACCAAGACCCCGACCAAGACGGCCACGCCCGTCAGC
Source organism: Binatia bacterium (assembly GCA_041485125.1). GTDB lineage: Bacteria > Desulfobacterota > Binatia > UTPRO1 > UTPRO1 > JBGPIT01. Next base: position 6,542 of record JBGPIT010000084.1, on the reverse strand, counting down.
ACGCCGTGCAATCCGACGAAAACTCCGACCAAGACCCCAACCAAGACGCCGACCCCGGTCGAGACGCCGTGCACGTCACCGACGAAGAAGCCGTGGTACTAGGTCATTGAGACGACGGGCGAATTGGTAACCCGCGTCGTTGCGGTGAGAGCGCGTGCTGATGCGCTCTCACCGGACCGCTAGCTGACGCGCAACTCGGCTGCGGTGCCGGCCGGCGCTCTCGGTGTCGACTGCGCGGCCGCCGACTCGAGTTGCGCGGCGCTCGCGTCGAGACTGGCGAGGAACGTGACGATCCGGTCGCGCGCCCGCTCCGCTTCGTCGCTCAGACCGCGCAGCTCGCCGAGCCGCCAGTGCGTGAGCAGCACCGGCGTGAGCACCTGGTCGTGGTGGATGCGCAGGTCGTAGATGCCGGCCGCGGCGATGCGGATCGCCTTCTCGCGGAAGTCGGGCAGCTCGAGGCCGGGCATCGCGAAGCCGAGCACCTGGCGCTTCATTGCCAGCACCATCGCCGACGCGTCGGCTTCGATCGCGGCGCTCGCGACCGATCGATAGAAGACGTAGTGCAGGTTCTCGTCGACGGCGATGCGGGTGAGCAGCTTCTCCGCGACCGGGTCGGCGGTGAGTGCGCCGGTATTGCGGTGCGCGATCCGTGTCGCGAGCTCCTGGAGCGTGACGTAGACCAGCGCGTCGAGCGGATCGGTGAGGCGCTTCGCATAGTAGCCGCGCGAGACGTGATCCATGCGCGCCCGCTCGAGCGCGACCGGGTCGACGCCGCGGCTCGTGAGGAGATAGTCGCGCATCGCGATCGAGTGCCGGCCTTCCTCCGCCGTCCATCGTCGCGCCCACTCGCCCCACGGGCCCTCGCCCCCGAACTGCTGCCACAGCGCGAGGTGGTAGTAGGGCAGGTTGTCCTCCGTGAGCAGGTTCAGCTCGAACGCGAGTCTCGCGACCTCGCTGAGCGTGCTCTGCGACGGCTCCCACGGTTCCGCCGTGAAGCTGCGGCCGCGCTCATACGGCACGTACTCGTGTGGGAACCATTCCTTGGCGGTTTCCAGGTGGCGCGCGAGCGCCTTCTCGACGACCGGCGTGAGCGCCGCGATGACCTCATGTGACGACGACATGTTCGACCTCCATTCGCGTGGTAGTTGCCAACGGTGTCGTAACTTACGGGACCGTAGGTCTGGAGTCAACTACGGGGTCGAATCTAGCCTGATCAGCCTGTTAACTGGCTCTGTCCGCCGCAATGAACCGCTCGCGTGATGGTCGAGAACATACGATTGGGTAGGTTACGTAGACGTAATATGTTGTCCGCGTGGGTCATCGCGAGAAGAGCCAGCGCCTGACCAGCTCCGCCCGCCGCGCGCAGCTCGTCGAGGTGGGACGCGGCGTATTCGCGAAGCACGGCTACCAAGCCGCCTCCGTCGAGGAGATCGCCGCGCGCGCCAAAGTCTCGAAGCCGATCGTGTACGAGCACTTCGGCGGCAAGGAAGGGCTCTACGCCGTCATCGTCGATCGCGAGATGGATTACGTCGTGCGGCGGATCGCCGAGGCGATCGGCTCGGGCTCGCCGCGCGAGCGTGTCGAGCGCGCCGCGCTGGCGTTTCTGAGCTACGTCAAAGAGCACCCCGACGGCTTCGCCGTCCTGGCCCACGACGTGCCGGTGACGTCGCCGCGCGGCGGGATGTCGAGCCTACTGAACGACGTCGCGGAGCGCGTCGGCGACGTGTTCGCGGCGGCGCTGAAAGACGCCGGCTACGACGCGAAGACGGCGCCGATCTACGCGCACGCGCTGATCGGCATGGTCACCTTCGTCGGGCAATGGTGGACGCAGGTCCGCAAGCCGCCCGTGGAAGAGGTCGCGAAGCACATCGCGGCGCTCGCCTGGATGGGTCTCCGGCACCTGCCGAAACGGCCGACGATGACGACCCGCTGAGCCAGCCTCAGGAGACGAGGCGGTCCGATTTGGCCGCGAAGATGAAATCGCTCTCGGTCAGACCGTCGATCTTGTGCGTCCAGATCGTCACCCGGACCTTGCCCCACGCCAAGTAGATGTCCGGATGGTGCCCTTGCTCCTCGGCCAGCTCGCCGACCCGGTTCGTGAACGCCAGCGCCTCGCGGAAGTTCTTGAAGCGATACTCCTTCTCGAGGTGATGCCCGTCGACGACGCGCCAGTCGCCGCCGAGCTCAGCACGTAGCGCCTCCAATGCCTCGCCGGCGAGCGGCGGGACGCCGCCGCGACACGGCACGCATTGCTTCGCTGCCAAGTCCGCCATGCTTCCCTCGTATGTGTCGAGAGGCGCCGATGCAAAATCTGCGTCAGCGCGGCACGAGGCGAAGCTCGACCCGGCGGTTGCGCGCCCGGTCCGAGGCGAGGGCGTTCGGCGCGATCGCGCGGTGGTCGGCGAAGCCCGCGGTCGCGATGCGCGCCGCGAGGGCGTCGTCGTCGCCGGCGATCGCGCGCGCCACCCGGGCGGCGCGTGCGAGCGAGAGCTCGAGGTTCGACGAGTACGTCCGCGAATGGACGGGGGCCGCGTCGGTGTGCCCTGACACCTCGAGCACGACGTCCGGCATGCCGCCCAGGAGCGCCCCGACCTCTCGCAGCAGCGGCAGCGCCGACGCGGCGAGCTCGGCACGGCCGCTCGCGAATCCGAGATCGCTGCCGAGAGCGAGCTCGACGCCCGACTCGTCGGCGGCAACGGTGATCGCCTCGCCGATGCCCGACGCCGTGCCGAAGGCCTCGAGATAGCGGCCGAGCGCCACGAAGCGCCCGCCTTCGGCCTCGTCCTCCGGGGGGCTCGCCGCCGGAGCCGCCGCAGCGACGTCGACGACTTCCGCGGCCACGATCGGCGGTGCGTCAGGCTCGTTGCCGTGGGCCGGGATCACCGGCGCGACGTCGATGACGGTGCGCGCCACGTCGACACGCGGCTCCGGGACGTCGACCGGCGCGCTGCGCGCGGGAACGATCGGCGCCGTGTCGACGACGTTCGCCCGCGCCGCCGGCGCGGAACGGGTCATCGCGACCGACAGCACGACGAAGCCGAAGAGGAGAATGACGAGGTCGCTGAACGTGAGCAGCCAGGCCGTGTTGTCGTCCTGCGCATCGGCGGTCGCGATGCCGTCCTCGTGCGACCGTCCGTATCGGCGGATGCCGTAGGATCGCGGGCGGGGCTCGCGCGGCGGCGTCTCGCTACGCCAGACGCGCGCGGCGGGATCAGGCCGCGCGCTCGGCAGGTAGTGGACGGTCATTCACGGTCTCGACGGTGCCCGTCACGTAGGCGCGGAGCGCGCGCTCGACGCGGGTCGGGTACTCCTTCGCGTGCACCAACAGCAAACCTTCGATCGTCATCCGCATGAGCAGCGTCCGGCGTGCGAGATGCGCTTGGAGCTTGGTCGCGAGCGGCAACACCACGACGTTCGAGAGCACCGCGCCGTAGAGCGTCGTCGTCACGGCGAGGCCGAGGCCCGCGCCGATCGCGGTGAAGTCGTTGCCGTCGAGATGGCGGAGGAGGAGGACGAGGCCGATCAGGGTCCCGATCAGGCCGAACGCGGGAAAGAGCTTCCCGAGGGTCACCAGGACCTGTCGCGACGCCTCGCCGTCGGCGACCCGCACGCGCAGCTCGCCGGTGAGGGCATCTTCGACCTCGTCCGGATCGTCGCACTCGAGCGCCAGCAGCGTCGCGGAGCGCAGAAACGGATCCGCGGCGTTCGCGGCGGCCCGCTCGAGCGCGGGCGGTCCGTCGACGCGGTTGATGCGCGCGTACTCCTTCAAGGTCGCGATGACGGCTTCGGCGTCGCAGCCGTCGTCGAACGCGGCGATCAGATGGTGCCAGGCGCTGCGCAAGCGGGTGCGGGGAAAGGTCGCGCAGACGACGCCGATCGCGCCGCCGACCGTGATCAGCAACGAGATCGGCTCGAAGAAGCCGGTCGCGGCAGCGAGGCTCACGACGGTCGCGGCGGCGACGGCGAGGAGCGCCCCGCGGGGAGACCGCAGTCGAGGCGGAATGATCGAGCGAATGTGCATGCCGCGCGTCGAGCAGGACTCATGCCGCGCCGTTCGCGTCGCTCCGCGGCGATCGACGCGGAAGAAAGTGCGCATCCGGCAGCGCGGGACCCGGCAGAATTCGCCGAGCGGTCGGCTTTCTGGCAGACAGGACGGATGCTCTCGTGCCCGGCGACCCACGTCGTCTTCGACATGGACGGCGTTCTCCTCGATACCGAGCCCTTCTACACCGAGGTGACGAAGCGGATCGTCGGCCGCTTCGGCAAGACCTTCGACTGGTCGATCAAAGCCAACATGATCGGGCGGAGCGCGCTCGCGTCGGCGCGCTATCTCGTCGAGACGCTGGCGCTGCCGATTCCGCCCGAGCAGTACCTCAGCGAGCGCGAGGCGATGCTCGAGACCTTGATGCCGACGGCGCAGGCGATGCCGGGCGCGCGCGAGCTCACCGCCGCGCTCCACGCCCGCGGCGTGCCGCAGGCCGTCGCCACGAGCTCGGCGCGCCGGCTCTTCGAGCTGAAGACGCAAAATCACCGCGACTGGTTCGCGCTCTTCGAGGTGATCGTTCTCGGCGACGATCCGCGCCTGCAGCGCAGCAAGCCGGCGCCGGACATCTTTCTCCTGGCAGCCCGCGATCTCGGCGTCGAGCCGTCACGGTGCGTGGTCGTGGAGGACTCGCCGGTCGGCGTCGAGGCGGCGCACGCGGCGGGGATGCAGGTGATCGCCGTCCCCGATCCGGCGATGGATCACGGCCAGTACGCCAAGGCGGACCTGATCGTCGGCTCCCTCGCGGAGCTCGATCCCGCGGCGTTGTGTGCCGCGCCGGCGCGGCCGTCTCCCGCGGCGAGGTAGCGCGCCGGGTCGCGCGTGCCGCCGCCGCCGTCAGACCGCGCGCGCCGTCTCCGACCGCAACATCTCGAGGATGTGATCCGCGACGATCCGCGGCTGCTCCTCGTGCACCAGGAGCTTCGCGTCCGGGACGACGCGAAAGCCGCGACAGTCCGCCAGCTGCGACGCCATCGCGCGCGCGCGCTCGACCGGGAAGATGGTGTCCTTCTCGCCCCAGACGAGCAGCACCGGGCTCTTGATGCGCCGGTGGTCCTGCGCGAGCCGGTCGACGAGCGCCCAGTCGATGCCCGCGAGGTAGCGGAACTGACCCTCGCGCGCGTGCGCCGAGTCGCGCAGCGGCGCGATGAAGTGCTCGGTGAACTCACCGTCGAGGAGGCGCGGGTCGGCGAAGACGTTGCCGAACGCCATCGGCGAGCGGGTGAACCAGCGCGACCGCAGCAGCATCCCGAAGATCGCGCCCGAGCCCGGCAGCGCCACCGATCGCTGGAAGAGCGGGATCCACGGTGGACGGTGGCCGGGAATCTCCGTCCCGATCAACGTCATGGTCCGGACCCGCTGCGGCGCCAGGAGCGCCAGCGCGCGCGAGATCGTCGCCCCGGTGTCGTGCGCGACGATGTGAAAGGGCTCGAGACCGATCGCGTCGACGAAGCGGAGCAGGTTGCGCGCCTGCCCGGTGAAGCTGAAGTCGTTGTTCGGCCGCCAGCGCGTGTCGCCGGCGCCGGGCAGATCGACGACGTGGCAGGCGAAGCGTCCCGCGAGATGGGGCACCAGCTTCCGGTACGTGAACCCGGAGAGCGGCCAGCCGTGAACGAAGAGTATCGGCTCGCCGGCGCCGAAGGTCCGGTAGGCGATCTCGGTGCTGCCGACGTCCTGGTAGCGGACGCGGCTCGCGAGGAAGGTCTCCCCCGCGGAGCTGGCCTTTGCTGATTGCGCGGGTCCGATTTGCGGCATCCGATTCTCCTTCATTTGGCGTCGTGGTCTGCCACTTCACGAATCGTGCCGCTCGAGTGACCTGGAAAGTCCGTGAGGGAACAGCGGAGTCGTTCGTCGGTTAGCGAGGTGCGTCGCGTCGATGCGACGACGCGTTGCACGTCGGCCACACTCTCGTTCGGCCGGCGGCTTGCCTCGCGTTCGCCGGCGCGCCAACATCGCGGCCATGGCAACCGACCCGCAAGCGGCGCGCCTCGGCCTCATGAAGTTCCTCGCCAAAAACGGCGGCGCGCTGCCGATGCGCGAGCTGCACACTCATAGCCTGGTCTTCTATCAGTCGGGACACCAAGCGTTCTCGCTCTTGATGGAAGGCCTGGTGGCCGACGAGCTCGTCGCCTTCGACGACGGCGTCTTCAGTCTGACCGACAAGGGACGCGCGCGGCTCGACGGCGAGGTGCGGTAGTGGTCCGTCGCCGCGCGTGAGCAGCGGCGTCGCCGTTCGGACGAGCACGCCACGGCGCCCGCGCCGCTTCGTCTCCTGGAACGTCAACGGCATCCGCTCCATCGTCCGCAAAGGCTTCGTCGATTGGCTGCGGAAGGCGAGGGCCGACGTCGTCGGCCTGCAGGAGGTACGGGCCGAGCTCGACGAGGCTCCGGAAGCCCTGCGGCTGCGGCGACGGTTCGCGCACGTGAGCTGGTCGAGCGCGCGGTCGCGACGCGGGTACAGCGGCGTCGCGGTCTTCAGCAAGGAGGATCCGCGTGCCGT
>JBGPIT010000083.1:0-15107 GCA_041485125.1 Binatia bacterium | reverse complement strand
AGATGCGCGCGACGATCGGGCCCGACGGCGCGATGCACACCGACTGTGTCGGTACGCCGCCGGCTGCGGAGCGCTGAGCGGCGTGAAGCGACCCGGCAAGACCGCGGCGAGGCGCGCCGTCGCGGCGATCGCGTTTCTCGCGTTCGCAGTCGCGGTCGTCGAGCCCGCGACCGCGGCGACGATCACGGTGATCTCGCTCGACGGCGCGAACGAAGGCTTGAACGACCCGAGCGCGGTGGCACCCGTCGGCGGCAATCCGGGTGTCACGCTCGGGGCGCAGCGCCTGAACGCCCTGCAGTACGCCGCCAACATCTGGGCGGCGCAGCTCACCAGCAGCGTCGTCATCAAGGTCGGCGCGAAGTTCGATCCGCTCACCTGCACGATGACGTCGGCGACGCTCGGCAGCGCCGGCGCCACCACCTCCTACCGCGACTTTGCCGGCGCGATCTTCGCGGGCACCTACTATCCGAAAGCGCTCGCCGACAAGCTCGCCGGCAGCGACCTCAACTCCGGCGTCAACGACATCCAGGCGACGTTCAACGACCAGCTCGGCAACGGCTGCGCCTTCCCGCGCACCTGGTATTACGGTGTCGACGGTGCCCCCGGCGGCACCCAGATCGATCTCGTGGCCGTCACCCTCCACGAGCTCGGCCACGGTCTCGGCTTCGCCTCGCTGGTGAACCTCGCGACCGGCGCCAAGCCGAACGGCTTCGACGACGCCTTCAGCCGCAACCTCGAGAACCACGCGACCGGCCTCTTCTATCCGGTGATGACCAACGCCGAGCGCGTGACCGCCAGCACCGCGACCGGGAACCTGCACGCGATCGGCACCCAAGTCGTCGCCGACGGCGCGACTCTCACCGCCGGCCGTGATGCCGGCGGCCACGTCGAGATGTACGCGCCGGCGGTGCAGCAACCGGGCTCGTCGGTCTCGCACTTCAGCACCGCGCTCTCGCCGGACGAGCTCCTCGAGCCGTCGTACACCGGCGCCAACCATTCGACCGGCCTCGCGCGCTCGATGATGAGTGACATCGGCTGGGACGGCCCGCCGCCGACGCTGACGCCGACGCCGACGGCGACCGCGACGCGTACCGTCACGCCGACGCCAACGACCACGCCGACCGCGACGGCGACGCCGACCGCGACCCGCACCGCGACGGTGACACCGACCCCGACGTCGACGGCGACGGTGACCGCGACGAGCACGCCCACACGGACGGTGACGGCGACGCCGACGCCCACTGCCACCGCGACCCCGACCGGCACGGAGACCCCGACACCGACCGAGACCACGACGCCGACCGAAACGACGACCCCGACACCGACTGAGACGGCGACTCCCGCGACGCCGGTCGAGACCCCGACGCCGACCGAGACTCAGACGCCGACGCCCACCGAGACGGCGACGCCGACGGAAACACCCACGAGCACGCCGACGGTCACGACGACCGCGACATCCTCGACGACCCCGAGCCCCACCGCGACGGGAACACCGACCGCGACGCCCACCGTCACGGCAACGCCGACCGCGTCGTCATCGCCAGCCCCCACGACGACGGTCGCGGTCGCGGTACCGGCGTGCGGCGCGACACCCGAGAGCGACTGCCGGACGCCCACCGTCGGCGGTAAGTCACAGCTCACGATCACCGACCGTTCGCCCGACGACAAAGACGCGCTCAGCTGGAAGTGGGTGAAGGGGTCGACGACGACGAAGGCGGACTTCGGCCAGCCGACGCTTGTCGACGACTACCAGCTCTGCTTGTACGACGGGGCACCGAGCCTGATCCTCTCCGCCGCGATCCCGGCGGGCGGCCTCTGCGGCACCACGAGCCTGAAGCCGTGCTGGAAAGAGAAGTCGAGCGGGTTCAGCTACAAGAACAAGGCGCGCACTCCCGGCGGCGTCGAGCAATTGAACCTCAAGCAGGGTCTCACCGACGGCAGGGCGCAGATCACGCTGACGGGGAAGGGCGCAAACCTCGGCGATCCGGTGCTGCCGGTCGTGCAGCCGATCACCGTCCAGCTGAAGCGGGCAAACGGCCCATGCTGGTCGGCGGTCTACAGCGCGTCGGCAACCAGGAACGTCGGCCCGCCGTCCGGACAGTTCAAAGACAAAGCAGACTGACGACCGGCGCGTCGCGCGTTCAGGCGCCGCGCGCCGGCTTCGTCGCGCGCAACGTCGCGGTGGCGAACGCGCCGCGGATCTGACCGTCCTTGCGGTAGGTCTTCATGCCGAGCGCATCGTCGGCGAGCGAGGCTTCGAACATCGCGCGGATCTCGTCGCCGTCGCCGGGGGCGGGAAACGAGCGCTCGAGGAGACCCTCGAGCTCGATCTTGTTGCGGTCGAGCTCGACCGCGGGCTCGGGCAGACCGGCGCCGGTGAAGAGCGCCCGCAGCTCGCTGAGCGGCAGGGAGCGCGCGTGTGACGGGTCGCGCAGGATCTCCATGGCATGGAAGGCGGCCGCCTTCACCGGATCGTCGGAGCCGCTCAGATCGTTGATCACGACGGTGCCGCCGGGCGCGCACACGCGGACCATCTCGGCGACGACCGCGCGCGGATGGAGCATGTGGTGGAGCGCGAAGCGCGAGACCACGATCGTGAACGCGCCGTCGGGAAAGGGCAGGGTGCCGGCGTCGCCGAGCTGCCACGTGACGTTGGCGAGACCGCGCTCGCGCTGCAGGGCGCGCGCCTGCTCGAGCATCGCGGGGGTGAGATCGATGCCGGTCGCGTGCCGCACCACGGCGGCGAACGCGCAGACGACGAGCCCCGGCCCGCACGCGACGTCGAGCACGGTGTCGTCGGGCCCCGCGCCGGCGAAGGCGACGAGCCGTGAGAGCGCGTCGGCGTCCTTGATCGTCGGCGCGGTTGCGAAGGGCACTGCCTGCTTGGTGAACTGATCGCGGATGGCGTCGCGGTGCGAGTCGTCGCGCGTCGACATGCGCGCTCGGTAGCACGATCCGGAGCGCGCCGCGACGATCGGGACGCCGCGACGATGCGGCCGGGCGTCGCGCGCTTGGCGACGTGGCGGCCACCGTCGCGGCGCGTCGAGGTCAGCGCGCCATGCTGGTGACGCGCGCCGGCCCGGCTCCGGCGGCCGCCTTCGGCGCCTCGGCCTCGATCAGGCCGCGCTTGATCAGATCGGCGACCGCCATGTCGAAGGTCTGCATGCCGGCTGCCTGGCCGGTCTGCATCGCGGATGGGATCTGGTGCAGCTTGCCCTCGCGGATCAGATTCCGGACGGCGACGGTGCCGGTCAGGATCTCGCAGCAGGCGATGCGGCCGCCGCCCTTCCTCTTGAGGAGCTTCTGCGCGACCACCGCTTCGAGCGACTCCGACAGCATGGTCCGAATCTGCGACTGCTGTCCCGACGGGAAGACGTCGATGATGCGGTCGACGGTCTTCGGCGCGCTCGAGGTGTGCAGCGTGCCGAACACCAAGTGTCCCGTCTCGGCGGCGGTGAGCGCGAGCGAGATGGTCTCGAGGTCGCGCATCTCGCCGACCAGGATCACGTCGGGGTCCTCGCGCAGCGCGCCGCGGAGCGCGTTCGCGAACGATCCGGTATGGGCGCCGACCTCTCGCTGGTTCACCAGGCAGCGCTTGGGCGGGTGCACGAACTCGATCGGATCCTCGATGGTCAGGATGTGCGCGTCCCAGGTACTGTTGATGACGTCGACCATGGCCGCGAGCGTCGTCGACTTGCCCGAGCCGGTCGGCCCGGTGACGAGGACGAGACCGCGGTCTTTCTCGCAGAGCGACGCGAGCTGCGGCGGCAGGCAGAGCGACTCGAGCGACGGGATCTTGGTCGGAATCGTCCGGAAGACGGCGCCCGGTCCGCGGCTCTGCATGAACACGTTGATGCGGAAGCGGCCGATGTCGCCGATCGCCCAGGAGTAGTCGAGCTCGTGCTCCTTGTCGAAGTGCTGGCGCTGCTCCGGCGTGAGGATCACGTCGAGGAGCTGCATGACGGCCGCTTGGTCGAGGGGGCCGTGCTCCATCGGCGTCAGGTCGCCGTCGACCCGCATGCGCGGCGGCTGACCCGCGCTCAGGTGGAGGTCCGATGCGCCTTTGTCGATTGCTTCGCGGAGCAGCTGATCCATGGAGAGCGTCATCCGTGTTCCTTTCTGTGTCCTGTCCGTGTCCTGGTCGTGCAAGACGTACGCCAGCATCGTGCGCGAGTTGAGTACCCTTCGAGGCGGCGAAACGTGACGAGCGCGCGTCGCCCGTCGAAATTCGGACGGTGACACTCGCTGTCACGTACGAAAGGGTGCGCAGAGCGCCAGCGACTTGACATCGCGGGGACCCTTCGGCTGAGTCGACGGGGGCGGCTCGCGTGCAAGGAGGCGGCGATGAGAAGGGTCGGAGTGCTCTCCGTGGGTGTGCTGATCGCGCTGCTCGCGCTCGGCGGCGTCGCGCTCCAGTCGTGCGGCAACGGCAACAACGACAAGCGCACCCGGGAGATCTGCGAGGTGTGCGACGGCCACATCGATGAAGATTGCCGGAGAGAGTGCCGCAAGTTCTGCCTGCCGACGGAGGACTGCGAGGACCGCTGCACACGCGAGTGCGATCAGTGCAAGAAGGACCTGAGCTGCCAGGCGTGCGCGGGCAGCTGCACCGGCGCGGAGCTACGCTGCGCGCCGATCGACGAGATCGTCACGTGCGAGGACGGCCGGTTCGGCGAGGGGCCGGAAGCGACGTCGTTACCGATGCAGACGCTCACGCCGACGCCGGCCGCAACGCCGATCGGCGGCGCGACCTGATCGCTCGTCGGCCGGCGCGCGGCTGTTCGCTACGGGCTGAAGCGCCGCGGGCGATCGCTCTCGGCGCCCTCGCGGGCGCGGCGGATCGCCTCGTTGGCGAGCTCGTCGCAGCGCTCGTTCTCGACGTCGCCGTCGTGGCCGCGCACCCAATGCCAATGGACGACGTGCCGGTGCGCCGCCTCGTCGAGACGCTGCCAGAGCTCGACGTTCTTCACCGGTTTCTTGTCGGCGGTGCGCCAGCCGTTGCGGCGCCAGGTCGCGAGCCATTTGTCCATGCCGTTCCGGAGGTACTGCGAGTCGGTGTGCAGGTCGACCTCGCAGCGATCCTTCAGGAGCTGCAGCGCTTCGAGGGCGGCCTGCATCTCCATCCGGTTGTTGGTGGTCTCGGGATCGCAGCCGCTGATCTCGCGGCGATGGCGTCCGGAGATGAGCACCGCGGCCCAACCCCCCGGGCCGGGATTCCCGGCGCAGGCGCCGTCGGTATAGATCGTCACCCGCTTCAACGGCTCGCTCACGCGTCCTCCACCCCTGCGGTCAGCTGCAATCGTCGTCCCAGCCGGGATCGACACCAGGACTCGCCTCGAGCTTGGCGAGACAGCGCTTGGCGTCCTCCAAGGTGCGCGCGTTCTCGTAGCGTTGCTCGCCGCACTCCGGCAAGCCGGCGGCGACGGCCTTGGCGAGCTCCGCCTTGGCGCGCTCGTAGTCGCCGCCGCGTGCCGACGCCTCGGCGACGATGACCTGGTTCGAGACCACGCAGCCGAAGCGCGGCGCGTGCGTCGCTTGCTCGACGATGCGGCGCGCGGCCTCGACGTCGCCGCCGGCGAACTTCGGCGCGCGCAGCAGCAGCAAGGTCTCACCGCGCGTCGCGGCGCCGTCGTAGAGATCCTCGCCCGGCGCCTTGTCGCCGCGCGCGGCGCGGAACTCGGCGAGGATCGCGTACGGCGCGGCGACGTTCAGCGGGTTCCACGAGTCCTTCAACAGCAGACCGCGCGTCGTGGCGTGCAGCTGGTGGCACACGGCGCTGTCACCCTCGAGCACGAGGCATCGATCGGTCTCCGCGACCGCCGCGGTCAAGCGCTCCTGGACGACGACCTTCGGCACACCGGCCGCGCTGCTGCGGAACGCGGACTGGGCGACCAGGACGCGGGCCCGGTTGCGCTCGCGATCGGGGGCCGCCGCGCACTGTGTGAGACAGGCAGCGCGCCGGTAGGTCTCGTTGACGGCGTTCCGATAGCGCGCGCGCATCGCCGGTGTCGTCGGGACGGCGGCGCCCTCGCCGCGGCCGGTGAAGAGCGCTTCCGTCGACGCGACCTGGGCCGCGAAGTCGTCGCAGCGGCAGGGCGCGGTGCCGTCCGCGCCACCCGACGGCTCCTCGGCCGCCGCGGGCGGCGCGCCGGCGCTCGCGATCGCGAGCACGACGGCCGTCGTGATCAGCGCCAGGAGGCGTGCTCGCGTCGGTGCTGGTGCGCGGCTTGACGGCGACGTCCGAATGACCATGAAGGGTGTTCTTACATGAAGGCCGGGTCCTCGACGATGCGTGGCGGCGAAATGACCGGCCTCGCGTTCGCCGCCATGTCGGCGCTGCTCGCCGCGCTGGTACCGGCGTTCGTGAAGCTCACCAGCGCGCGCGCGACGCCGCTCTTCGTCGCCACCGCGTCGAGCGTCGCCGGCGGCGTCGTCGGCGTGATCGGACTCGCGATGCGGGGCGAGCTCCGCGTCCTGGTCACGCGCAGGATCACCATGCGTCTGGTTGCGATCGGCGCGCTGGGAACCGCGGCGGCGTTCTTGCTGCTCTTCGAGGGCACGCACCGCGCCACCGCGATCGAGGCGACGCTCTGTCTCCAGATCGAGCCGGCCTACGCGCTGATCGTTGCGTGGCTCTTCCTCGGACACCGCCCGACCCGACGGCGCGTGGTGGCGATCATCGTCCTCCTCGGCGGCATCGCGCTCGCGATCCAGCCGCACGCGTTCTCCTCGGCGACCGGAATCGCGCTGCTGCTCCTGACGCCGCTCTGCTGGCAGGCGTCGCACGTGATCGTGCTGCGCGGTCTCCGTGGCGTGCCGCCACCGATCCTGACGGCGGCGCGCTACGTCTACGGCGGCGCCCTGCTCGCGCTCTACTGGGTGCTCCGCGGCGCGCACGTCGGCCTCGCCGAGGGCAGCGCCGTCGAGCTCGCGTGGCTGCTCGTCTTTCAGGGCGTCGTCCTCTGCTATCTCGGCACCATCGCCTGGTACCAGGCGATCGCGCGTCTCGATCTCGCCCGCAGCACGGCCGTGGTGGTGCCGCTCGTGCCGGTGCTGTCGTTCCTGGCGAGCTACGCGCTGCTCGGCGAGGTCGCGACGGTCCGGCAGTGGATCGGCGTCGCCCTGACCGTCACCGGTGTCCTCGCCTTCGCGACCGCGCCCGACGCGCGGAGCGCCGCGCAGCGTGCCGCCGTCCCGCCGCCCCTCGCCCCCGTGGACGTAGCCATGGTTGACTGAGCGTTCAGAATATCCTAAACGTTCCGAACATGAGTGGTGGACGAGACAGCGTCGCGGCCGCAGGCGCCTGATGGATCGCGCGACCGGCATCTTCGTCGACGGGGTCGGTACCGCCGCCGCCACCTCCGGCATCCTGTCGCAGCTGCAGGGCCGTATCTTCGCGCTGCTCTACCTGCGCCAGACGCCGCTCGCGCTCGAGGACGTCGCCGCCGAGCTGCAGCAGAGCAAGAGCAACATCTCGGTCAACATCCGCGGTCTCGTCGAGTGGCATCTCGTCCGCCGCACGCCGGTCGGCGGCTCGCGCAAGGACCACTACGAGGCGGCGACGAATTTCTGGCGGGTGATGCAGGAGATCATGGAGCGCCGCTTCCGCTGGACGGTGCGCCAGGTGCTCTCGACGCTCGCCGAGACCGAGCGTGCCGCCGCCGACACGCCGGCGCGGGAGCGCGACGCCGACGCCGCCTTCATCACCGGCCGGATCGGCGCGCTCCGCCTCTTCTTCACCGCCGTCGACGCGGCGATCGGCGCCTTCACCCAGGGCAAGCCGGTCGACGCCGAGACCTTGCAACGGGTGGTGCCGTTCGCACCGCCGAAGGCGCGTCAGCGCCGTTGAGGATCGATCATGGAGCACGTCGTCGCGGTCGCGTTGCTGGCGTTGGTGTTCGACGGCACCCACATCGGCCTCACCATGGAACGACCGCGGGCGCGGCTCGTCGCGCGTCTCGGTGAGGGCGGCTTCGTCGCGCTCTACTTCGTCGTCGCCTCGCTCTCCTGGGCGGCGCTCATCGCCTACTACGCGGCGCACCGCTTCGACGGGCCGGCCGGCCTCGCGCTCGGGATGACCGTGTGGCGCTGGCCGCTGATCCTCGTCATCGTCGCCGGGATGGCGCTGCTCGCGGCGGGGTTGGTGGCGTATCCGACGCTGCCGAGCGCGGTCTTCGGCCAGCCGATCCGCACCCCGCGCGGCATCGAGCGCATCACCCGCCATCCATTTTTCGCCGGCATCGCCCTGGTGTTCCTCGCCCACATGCTGCTCGCGAGCCGGCTCGTCGGCGCGGTGTTCGCGTCGAGCCTCGTCGTGCTCGCGATCTTCGGCGGCTGGCACCAGGACCAAAAGCTCCGCGCTCGCCGTGGCGATGCGTACGCCGCCTATCTCGCCGCGACCTCGGCGGTGCCCTTCGCCGCGATCGTGACGGGACGGCAGCGTCTGGTGTGGTCGGAGCTGCCGCTCGGCGTCTTCGCCGCCGGCGTCGTGGCGGCGGTCGTGCTGCGAACGTTCCACCCGTCGATCTTCGCCGCCGGCGGTCTCTGGGTCATCGTCTCGATCGTCGGGGGCGCGGTGGTCGCGACGTTGCAGAGCCTGCTGCGCGCGCGCCGGACCGCGGCGCGCATCTCGGAAAGCGTCGCGTGACGCCGCGGGAAACGACCGCCGGCGCCGCGCGAGCCGACGACGCCGCAGAGAGCTGGAGCGTGTCGGCCTGGGGCTCGACCGCGGCGGAGCGCGCGCAGCCGTTTCCCTGCGATGCTCTCGTCGACGCGCCCAATGCCGCGTACTTCCGCGCCGTCGACGTCGAGGCGCCGCCGGCCGTCGTCTTCCGTTGGCTCTGTCAGCTCCGCGCCGCGCCCTACAGCTACGATTGGATCGACAACTTCGGACGGACGAGCCCGCGCGAGCTGACACCCGGCCTCGAGCAGCTCGTGCGTGGACAGCGGGTCATGCGGATCTTCACGCTCGCCGACTTCACGATCGACCGCCACCTCACGCTCGTCCTCACCGATACCGGATCGCGCGGGCTCTTCGGCGAGCTGGCGGTGACGTACGCGGTCCACGCCGGTCTGCGCGCCCGCTCACGGATCGTCGTGAAGCTCGCGATCCGCTATCCGCCCGCTCCGGTGGGATGGGTGATGCGAGCGCTGCTGCCGCTCGGCGACTTGATCATGATGCGGCAGCAGCTGCTGACGTTGAAAAGCCTCGCCGAAACGACCGCGCGGCGCTGATCGCCGCGCGCTGTTACTTCGGCTTCCGCGACTTCGCGAGCAGGTCCGCGAAGGTGCCGAGACTCCTACTGCTGCGGTTCGACGACGCCATGGACGAGCGCGTCTCCTCGCGATCGACGGCGTCGGAGGCGTCGCGCTCGCGCCGCGCGTTCTCCACCATCGAGAGCGCGATGCGGCGCTTGTCGAGCTCGAGGCCGACGACCGTGACGTCGACCTCGTCGCCGGCGTTCACGATCTGCTTCGGGTTCGAGACGCGGCGGTCGAGCGACATGCGCGAGACGTGCACCAGGCCGTCGAGGCCGGGCTCGATCTCGACGAAGGCGCCGAACGGCTCGATGCGGCGTACCTTGCCGCGCAGGCTGGTGCCGACCGGGAACCGCTCCGCCGCGGTCGACCACGGGTCGGGCGCGAGCGCGCGCAGCGACAGGCTGATGCGGCCGCGGCCGCCGTCGCCCGGCGGCTCGAGCTTGATCACCTGCGCCTCGATGCTCTGTCCGACGTGCAGCGCCTCGGACGGGTTGGCGGAGCGGCCGTGGCCGATCTCGCTCACGTGGATCAGGCCCTCGATGCCGCCGAGGTCGACGAAGGCGCCGAAGTCGCGGATCGAGCGCACGGTGCCCTGGACGACGTCGCCGACCTTGAGACGCTCCCAGTGGGCGGCTGCCTGCTGCGCGTTCTCCTCCTCGAGGAGATCGCGACGGGAGACGACGATGTTGCGGCCGCCCGCGATCTGCTTCACCCGGAAGCGGAAACGCTGGCCGACGTACTGTGCCGGATCGGCGCGGCGAACGTCGATCTGTGACGACGGGCAGAACGCGCGCTGGCCGGCGATCTGGACGTCGAAGCCGCCCTTGTTCTGCGCCGTCACGAGACCCTCGACCGCGATGCCGTGCGCGTGCGCCTGCTCGAGCTCGCCGGGAAGATGGCTGCCGCGGCCGAGCGTGCGCTTGATGATGATCGAGCCGGAGCGGCTGCCGTCGTCGGTGACCGTCGCCTCGATCTGATCGCCGATCGCGAGCGCGATCTCGCCGGTCTCGGCGTCGCGGAACTCGGAGAGGTCGATCGTCGCCTCGGCCTTGTTGCCGACGGCGACGAACGCGGTCGTCGGGCCGACCGCGATGACGCGGCCGCGCACGCGCGAGCCCTCCGCGAGACGTGGACGGGTGCTCTGCGCCGCCTCGCTCGCGGCGAAGAGCGTCGCGAAGTCCTCCTCGCTTCCCGCCGCGCTGTCGCGGGGCGCCTCCGGTGCGAGCGAGCGACGCTCGACCGTGGGCGGGCGCGGCGCCGCGACGGAGACCGTCCGGCGTTCCGCGAACGTCGGCGACGGCGACTCGCCCTCGGAGCTTTCCGCGCCGTCGGGACGTGCGGCGTCCGGTGCCGTTCCTGATGGGGGCGCGATTCCGCCTTGCTGATCGACTGAGCTCTCGCCTTCGGGACGTTTCCGTCGCGGGCGAATGATGACCTCGGGCGCCATCGTCCTATCGTGCCTCGCTTCGCCGCGCGTGCGGCGGTGTTCTCGCAGGGCTCCTCGCCGCCTCGGGCGTCGGGCCTGCGTTGGGGAGCGCAGCGGCGGTCGTCGGGAGATCGCGCACCATCCGATCGAGGATTCGACCGAGCGCGCGGCTCAACGCCGCTGCCACTGCCTCCGGGTTACGTTTCTCCGCCGACTCCCTCTCCATGTACGAGCGTTGCAGGACGACCGT
The DNA here is from genome assembly GCA_041485125.1 of Binatia bacterium. GTDB lineage: Bacteria > Desulfobacterota > Binatia > UTPRO1 > UTPRO1 > JBGPIT01. Next base: position 4,170 of record JBGPIT010000083.1, on the reverse strand, counting down.
GCCGTCGCGTGTGACCACCAAATCGAGATCGAGCGCACCGGACTGCCCGGTCGGTTCATCGACTTCCTCGAAACGCCGGATGTTACCTTGGACCTCGAATACGGGTTCCGCGCCGGGTGTCGCCGCGCGCTCGAGGTAGTCGCGCACCGCGGCGGCAACGATCGTGCGCGGGCTCCCGGCCCAGCGGTGATACGTATAGTACTCGACCGCGTATGGCGAGCTCCGGTAGGCGAAACGCTCGCCCGCGTACGGCTGGTCGATGCTGAACATGCCGATCTGCACCGCGCCGCCGAGCCGCACGGGCGGCTCGCCTTGGACGGAGAGCGTGTAGTAGCGCGTCTCGGGTATCGGGCGCGAGCTGAAAACGGAGCATCCCGCCAGCGTGCCGCACGCCATCGCGACGAGCGCGCGCCTCATTTCTCGATCTCACGCGGTCTGAGCTCGCGGCCACGGATCAGGACGGACGGATCGCTGCGGATCACGTCGAGGGTTTCTTGCAACCGGTTGGTGGCGAGGCCGAGGTCACCCAGCAGCGTGCCGACCGAGCTGCTCGTGCCGCCGACCTGTTGCGTCGCGACCTTCACCAGCTCGCGCGTCTGGGTGACCACCTCGTCGACGTGCTTGAGCGTCCTCTCGAGGCCGCCGTAGATGTTGTCACGCCGCGAGTAGAAGTCGGTGATCACGGCGTCGAGCTTGCTCACCGCCTGCGCCATGCTGCGGACCAGCTCGGCGATGTCGCGGCCGGTCTCCTCGGTGCGCAGCGCCTCCAGGGTCTTGTTGAGGTTCTCCGCGACCCCGCTCAGGTTCGCGACGAACGATTTCACCTGGTCGCCCATCTCGGGCGTGAACACCTGCTCGTCCATGCGCCGCAGGATGCTGAGGGCGCGGTCGGCGATCTCGCCGAGCTGGTCGCGGAACTGCTCGAGCGAGGTGACGTCGCCGTAGATGTAGCCGCCCGACGGCAGTGGTCCCGCCGCCTCGGTCCCGCCCTGGAGCTGGATGAACTTGATGCCGGTCACGATCGAGCCGAGGAGCGCGGCGATCGTGTCGGTGCGCACGGGTGTGTCGGGCTTGAGATCGATGATGACGGCCACTTTCGGTGGAATGTCGCGGGTGAGCTGGACGTCGCGGACCCTGCCCACGACCACCCCCTGATATTCCACATTCGCGCCGGCATTCAAACCGCTCACCGACTTCTCGAAGAGGACGGTGTAGGTGGCGACCGGCCGGAAGAAACGCGAGCCGGCGATCCAGAGCAGCCCCCCGCCCAGCAACATGCTTGCCACCACCACGAAGATCCCGACCCGGACCGCATCCCTGCGCGTTCGCTTCATTCTCGCCACTCCAGCTCGTCGATCAGGGTCTTGTGCCGCTCGTGCGGCAGCGTCTCGCGCTTGAAGAACGCCTGCACGTGGGGATCCGGGCTCGCCTTCACCTCGGCCAGGGTGCCGGACGCGATCAGCTTGCCGCCGAAGAGCATGACGGCGCGGTCCGCGATCAGGTTGAGGCTGGCGAGCTCGTGGGTGACGACGATGATGCCCATGTCCTTGCGCTCTTTCAACGACAGGATCAGGTCGTCGAGCGCGCGGGCGGTGATCGGATCGAGCCCTGACGACGGCTCGTCGAAGAGGAGCAAGTGCGGCTCGAGCGCAAGCGCGCGCGCGAGGCCGGCGCGCTTGCGCATGCCGCCCGAGAGCTCCGACGGCAGCTTGCCACCGGCGTGCTCGAGGCCGACCCGTGCGAGCTCGATGCGGGCGAGCATGAGGGCGGTCTCCTCGTCGACGCGGCGGTGCTCGAGGATCGGCAGCGCGACGTTCTCGGCGACCGTCATCGAGTTCAGCAGCGCGGCGTTCTGAAACGCCATGCCGATGTCCTCGAGGATCTCGTCGCGCTCGGCGCCGCTCGCGGCGTTGACGTCGCGGCCGCGGACCAGAACGCGGCCACGCGCCGGTGTCAGCAAGCCGACGATGCAACGGAGGGCCGTGCTCTTCCCCGAGCCGCTGCCGCCGAGGATGACCAGGATCTCGCCGGGCTCGACCGCGAACGAGATACCGTCGAGGACGAGCTCGTCGCCGTAGCCGGCGGCGAGCTCGTCGACGACGAGAAGCCGTGAGTCGCCGCCCGGTTGGCTCATTCGGTGTAGTAGAAGAACGCCGTGAAGCAGGCGTTCGCGACGATGCAGAGAATGATCGACGTCACCACCGCAGCGGTGGTCGCGCGGCCGACCGCCTCCGGTCCGCCCTGTACCCCGAAACCTTTGTAGACGCCGACCAAACCGATGACGATCGCGAAGACGACGCTCTTCACCAGGCCGGTCATCACGTCCGACACGAAGAGCGATTGCACCGTCTGCGAGAGATACGCGTTGCTGCCGAGATCGAGGCCGAAGACGCCGACCACGTAGCCGCCGAAGATGCCGGCGAAGTTGCTGAGGACGGTAAGGAGCGGCATCATCACGATCAAGGCGACGATCTTCGGCACGACCAGGAAGCGGACCGGGCTCACCGCCATCGTCCGCAACGCGTCGATCTCCTCCGAGACCACCATGGTGCCGATCTCGGCGGCGGTCGCCGAGCCGGTCCGCCCGGAGACGATCACCGCAGTCATGAGCGGCCCCATCTCGCGCGTCATCGAGATCCCGACCAGGTTGGCGATGAAGATCGCCGCGCCGAACTGCCGCAGCTGCTGCGCGCCGTTCAGCGCCAGGACGATGCCGACCAGTAAGGAAACGAAGACGACGATCGGCACCGCGTTGACGCCGATCAGCTGCATCTCGTGGACGACCCGACCCCACTTGATGCCGCGGGCGCCGAAGGGGACCGTGATCTCGACCGCGGTCTCGCGCATGAGGTCGCCGATCGCCGCCGCCGCGTCGACCGTCTCGAGCGTGCGCTCGCCGATTCTTTCCAGCGCCGGCTTGCTCGGTGGCGGCGGCTCGGGTGTGAGGATTGCAGGGTCGACGGTCGCGAGCGTATGGCGCACGCCGTCGCTCAGGCGCGCGAGCTTGACGGCGATCCCGCTCGCGCGTGCCTCGGCGACCAGGCGCAGCAGACGCGCGGCCTCGAGCGTGTCGAGCTCGTTGATGGCGGTGCAATCGAGGACGACGGTCGTACCGCGGGCGTGGCGAAGGACGTCGTGCCGGAGCTCGCGGAAGCCGTCTTCAGCGAGCGGGGTCCGGAGCGGGACCATGATCGGCGCGGCGCTCAATGCCTGCCATTATGGCGAAAGGACGCTCCGGGCGCGACACCGCGGTCGAATCGCTGCGATCGGTGTTGTACCGGCCGAACGCGCTGCCGTAGAACGCACCGAGGACGCCGATGACTCCCGCGCTGCAAGCCCTCTACGAGGCCAAACGCACCGATCGCGCCGCCCTGGCGCGGCGGCTCGGCGAGGTCGATGCGCTGGCAACCGGGTTCGCGACCGGCCAAGCCCGCGCCGTGTTGCGCGCGATCGGATCGCGCGACGCCGCGCATCGGCTGACCATCTACGCCGGACTCTTCGCGGAGCCGTACGACTTTCTGCGCGATCCACACGTCCGAGCCGTGAGCGGCTTCTTCGGCCCGATCGAGCGCATGGCGCGCGCCGCCGGTCTCGCGGTCGAGTTCCTGCCCGCCGACTTCACCGGTCTCGAGCGCCTGACCTACGAGCTGCGGCCGCGGGCGATCGCGGCGGTCGTCACGCCGCCCGACGCCGAGGGGTTCTGCTCGTTCGGGGTGCACGCAGGGGCGACCGCGGGGCCGTTTCTGCAGGCGACGGCCGATCCGGCGCGGCTCGCGATCGCCGAGGTGAATCCGCGCATGCCCTGGGTCGACGGTGTCGCGGAGCTCGGCGGCAATCGCGTCCACCTGTCGCAAATCAACGTCCTGATCGAGGACGACACACCGCTCGTCACCGTGCCGTACGTCGAGCCGTCGGCGGCGGAGCGCGCGATCGCGGAGCACGTGAGCGAGCTCGTCGAGAGCGGGGCGACCTTGCAGTTCGGGATCGGCGGCATTCCGAACGCGCTCGGCGAGCTGCTCGCCGCGTCGCCGCGCGGCGAGTACGGGATTCACACGGAGATGTTCACCGACGGGATCATGCGGCTGCACGAGGCCGGCAAGATCACCAACCGCAAGGGCATCTGCGACGGTCTTTCGATCGCGACCTTCGCGGCCGGTACGCCCGAGCTCT
>JBGPIT010000082.1:0-15310 GCA_041485125.1 Binatia bacterium | reverse complement strand
CGATCCGATGATCAACGAGTGGCACGTCCTGGTCTTCGAGATGGCGACCAAGGCCGAGCTCGACGAGATGATCCGGCTCACCGAGAAGGTGAACGCCGTCCTGAAGCCCTTCCTCGCCGAGCGCGGCATCGTCCTGGTCGACATGAAGGTCGAGTTTGGACGCCACCACGGCAAGATCGTCCTCGGCGACGAGATCTGCCCCGATACCTGCCGCTTCTGGGACAGCACCTCGGGCGAGAAGATGGACAAGGACCGCTTCCGCCGCGACCTCGGCAAGGTCGAGGAAGCCTACGAGGAGATCGCGCGCCGGGTCGGCGTGGCGGCGTAGCAATCCATGCGCTGGCTCGCCCGCGTCTTCGTGACGCCGAAGCGGGGCATCCTCGATCCGCAAGGGAAGGCGATCCAGCAATCGCTGCACGCGCTCGGCTACCCGGAGGTCGGGGACGTCCGGCTCGGCAAGTACGTCGAGATGCACGTCGCCGACGTCAGTCGGCAAAGCGTCGAGTCGCGGGTGCGGGAGATGTGCGAGCGCCTGCTCGCGAACGGCGTGATCGAGGACTTCCGTATCGAGCTCGTCGAGGGCGATGCGGCCTGAGCGTGGCTGCACGGTCGCCACGCGGCCCGAGGCGCGGTAGACTCGGGAGCACGCGATGCGCTGGGGTGTGATCACGTTTCCGGGCTCGAATGACGATGCGCAGGTCGCATACGTCCTCGAGCAGCTGCTCGGCGAGAGCGTCGTCAAGCTCTGGCACAAGGACACCGCCGTCGACGGCGTCGACGCCGTCGTCCTGCCGGGCGGCTTCTCCTACGGCGACTATCTGCGCTGCGGCGCGATGGCGCGCTTCTCGCCGTTGATGCGAGCGGTCGATGCCTTCGCCGCCGGCGGCGGCCTCGTCCTCGGCATCTGCAACGGCTTCCAGATCCTCTGCGAGGCCGGGCTGCTGCCGGGCGCGCTCATCCGCAACCGCAAGCTCAGCTTCCTCTGCGACCGCATCCACGTGCGCGTGGAAGATGCCGACACCGCCTTCACCAATCGCTGCCGGCGCGGCGACGTGCTCGAGCTCCCGATCAAGCACGGCGAAGGCTGCTACGTCGCCGACGAGAGCACCCTGCGCTCGCTCGAGGCCGGCCGTCAGGTGGTCCTGCGCTACACCGACGCGCAGGGCAGGGTGACCGCGGAAGCGAACCCCAACGGCTCGCTCGGCGGCATCGCCGGCATCCGCAACGCACGCGGCAACGTCTTCGGCATGATGCCGCACCCCGAGCACGCCTGTGAATGGCTCGTCGGCGGCGAGGACGGCCGCAAGATCTTCCTCTCGATGATCACCGCCGGCACGACCGCCGCCGAAGCGCCGCGCTCGAAGGTCGTCTCCGGCCCGTAGCCTGCCGCGCGGGCCGACGCTGCTTCGCCCGGCCGCGCGCGCGGTGATGAGGGGACCGCTAGTCATGGAAGTCACCGTCGAGACCGCCCTGCAGCACGGGCTCACCGCCGAGGAGTACCGTCGCATCCAGACCGCGCTCGGCCGCGCGCCGACGATCGAGGAGCTCGGCGTGTTCTCGGTCATGTGGTCGGAGCACTGCAGCTACAAGAGCTCGCGCGTGCACCTGCGCCAGCTGCCGACGACGGGGCCGCGGGTGTTGCAGGGCCCGGGCGAGATCGCCGGCGCGCTCGACGTCGGCGACGGTCTCGCGGTGGTCTTCAAGATCGAGAGCCACAACCATCCGTCGTTCGTCGAGCCGTTCCAGGGCGCCGCGACCGGCGTCGGCGGCATCCTGCGCGACATCTTCACCATGGGCGCGCGGCCGATCGCGAACTTGAACTCGCTGCGCTTCGGCAGCGTCGCGCACGCGCGAACGCCGTATCTGCTGCGCGGTGTGGTCGCCGGCATCGCGCACTACGGCAACTGCATCGGCGTCCCGACGGTCGGCGGCGAGGTCTACTTCGATCCCGGCTACGACCACAACATCCTCGTCAACGCTTTCACCCTCGGCGTGGTGAAGAGCGATCGCATCTTCCGCGCCAAAGCGGCGGGGATCGGCAACCCGGTGATGTACGTCGGCTCGAAGACGGGCCGCGACGGCATCCACGGCGCGAGCCTGCTGGCGTCGGCGGAGTTCGGCAAAGAGGCGGAGAGCAAGCGCCCGACCGTGCAAGTCGGCGATCCCTTCACCGAGAAGCTCCTGCTCGAGGCCTGCCTCGAGCTGATGTCGCCCGAGCACAGCCGGCACCTGGTCGCGATCCAAGACATGGGTGCGGCCGGCCTCACCAGCTCGTCGGCGGAGATGGCGGGCCGCGGCGGCGTCGGCATCGACCTCGACCTGTCACGCGTGCCGCTGCGCGAGGAGGGGATGACCCCGTACGACATCCTGCTCTCCGAGTCGCAGGAGCGCATGCTGCTGGTCGTCCATCAGGGGTCCGAGGAGGCGGTGCGCGCGCTCTTCGCGCGCTGGGACCTCGATGCCGAGGTGATCGGCACGGTCACCGACACGGGACGGCTGCGCGCCGACTGGCAGGGCGCACGCGTCGTCGACATTCCCGTCGACGCGCTCACCAGCGACGCGCCGGTCTACGAGCGGCCCGCCGCCGAGCCGCCGGAGAGCGACGAGGCGCAGCGTCTCGTCTTACGCGACCTTCCCGAGCCCGCCGACTACACGCAGGCGCTCGAGCGCTTGCTCGAGTCGCCGAATCTCTGCGGGCGCGAGTGGATCTACCGCCAGTTCGATACCTACGTCGGCGGCGGATCGATCGTCCGCCCGGGATCCGACGCCGCGGTGGTCCGCATCCCCGGCACGCAGAAGGCCGTCGCGATGACGCTCGACTGCAACAGCCGCCTCTGTCAGCTCGATCCCTACGTCGGCACCGTCGCGGCCGTCGCGGAGGCGGCGCGTAACCTCGCCGCGAGCGGCGCCGAGCCGATCGGCGTCACCAACTGCCTCAACTTCGGCAACCCCGAGAAGCCCGAGGTGATGTGGCAGTTCCAGCAGGCGATTGCCGGCCTGCGCGACGCCTGCGTCGCATTCGGCACACCGGTCGTGAGCGGCAACGTGAGCTTCTACAACGAGACCGAGGGCCGCGGCATTCCGCCGACCCCGGTGATCGGCATGGTCGGCCTGCTCGAGGACGCGAGCCAGCGCGTCACCCAGTGGTTCAAGGGGGAGGGCGACGCGATCGTCCTCCTCGGCCGCAACCGCGAGGAGCTCGGCGGCAGCGAGTACCTCGCCGTCATCCACCATCAGGTGCGCGGCGCGCTGCCGTGGGTCGACCTCGAGAGCGAGCGGCGCTTGATCCGGGTCGCACTCACCGCCGCGCGCGAGAGCCTGCTGCGCTCGGCACACGACGTCGCCGAAGGCGGGCTCGCGGTCGCGCTGGCGGAGAGCTGCATCGCCGACGAGTCGGGACGCACGCTCGGCGCGCGTATCGACCTCGAAGGTGGGTTGCGGCCCGACGCGCTGCTCTTCGGCGAGAGCCAAGCGCGCCTCGTCGTCTCGGTGCGGCGGCGTCACCTCGCCCGCTTGCGCGACATCGCGCGACGCGAGGACGTGCCGGTCGCGGTGATCGGCGAGGTGCGCGGCCAACGGCTCGAGATCGGCGACTGGATCGACGCCGACGTGAGCGCGTTGCGCGAGCGCTGGCGCGACGGACTCGAACGAGTGCTCGCGGGGACCGCCTCGGAGTGATAGTCATGCGGAGAGAGCTCTCGCATGACACCGGCGATCGATGGCTTCCGCGAAGAATGCGGCGTAGTCGGCGTGTACGGGCACCCCGAGGCGGCGAACCTCGCCTATCTCGGCCTGTGTGCGCTGCAGCACCGCGGTCAGGAGGCAGCCGGGATCGTCTCGTCGGACGGTCACGTCCTGGTCTCGCATCGCGGCGTCGGCCTCGTCGCGGACGTCTTCCCTGAGCACATCGTCCGCCGCCTGAAGGGCGACGTGGCGATCGGACACGTGCGCTACTCCACCGCCGGTGCCTCGCACGTGAAGAACGCGCAGCCGCTCGTCGTCGAGTACGAGGGCGGCGGGCTCGCCGTCGCGCACAACGGCAATCTCGTCAACGCGGAGGACCTGCGGGCGCAGCTCGAGGAGCGCGGCTCGATCTTTCAGTCCTCGGTCGATACCGAAGTGATCGTCCACCTGATCGCCGGCTCGCGCGCGCCCACCTTGGAAGACCGGATCGTCGAGGCGCTGCACCAGGTGCGCGGCGCCTACTCGCTGGTCTTCCTTTCGCCCGACAAGCTGGTCGCGGTGCGCGATCCCTACGGCTTCCGGCCGCTCGTGCTCGGCCAGGTAAAGGGCGCCTGGGTCGTCGCCTCCGAGACCTGCGCGCTCGATCTCGTCGACGCCGAGTACGTGCGCGAGGTCGAGGCCGGCGAGGTCGTGGTGCTGTCGCGGAACGGCTTGGAGTCGTACCACCCGTTCCAGCCGGTGCCCGGCGCGGCCTGCATCTTCGAGCACGTGTACTTCTCGCGCCCCGACTCGATCGTCTTCGGCCGCAACGTCTACCAGGCCCGCAAGGAGCTCGGCCGGCAGCTGGCACGCGAGGCGGCGGTCGCGGCCGACATCGTCGTGCCCGTGCCCGACTCCGGCGTGCCGGCCGCGATCGGCTACTCCGAGGAGTCGGGGCTGGCGTTCGAGATGGGCCTGATCCGCAACCACTACGTCGGCCGCACCTTCATCGAGCCGCGCGATGCGATCCGCCACTTCGGCGTCAAGGTGAAGCTGAACGCGCAGCCCTCGGTCCTCGAGGGCAAGCGCGTGGTGGTGGTCGACGACTCGATCGTGCGCGGCACCACCAGTCGGAAGATCGTGAAGATGATCCGCAAAGCCGGCGCGCGCGAGATCCACATGCGGATCAGCTCGCCGCCGACGACGAGCCCCTGCTACTACGGCATCGACACGCCCACGCGCAGCGAGCTCATCGCGTCGTCGCACGACATCGAGGAGATCCGCCGCTACATCACCGCCGACTCGCTCGCGTACCTGAGCGAGGAAGGCCTCTACTCCTTCCTCGGCGGCAAGCGCGAGGGCTTCTGCGACGCCTGCTTCACCGGCCGCTACCCGGTGCCGTTCGAGGACGCCAAGAGCCACCGCCAGCTGGTGCTCTTCGAGGCCAACGAGGAGCTCTGACCGGCGACGTGGCGCGCGACGCGGCGCCGACGCACCCAGCGTTCACGCGGGCGACGCCTCCGCCGCGTCAATTGACCCGCCCCCACGCCCGGCATAGCCTCCGGCGCAGATGGCCCCTCCCAGCGAGCACTGGGATTACCTGATCGTCGGCAGTGGCATCGCGGGCCTGACCTTCGCGCTCGGCGTCGCCGATCACGGCAGCGTCGCCATCGTCACCAAGGACCGCAGCGACGAGAGCAACTCGTCCTACGCGCAGGGCGGCATCGCCACCGTGTGGAGCCCGGAGGACTCGTTCGAGGCGCACATCGCCGACACGCTGACCGCCGGTGTCGGCCTCTGTCACGAGGACGTGGTCGAGATGGTGGTGCGCGACGGGCCGGAGCGCATCCGCGAGCTGATCGCGCTCGGCACGCGCTTCGACTCGCACCTCGAGGGCGACGCGATCGAGTACGACCTGGGTCGCGAGGGCGGCCACTCGCGCCGGCGTGTCCTCCACGCCGGCGATCTCACCGGCCAGGAGATCGTGCGCGCGCTCACGGTCGCGGTCCGCCGCCACCCGAACGTCACGATCTTCGAGAACGCGCTCGCCGTCGATCTGCTCACCGACCGCAAGCGGGAACGCAGCGGCGAGAACGTCAGCTGCTGGGGCGCGTACGTCTACGATCGCCGCAGCGGCAACGTGCGCACCGTCAGCGCGCGTGCAACCGTGCTCTGCACCGGCGGGGCGGGGAAGGTATACCTCTACACCACCAATCCCGACGTCGCGACCGGCGACGGCATCGCGATCGCGTACCGCGCCGGTGCGACCGTCGGCAACATGGAGTTCTTCCAGTTCCATCCGACCTGCCTCTACCACCCGGAGGCGAAGTCGTTCCTGATCACCGAGGCGCTGCGCGGCGAGGGCGCCATCCTCCGATTGCCGAACGGCACACCGTTCATGCGCGACTATCATCCCGACGCGGAGCTCGCGCCGCGCGACGTGGTCGCGCGCGCGATCGACCACGAGATGAAGGTCCGCGGCTGCGAGCACGTCTACCTCGACATCACCCACAAGCCGGCGAGCTGGATCGAGGAGCGCTTCCCGAACATCGTGCGGCGCTGCCGCGAGTTCGGCATCGACGTCACGCGCCAGTGGATCCCGGTCGTGCCGGCGGCGCACTATCTCTGCGGCGGCCTCGTCACCGACCGCGACGGCCGGACACGGCTGCGCCGTTTGTATGCCTGCGGCGAGGTGGCGATGACCGGTCTGCACGGCGCCAATCGCCTGGCATCGAACTCGCTGCTCGAGGCGCTGGTCTTCGGTCACCGCGCCGCCCGTCACGCGCGCGCCATGCTCACCGACGACGCGACCAGGCCGCCGTCGATGCCGGACTGGAACCCCGGCACCGCGGTCAACAGCGACGAGTCGGTCGTCGTCGCCCAGAACTGGGACGAGGTGCGGCGGACGATGTGGAACTTCGTCGGCATCGTCCGGTCGGACCGGCGCCTCGAGCGCGCGCGCAAGCGGATCGCGATGATCCAGGAGGAGATCCGCGAGTACTACTGGGACTTCCTCGTCACCGGCGACCTGCTCGAGCTGCGCAACATCGCGACCGTCGCCGAGCTCATCGTCCGCTGTGCGCTCTTACGCCGCGAGAGTCGCGGCCTGCACTTCACGCTCGACTACCCCGACCGCGACGACGCACACTGGCGGCACGACACGATCATCGTGCCGTCAGATTCCTGACCGGACGATCGGCGCGGTAGTGCTCAGGCCCGGAAAAAATCGCCGTGCCGCTACGTTTACGCGTTGACGGTCCCCGATGGCATTGACTATGGTGACGCGCGATGCGGGGGGTGTGGGTCAGGAGACGGATCGTCGTCGCGCTCGGCGCGACGCTCGTCGTACCAATCGTCCACTTCCTCTCCCCGCCGCCGGCCGCCGCCGACATCTACTCCAAGCGCGACCGCTTCGGCGTCCTGCACTTCACCAACGTCCCGACCGACAGCACCTACAAGGTGATGATGCGCGATCCGATCGGCGTCCGCGCCAGCGGGTTCGCGATCGGCCGCTCGGGCGGCAGCGTCGACGCACGGCAGTTCGATCCGATCATCGCCGACGTGGCGAGCCGCTATCAGGTCGAGCAGGCGCTGGTGAAGGCCGTCATCAAGGCCGAGTCGGCGTTCCGCCCCGACGCGATCTCTCCCAAAGGCGCGCGCGGCTTGATGCAGCTGATGCCGGCGACGGCGCTGCGCCACAACGTCGGCAACGTCCACGAGCCCTCGGACAACATCCGAGGCGGCGTGCAGCATCTGCGCATGCTGCTCGACCGCTACAGCGGCAACGTCGTGAAGGCGATCGCCGCGTACAATGCCGGCGAGGACGCGGTCGACCGCTACGGCGGCGTGCCGCCATACGAGGAGACGCGCAACTACGTCTGGCGTGTCCTCCAGTTCCGCCAGCACTTCCTCCAACAGGCGTTCGCGCTGGCGCGCTGATCGCGCCCACGGAGCGCTCGAGGGTAGTGCTCCGGAGCATGCGACCGAGAGGCCGGTGGTGGTGACGGACCAGCCCCAGCCGGAGAGGCGGCCGCTGCCGATCGCGCGTCAGGCGCTGGTATGGACGCTGCCGAACGTCCTCACGTGTCTGCGCATCGCGATCATCCCGGCGATGGTGTGGCTGCTGAACGATCCCGGACCGCGCGCCGGATTCTTCGCCGCCGCGCTCTTCTTCTTCGCCGCGCTCACCGATTACTACGACGGCTACCTGGCGCGGAAGTACGGCGTAGTCACGACGCTCGGGAAGTTCCTCGATCCGCTCGCCGACAAGCTGATCGTGGTCTCGGCGTTGATCATGCTCGCCGCGATGCCCTGTGCCGGCGCGGCACCGTGCGAGCCACGCGTGCCGGCATGGCTGGTGGTGGTGATCGTCGGACGCGAGCTCGCGGTCACCGGCCTGCGCGCGATCGCGCTGGGGGAGGGGATCATGCTCGGCGCCGAGGAGCTCGGAAAGTACAAGATGATCTTTCAGATGTTCGCGCTCGTCGGCCTGCTGCTGCACTACCGCTATCTCTCCGTCGACTTCCACGTCGGCGGGATGTACTTCCTCTGGATCTCGCTCCTGATCAGTCTGTGGTCGGCGGCCGACTATCACGTGCGCGTCTATCGCCAGCTGCGGACGATGCGTGCGGGCACGTGAGGGTCGCGCGTCCACCGGACACGGTCGCGTCGCGAGCGCGATTGTTGACAGCCTCCCAGGTGCTCCGTAAGGTGCCCTTCCTCCGCGGGTGTAGCTCAGTTGGCTAGAGCACGACCTTGCCAAGGTCGGGGTCGAGGGTTCGAAGCCCTTCACCCGCTCTCACGTTCCGCAGGCCCCGGCGTTCGGCCGGGGCCTGAAGTCTCGACCGCATGACGATCGCCGGCGCCCCACGCCCGCCCGACGAGGCCGGACGGCGGCCGCGCATCGCGATCGTGCTCTCCGGCGGCGGGGCGCGCGGCGCCTACGAGGCCGGCGTGCTGTCGTTCCTGATGACGGAGCTGCCGAAGCAGCTCGGTCGCCGCGTCGAGTTCGATATCGTGAGCGGCGCTTCGGTCGGCGCGATCCATGCCTCGTACTGGTGCGCGACGCTCCACGAGGACGACGACGTTCGCGCCACGCGGCTCGCCGCGGTGTGGGACTCGCTCTCGCTCGAGAGCGTGTACAAGTTGAGCATCAGCGACCTGGTACGCATTCCGGCGCGCATCTTCGGCGGACCGTTCAGCCGACCGCCCGACGTCGGCGGCAAGCTACCCGACCGGCTGCCCGGCCTACTCGACACCACCGCGCTCGAGGACCTCGTGCGCGAGCAGATCCCCTGGCGCGAGCTGCGGCCGAATCTCCGAGCCTCGAACACGGTGCTCTGCGTCTCGTGCACCGAGATCGCGTCGGGTCGCGCCGTCGTCTTCGTCGACGGCCGTGGCGTTGCGCTGACGCCGTGGGAATACGATCCCTACGTAGTCGCACGTCTCGCCGCGATCGGCGCGTTGCACACCCTCGCCTCGGCCGCGATCCCGCTCTTCTTCCCCGCCGTGCGGATCGGCCGCCACTTCTACTGCGACGGCGGCATGCGCCTGAACACGCCGCTCTCGCCCGCGCTCCGTCTCGGCGCGGATCGCATTCTCCTGATCGCGCTCCGCCACCCGCCAGACCCGGGCGCCGACCAAGGCGGCGCCGAGCGCGAGGTTGCGTACAACAATCCCGCCTATCTGATCGGCAAGGTCCTGAACGCGCTCCTCCTCGACCACATCGACTACGATCTGCAGCGCATGCGGCTGGTGAACGCGCTGCTCGCGGGCGGTGAGGCGGCCTTCGGCGCGGAGTTCCTGCCCCGCATCAACGAGATCATCCGCACCCAGCGCGGCGCCAGCTACACCATCGTGAAGGAGTGCGTGGTGCGACCGTCGGAGGATCTCGGTCGCATGGCGGGACGGAGCTACAACAAGCGCGCGCGCTCGCTGCGTCCGGCCCGCATGGTGGCCGATCTCATCATGCACTCGGCGGTGCGCGGCGTGCCCGAGTCGGAGGCGGACCTGCTCTCCTACGTGCTCTTCGACGCGGCGTACACCCGCGAGCTGATCGCCCTCGGCTACGCGGACGCGAAGCGCCAAGCCGACGAGATCGCCGCGCTCTTCGCGTGAGCCCGGTGCGCGCGTCGCTCGCCGCCCGCAACGCGGTCGCGACCGCGATCCTCGACGCGCTCGACGATCGATCGGGCACGGCGCTGCTCACCGCGGCGATCGACGTGCTCGGCGCCGGTGCGACGAGGCCGCCGCGCGTCCTTGCCGAGCGTCTGGTGGCGAGCGGCCTCGTCGAGCGCCTGGGCGACGCGGACGAGGCGGACGAGGTCCGGCTGCGCCCGGAGCTCGTCCCGCACCGAGCGTCGGCGCTCGCGCGCCTGCGCCGCGGCCGCGCCGCCGCCGTCCGCCTTCATGGTGCGCGTGATGCGCACGAGACTGCCGTACCGCAGCAATCTCCGGCGCCCCGGCTCGACGCCGCGGTCACCGACCGGTGCGCCACCGCGATCGCGCAGGCGATCGTGCTCTGGGAGACGGGACTCTTCTTCGAGGTGCACGAGGTGCTCGAACGGCTGTGGCACGAGGTCGAGGGCGAGCTGCGGCTCTTTCTCCAGGGCGTGATCCAGATCGCGGCCGCCTTCCATCACCTCGAGACCGGGAACCGCGGTGGCGCGCGCACGCTGCTCGCGGCGGGGCGCGGCAAGCTCGTGCCGTTCGCTTCCGGCTTCGCCGGAGTCGACGTCGCCGCCCTTCTCGGCGGGGTCGAGCGCTGGACCGCTGCGTTGGCCGGCGACGATCCGGTTCCAGACGACCTCTCACCTCCGGCCTTGATCCACGCACGCGCGACCGGTGTCACGCCCGGCCGCGCCTGATCACATCGCGGCGCGCAACTCCTCGACCATCCTTGCCACCGTGGCGCAGCCACGGTCCCAAAACGCAGGCGAGCGGATATCGAAGCCGAAGCGCGCCAGCAGCGAAGCGGGATCGGTACTGCCGCCGCTCGCCAGCAGCTCGAGGTACGCCGGAACGAACGTCGCCGGCTCCTGGCGGTAGCGATCGAAGAGCGCGAGGGTCAGCAGCTCACCGAAGGCGTAGGCGTAACAGTAGAAACGGCTGTGGATGAAGTGCGGGATGTACGCCCAGCCGAAGCGGTACGCCGGCATGAGCTCGACGGTATCGCCGAAGAGCTCGCGCTGCGCCTGCTCCCAGACCGCGCAGATGTCGTCGCTCGCCAGCCGCCGCTTGCGGCGGGCGGCGTGCGCCGCGAGCTCGAAGCGCGTGAGCGCGTGCTGGCGGAAGAGGGTACCGTAGATCTCGTCGAGCGTCTCGACGAGCAACCGCCGCCGGACCGCGCGGTCGGACGTGCGCGCGACGAGATGCGTCGTGACCAGCATCTCGGCGAAGACCGACGCCGTCTCGGCGAGGACGAGCGGCGGCTCGTAGTTGAGGAGCGTCTGGCGCGCGGCGAGCATGTCGTGGATGCCGTGGCCGATCTCGTGGGCGAGCGTCGCGACGTCGCGGGCGGTCCCGGTGTAGCTCATCAGCACGTACGGGTGCTGGTGGGGCGCGAGCGCGGCGCAGAACGCGCCGTGCCGCTTGCCGGGACGGACCTCGGCGTCGATCCAGCCGCCGTCGAGGAACTCGCGCGCGAGCTCCGCGAAGCGCGGCGTGAAGGCGGCGAACGCGTCGAGCACGATCGCACGCGCCTCGGGGTACGCGATGCGGGTCTCGGGAGCATCGATCGGCGGCGCATACACGTCGGCGATGCCGAGCTTCGGCACACCGAGGAGCCGCGCCTTCAGACGTAGAAACTCGCGGATCACCTCGTAGTGCCGGCCGACCGCGTCCATCATCACGGTGACGACGTCGGCGTCGACGTCGTTGGCGAGATGCGTCGGATCCGCGGGGTCGGCGTAGGCGCGCAGGTCGCACTCGATGCGGTGGTCGAGCAGCAAGGTGTTGAAGATCGCCGTCAGTGGCAGACGCTCGGCGGCGTAGCGCTCCAGGTACGCCTCGAACGCGCTCTGGCGCAGGCCGGCGTCGGGAGCGTGGAGGAGCGCCATCACCTCGCCGTCGCTGAGCTCGCGGGTCTCGCCGTCGATGACGACGGGGAAGCGCAGCGAGCCGGTGAGCTCATCGTAGAGCTGCATGAACGCCGCGCGTCCGCTCACGTCCTTCCGCGTCAGCGCACGCTCCTCCGCCTCGCTCAGCAGATGCGGCTTGTACCGTCGCAAGGTCCCGAGATGGTGCGCGTACGGCGCAAGGGCAGGGTGGGCGACGTAGGCCGCGAAGCGCTCGTCGGCGAGCGTGGTGAGCTCGAGGTCGAAGAAGACGAGCACCGTCCGGATCTCCGCTTGCGCCTCCGTGGTGCGCTCCTCGAGGTCGAGCGCCGTCGCGCTCTGGGTATCGGCGGCGGCGAGCAGCGAGGCGTAGAAGCCCGGACGAGCGCTGATCTCCTGGAGCGCCTCGAGCTCGACGAGCGCGTCACGCAGCGCCGGCGCGTCGAGCTCGCCGGCGGCGACGCGCCCGCGATAGCGCGAGGCGAAGCGCAACGCCCGTTCCCGCGCCGCGCGAAGATCCTCCTCCAGTCGCGGATCGTCGGGGCCCGCGTAGAGCCGGGTCAGGTCCCAGTGCAGCCCGTTCGCCGAGCCGTCACCGCCGATCACCGTTGCCGCGGGCGCTTGCAAGCACGGAACGGTTCGACATCCGAAGTGGCGCACGCGCCCAGTCGTAGCAGTTGTGGTGGCAATCAGGCGAACCTTGTGGTTCACATGCGCGAGGATGCGACGACGCAACGCGCGAACGCCGCTCGCGACCCGATTCGTCCTTGCCGGAAAGGCCGCGCACAAAAAAATAGGGCGGAGGCCCCCCTTTTGCCTCCGCCCCACTCGCGACCACACCGTTATCGGTGGGGTTGCGAGAATCGTGCGGCCGTCTTCCCGCGTGCTCCAGAAATTAGAAGAATCGGCGCGCGTGAACAATTCCGGAAACAGGGGGGAAGCGCCAGGAAAAACAGGTGGGGGGCGCTGCCGTACTGACGTCGGATGGCGCTACGTCGCTGTTGCCATTCTCGTGATTCTCCATACGGGCGCTGACGCTGCCGCGGCGGCGCGCTGCGAGCTGCCGGCGGCGTTCGGCATCGCCGCGGAAGATCGCGGCAGCATCGCGACCGGCGGCGGCGCGGTGATCGTGATCGCGCATCCGGTCGACGCCGCCGAGGCGCACGACGAGCAAGCCGCGCCCGCGCTCCGCGCCGGCGACGTCATCCGTCAGGCGAACGGCAGCCGGGTCGACCGTTGCGCGGATCTCGAGCACGCGGCGGCCGAAGCGTTCGCGAAGGGCTTGCGGCTCCTGGTTCTGGTGGAGCGCCAGCAGGGCACGTTCGCGTTCGCCGCCGGCGGCCCAGCCGCGACGAGCGTTGCTCGTGTTGCCAACTCGGCGGGCACTCCGGCGGCGGAAGCGCGTTCCGGCGCGGCCAGAACCGCGGTCGAAGGCGCGTCGAGCACGGGTGCGACCGCGCCGGACGCTTACGCCTCGGGTCACGAGGCCGGCGCGGCGCGCGCGGACGTCGGGCCGGAGACCCGCCCCGGGAAACCGGCGCGGGCCGTGCGCGCGGCCGCGATCCTGCCGCCACGTCACGAGGTCGGGGCGGAGACGATCGAGGCCGTTGCCGCCGCGCTGCGAGCGTTGCAACCTCTGAACGACGCCGCCGTGCTCACCATGCCCGTCACCGTCTACGAGCGCCGGCTCGGCGACGCCGAGACCACGATCACGGCGCTGACCTTCGGCCCCACCGAGGCCGCCCTCACGGTGCAAGCGACAGTCGAGGAGGTGCTCGCATTCCATCGCACGGCACGCGACATCTGGCAGGCGCGTTTGGCGTACCTGCGGTCGCGCGGCATCGACCGCCGCGGGGTCAGCGGTCAGCCGCTGCCGTACTTCTCGGACTCGCAGGTACCGGAATGGGTCGGCGAGTACCCGTTCTTGCAAACGACCGTTCTGTCCGTGCCGCGTGAGACGCGTGTGTTGCAAGCGGCCGGCAGCTGGGATGCCGAACGCGCCATCGAGCTGCTGTGGGCGCGCGCGCAGGAATCGACCGAGCGGCTCGCGGCGTGGCTTCGCGGCTGACGATCGGCGATTCTCGGATGCGACCCGTCGTGGAATACTCGAGCGGTGCGGCTCGCCGTCGTCCTGGTGCTCGTCCTCGCGACCGCCGTGCCGGCGCGCGCCGGCGACATCCGCCACCTCGCGCGTCCCGACCTCTTCATCACCGTGCCGCTCGAGCCGCCGCCGAGCACCGTGGTCTTTCCCTTCGGCGGCTCGCATCACACGGTGCCGGGCGTCGTCGCGGTGAACCGCGCGCCGTATGTCTGCGTCGCGCATGCGCGGACGTTCCGCGAGCGCGCCGACTTCGTGACCCATCTGAGGATCAGGCACGGCCTGAGCGACGACGAGATTCCTCGCAGCGTCCTCGTCGGCGGCGGCCAAGTGCGCTACGTCGGCGAGTGAGCGCGTCGCCGTCGCGATCGCGCAACCGCGCCGAGCGGCGCCACCCGGCGTGACGACCTCGCCGCGTCCGAGCGCGGGGAGGAGCGGGGGCCGTACACGCTCCGTCCCGAGCCTCACCGCGCTCAATCGCCGCATCGTCGAGTGCCGGCTCTGTCCGCGCTTGGTCGCCTACCGCGAGACCGTCGCGCGCGTGAAGCGCCGCCAGTATCGCGACGAGGCCTACTGGGGCCGGCCGCTGCCGGGATTCGGCGATCCGCGCGGACGCGTGCTCGTGGTGGGCCTGGCGCCCGCCGCGCACGGCGGCAACCGCACCGGCCGCATGTTCACCGGCGACCAGAGCGGCGAGTGGCTGGTCCGCGCCATGTTCGAGCACGGCTTCGCCAACCGGCCGGGCTCCGTGAGCGCTGACGACGGCCTCGTCCTTCACGACGCCTACATCACCGCCGCCGCGCGCTGCGCACCGCCCGACAATCGGCCGACGATCGACGAGCTCACGCGCTGTCGGACGTACCTGCTCCACGAGCGCGCGCTGCTCGCGCGAATCGAGGTGATCGTCGCGCTCGGCCGCGTTGCCTTCACGACGGTCCTCGCGACGGAGCGGGCACGCGGCGCGCGGCTGCCACGTCCGCTGCCGGCCTTCGCGCACGGCGCGGTGGCGACGATCGGCGACGTCACCTTGATCGCGTCGTTCCACCCGAGCCGGCAGAACACGCAGACGCGGCGGCTCACGGCGCCGATGCTGTCGTCGATCTTCCGGGCCGCGCGGGGCGCGATGGCGGACCGCTCGCGCTGACCGGGCGGCGCCGTCGCCGCCGCGGCGCGGCTGATATCTCAGTGCGTGGTGACGGGAGCGCTCAGCGCCGGCAGCTCGGCGCCATGCGCCCGCCAGTCGGCGATCGGCAGGTACACCGTGAAGGTCGTACCCGTGCCTTGTGTGCTGTCGATCGTCACGAAGCCGCCGTGCGCCTCGACGAGCGTGCCGACGATGTAGAGGCCGAGGCCGGTACCCTCCTGGGTCTGATCGCCGGTCCGCGTGTAGCGCTGGAAGATGCGCGAGAACTCGTGCGGCGGGATCCCGCGACCGGTGTCCGCGATCGCGATCGCGACGCTCGAAGGCAGGCTCTCGGTCGAGATCGTCACCTGG
>JBGPIT010000081.1:0-15335 GCA_041485125.1 Binatia bacterium | reverse complement strand
GGCAAGGCGGCGAAGGTACTTCGAGACCACGACGATCTGCGCGCCGAGCGCGACGATCGAGGCGACGTCCAGCGAATCGCCCGCGATCACCACGAGATCGAAGCGATCCGCGACCCCGTCGACCCAGTCGAGCTGCTTCAGGGTGTAGTGGAGATCAGAGACGAGCAGGGCACGCATCGGTCACACGTCGGGGAAGCGGTCACGGCAGCGCCGGGCGCCGCAAAGACGCCGCTCAGTCACCACGATGCCGCCCCGTCACGGCATACGCGACCCCGGCGACGATCGTGCCGATCGCGACCGCGGTGGTGAGGTTCAGCCCCATGCACGGCGGTCCGCAGCCCGGCGTCGCCAGCGACACGAGGCTCAGCGGAAACAGCATCACCAGGCCGCAGAGAGGGCCGCGCACGTACCAGCGCAACGGCCAGCGCGTGATGCCGACGAGGAAGCCGATCAGCAGACGCGCCGTGTACCAGCCCCACACCGCGATCGCGCCGCGAATGTAGAGGATGTTGTACTTCTCGGGGATCGGGCCGTGCACCAGGATCGGCAGCCAGCCGATCGCGAGACCGACGAGCGTGCACAGCAACCCGTACGGGATCCGCACCCGGGCGCCCCCCCTGCTCTCCTCGATCCCGATCCCCTGTTCCAGCATCGTTGCCATCGAATCGCTCGCGGGCACCTAAGCACGAGCCGTGGACGCGCTCAATTGCCGCGTTGGCGGCCGCTCACGAGCAACGCGAGGACGACGACCGCGAGGCAGGCGACACCGAACACGTCGCCCACGGCCGCATAGATCGTGCCGACGCGGCGCGGCACGAGCGTCGCCGGCAGCACGGCGCGCGTGAGCGGCGCGGTGCGCGCGAGCACACGACCGAAGCGATCGATCACGGCCGACGGGCCGGAATCGGAGACGCGCACGAGGGTGGTGCCCTGCTCCACCGCCCGCAGCGAGACGATGTCGAGCTGCTGCTCGGCGAAGCCGGCGTTCGACACCCAGCTGTCGTTCGACGGATTGATGAGATACTCGGCGCCTTGCGCGGTGCGTTCGGCCGCGACGTGCGGCAAGAGCGCCTCGTTGCAGACGAGGACACCCGCCTTGCCGGCGCGCGTCGGCAGCGGCGGCGTCGGCGCGCCCGGCGTGAACTCGCGGATCCGTCCGAAGCGCCGGCGCGCCAGCTCGAGACGGAGCGGAAAGTACTCCATGAACGGCAGCAGGTACTGCTTGTCGTAGCGCCCGGCGAGCGTGCCGCCGGCGGCGATCAGATAGACGCTGTTCGTGTAGGGTGGCGCGCCGTCGGCCTCGCCCGCGCGCGGCGCACCGACCACCAGCTCGACGTCGCGGTCACGCAGCGCCGCGGCGAGCGCCGGACCGTAGAGCGGGTCCTGCTCCAGGAAGTACGTCACCGCGGCCTCGGGCCAGAAGACGATCGCCGGCTTGCCGCGCTCGAGCGCCTCGCGCGTCAGGCGGAGATAGGCGTCGAGCGTGCGGCCCGCGCCCTCCGATCCCCAACGCGCCGCCGCACCGAGGTTCGCTTGCGCGATCGCGATCGGCACCGGCGCAGGGCCCGTCGGTCCGCGACGCTCCGCGCGCAATACGACCGCGCCGAACGCGAGGGTGAGACCGACCGTCGCAAGCGCGAGCGCGACACCATTCCACGCGCTCCGCGGCACCCGCTGCTCGATGCCGAGCCGCCACACCATCTCGGCGAGCGCGGCATTCACGACGACCAGGACGAAAGACACGCCGTAGATACCGGTGATCGACGCGACCTGGATGAGCGGCGCGACACCCGCCTGCGAGTAGCCGAAGGTTGCCCATGGCGAGTTGCCGACGTAGACGAGCGTCCCGTTGAGGAGCCGTCCGCGCGCGAGCTCCGCCCCCGCCCACGCGGCGCCGGCGAGCAGCGGCGCGGCCGGCGCGAAGCGTCGAACGAGCGGCGGGTAGGCACACGCGAACGCGGTGTAGTACGGCGCGGCCATTGCGCCCGTGACGATCAGGAAAAGCGCGATGCCGACGGCGAGCGGCTGGTGGAAGTAGCCCGAGACGGCCGACGGCATCCAGGTTCCGACGCCCCACCCGACCGCGAGGGTCCAGAGCATGCCGAGCAGCAGTCGCCGCCGCACGGAAGCGTCGCGGAGTGCGATGAGGAACGGCACCAGCGCGATCCAGGCGAGCGGTCGCGCTGCCACCGGCGGGAAGGCGAGCGCGTAAAGTGCCGCCGAGAGTCCCGTCAGCGCCACGGCGACGAGCAGGGAGACGCCGCCCGCGCTGCGCGCTCGCCCGAGCGGGTCGCGGCGCATTGCCGCGGAGCGTACGGGGCGGTACGCCGTCTGCACCACGCTCACGCCGGCGCGAGACGTTGTAGGTCCCAGCCGAGACCGAGCGCCGTGAGCTCGTCCCGCGCGCGGGCGAGACACGCCGCACGGTCGAGACCCCGGAAACGCTCGCCGTCGCGGAGAGTCCGTCCGGCCTCGGTGTAGGTACGCGCGGTCTCGGGGCGGGCGCCCAAGCGCTCGCCGATTTCCGCGCTTCGCTCGAGCAGACGAAGCGCGCGGCGGTGATGACCGAGGAGCGCGTGAAGGCGGCCCGCGAGCCGTAGCACCTCGGTCCTACGCCACGCGACCTTCGCCGCGGACCGCCGCGCCGCGCCGCCGCTTCTCCGGGCTTGGCGACGCCAGCGCCGCCGCGCGGCGCCGTCCGAGCCCGCGATCGCCTCCTCGAGCCGCGCGACGTCGAGGAGAAAGCGCGAGCGCTGATAGGAGCTGACGTGGAAGGGCGGCACCGGCGACGAGCGCGCGACCACCTCCGCGGCGCGCCGAAGCGTCTCCTCGGCGGCGTCGAGCTCGCCGAGCAGCGCCTGCGCCTTGGCTTTCGCGCCGAGCGCGAGGATGTGGAGCAGGTCCTCGGGGTTCTCGTCGTAGTAGGCGTTCGCCGCCTCGATCGCCGATTTCAGCTCGCCGCGCTCGAGCGGCAGCAGCGTGTTGAGGTAGTAGTGATTGGTCTTCGCCAGATCGTACTGGAAGAGGTCCCAGATGCGGTCGATCTCCTCGACGCACGCCTGCGCGCCGGCGAAGTCGCCGCGGTGGAGGCGCTTCTCGCCGAGGAGCCCGAGGTAGGTCGTGGGTCCCCAGAGCTGACCGTTGCGGACGCTTTCCGCGATGCGGGCCGGCTCGATCTCGTGCTCGTTCGCCCAGTCGCCCTCGAGGACGCGGTAGGTGAAGCTCATCGCGCGCTCGTAGAGGTAGTCGTCGGGCGCGTCGGGCGGCACGAGCGCGTGCGCCTGCGCGGAGAGCCGCCGGCTGACGTCGAAGGAGATGCCGCCGAACGCGAAGAGCGCGGCGGCACCGGCGTAGAACTTCCCCGACCCGGGGACCGTGGCGGGATCGATCCGCTGCAAAAAGGCGAGGCTGTCCATGCTGTCGAAGACGTGGCGCGTCGGCTGGCTCGTGACGGTCGCCTCGGCGCGCGCGTAGCGCAGCTCCATGATCTCGCGCTGGCGCGCCGTCGCCGCGCGCGGGCGGCGCCCGAGCCGCGGACCGTAGAGGCGCGCCAGGACCGCGCCGAGGTTGGCGGCGAAGCGCAGGCCGAGCGCGAGGCGGCCCTCGACGACGCGATCCCCGAGCAGCACCAGGGCGCGATTGAAGTGCTCGATCGCCTCGATGAAGCGACCGCGGTAGTAGAGTGCGCGCGCGATGTTCTTCTCGAGCAAGACGCGCTTCGCGGGGTCGCCGCCGTCGCCGTGGATCTCGACGTAGAGCTTCGACGCCGCCTCGAAGAAATGCAGCGCCTCGCTCGGCGCGGCGGCGCGCGCCGCCTCGGCGCCGGCGCGGAAGAGGAAGGTCTCGGCGCGCTCGACGACGCCGGCCTTGCTGTAGTGAAACGCCAGCATCCCGGCGTACCCCGGCACGTCCTCGGCGAACAGACGTTCCATCGCCTCGGCGACCTGACGATGGAGCGTCGCGCGCCGC
Source organism: Binatia bacterium (assembly GCA_041485125.1). Classification (GTDB taxonomy): domain Bacteria; phylum Desulfobacterota; class Binatia; order UTPRO1; family UTPRO1; genus JBGPIT01. Next base: position 11,366 of record JBGPIT010000081.1, on the reverse strand, counting down.
GCGTGCAGCAGGCCGTCGTAGATCACCTCCTGCACCAGCCGGTGCTTGAAGGCGTACTCGCCGCCCGCACCGCGCGCCGACCGCGCCAGGAACTCGGCGTCTATGAGCGTCTGCAGCTCGTCGCCGAGACCCGCGGCGTCGCCGACGATCTCGCCCAGCACGGCGGCATCGAACTCGCCGCCGATCACCGAGGCGGCCTGCAAGAGCTGCCGCTGGCGGAGCGCGAGCGCGTCGACGCGCGTCATCACCAGCTCGTGGACCGTCCCCGGAATCTCGACGGCGCCGATCTTGTCGGTGGCGCGAAAGGTCCCGTCGCGGTACTCGACCGCGCCTTGGTCGACGAGCGCGTGGATGACCTCCTCGATATAGAATGGGTTACCTTGCGCCCTCTCCTCGATCAGCTGGCGGGTCGCGTGCGGCAGGTCGCCCTCGTGGAAGAGGTTGTTGAGGAGACGCCGCGCGGCGCCGGCGTCGAGGGGCGCGAGCTCGACGTCGACGTAGCGGTCGGCGTGGCGCGTCCGGGCCTCCTGGCGCACGTGCTCGGAGGTCTGCGGGAAGCCCGGCCGGAAAAGATGGATGAAGACGATCGGCTGCTCCTCCGAGAGGCGGAGCAGCGACTCGAGGAGGCCGATCGACGAGAGGTCGGCCCAGTGCAGGTCGTCCATCATCACCAGGACGACGGGCCCGAGGCGGCTTGCCGAGCGGAGCAGCTGCGTCACGCTCCGCAAGGTCAGCTTCTCCATCGCGTCGCCCTGCAGGCTCGCGACGCGCGCGCGCGCGGCGTCGTCGAGGTCGAGGCCGAGCAACGTGGCGATGAACGGCAAGACCTCGTCGACCTCGTCGGGAAGGAGCCGGCCGATCGCGGCCGTGAGCTTCTGCCGCGCGACCGCGTCGTCGTCGCCGTCGGCGATCTCCGCCAAGGAGCGACAGAGGTCGGCGATCGTATGGAAGCTCAGATGTTGGCCGGTCGTGACCGAGCGTCCTTCGCGCCAGGCGACGCCGCGCGCCTCGTCGCTGGCGGCGAGCTCGGCGAGGAGGCGTGACTTGCCGAGGCCCGCCGCGCCGACGACGCTCACGACCGCGCCGTTCCCCTCGCGCAGGCGGGCGAGCGTCCCGCGCAGGACGTCGAGCTCGCGCTCGCGGCCGACCAGGGCCGAGAACACCCGGCGCTCGGCGCCGATGCGCGCCCGGTGCAGCCGCTCCTGCTCGGACAGCAGCGCGAACACGCGCACCGCCGCGTCCCGGCTCTTCCGCGTGCTGGCGTCGAGCTCGCGGTACTCGAACACGGCGGCGGTCGCGCGCTGCACCTCGAGGCCGACGTAGATCTGGCCGGCCGGCGCCAGGTCCTTGAGCTCGTCGGCGACGCTCACCGGCTCGCCCATCACTGCCGACTCGCGGATCAACGGTCCGCTGATGTCGCCGGCGATGCCGAGACCGGTGTTGATGCCGCTGTGCACGTCGAGCTGCATCTCCGCCCCGAGCCTCTCGCAGTAGGCACGCACGCGCCGGCGCATCTCGATCGCGGCGTTCACCGCCGCCCGCGGCGCGTCCTCGATTGCCTCGGGCACGCCGAAGAGCGCCATGACGCAGTCGCCGAGATACTTCTCGACGGTGCCGCCGTGCTTGCGCGCGACCTCGTCGAGGAGATGCAGCGCACCGACGACGACCGGATACGCGCGCTCGGCGCCCATGCGCTCGGTGAGCGACGTGAAGCCCGTGATGTCGGCGAAGAGGATGGTCGCGCGGCGGCGCTCGGTCTCGCCCGAGCGGCGCTCGCTGCCGGCGCGCCCGCGCTCGGCGCGGAGCGCCGGCTCGAGAAAGATGCCGCTCACCAGACGCGCCGGGTGACCGCCGGCGTGCGCCAGCACGAGCGCGCGACCTTCGTCGTCGAGCACGCCGGCGGCGACCGCGTCGATCAGCCGTGTGCTCTCGTCGAGGGAGAGCGCGCCGAGCTCGATCTCGTCGATCGAGGCCGGATCGATCCCCGCGCGGAGATGGTCGAGCGCGTCTCCGTGGCCGGGCCGTAGCGTGCAGACGAAGAGCACCGGCGCGTCGCGGAGCCGCGCGATCAGCTGCGGCAGGAGCGCGCGCGAGGTCGCGTCGGTGCGGTGTAGATCCTCGAGCACGACGACGATCGGGCGTGTGGCCGACTGCCGTCGCAGCTCTCCGGCAGCACGGTCGGCAATGCCCTCCGGGCTCGCGGACGTCCCCCGCGCCGGCGCGGTCTCGACGCCGCATGCGAGGAGCAGATCGGCGACGAGCTCGCCCGGGCGGCTCTCGGACCCGAGACCGGCGCGCGCGTGGACGATGGCGACGTGCTGCGCGCCCGGCAGCGACTCGATCTCGGCGACGAGCCGTGTCTTCCCGATGCCCTCCGTCCCGATCACGAGAACGACGCCGCCCTGCCCCGCCGTCACGCGCTCGAGACGGTCCGCGAGCACGGCGAGCTCACGCGCCCGGCCGACGAACGGCGACGTCCCGCGCTGCGCGCCCGTCCCCGTTCCCGAGCGGCGCTCGCGCGAGCCGGCGAGCTCGAAGATCGGCACCTCGGTCGTCTTGCCCTTGAGCCGCATCCGTCCGAGCGACTGGTAGTCGAACTCGTCCGCGGTCTCGCGCTCGGTCTCCGGCCCGACGTAGATGCCGCCGCGCGGGGCACGCGCCTTGAGCCGCGCGGCAACGTTCACCGCGTCGCCGAGGACGTGGAACTCGCGCACCACGCCGGAGCGCACGTCGCCCGCAACCATCGCACCGGTGTTGACGCCGATCACCAGATCGAGCGCGACCTCGAGGTCGAGGGCGCGCACGTACGCGCGGACCTGCTCGCGCATCTCGAGAGCGGCGGTGACCGCCGCGCGCGCCGGCGCCGCGACGGGCACCGGATGGCCGAAGACGGCCATGACGGAGTCGCCGAGATACTTGTCGACCGAGCCGCCGTGCCGGCGGGCGGCGGCGTCGAGGATGCGGAGTGCGCCGGTCACGGCGAAGTACGCGCGCTCGGGACCGATCCGGTGCGACAGCTCCGTGAAGCCGACGATGTCCGCGAACAGCACCGTCGCCCGCGTGGTGCGGGCCGTCGGGGCCGGGCCGCGGACGTTCCCCTCCGGCAACGCTCCCGGCGCGCCGCTCACCGTTCCCACATCGCTCGGTCGCCGATCACGTGCTCGTTGGGGCAATCGCTCCGTCGCGCGAGGGCGCCGGATCCTTCCACCCGAAGCGCGAAAGTATGCTGTCCCGGTCGCGGTTGACAAGGCTGGCCGTGGCCACGAGCGGCGTCCGCGACGCCGCTCGCCGGCACCTGGGCGCCGTGCAGGGTGGTCCTGGATGTGATAGCTCGCTCCGCCCAACGACACCTGGACGCTGCCTCGCGTGCACCGGCGCGAGGGATTCGGAGACCAGCATGCCCCAGCGCGGACCCTCGACCGTCCCAGCACCGATCGACGCCTACCTCGCGCGGTTGCACCGCAAGTTCGCCGGTCTGCGCGACGGCGACGTGGCGACCTACATCCCCGAGCTCGCCAAGGCCGATCCTGATTGGTTCGGCATCTGCATCGCGACGACCGACGGCCGTGCGTACGAGGTCGGCGACACGCGCCAGGACTTCACCATCCAGTCGATCTCGAAGCCCTTCGTGTACGGCCTCGCGCTCGAGGATCGGGGCCGCGACGCGGTGCTCGCCAAGATCGGCGTCGAGCCGACCGGCGACGCGTTCAACTCGATCAGCCTCGAGCCGGGCACCGGCCGGCCGCTGAACCCGATGATCAACGCCGGTGCAATCGCCGCCGCCTCGCTGGTCGCGGGTCGCTCGAAAGAGGATCGCTTCTACCGCGTCCTCTCCACGTTCTCGCTCTACGCCGGCCGCGCGCTCACGGTCGATCGCGCGGTCTACGAGTCGGAGCGCGACACCGGTCACCGCAACCGCGCCATCGCCCACATGCTCCGCAACTTCGACATCATCACCGAGGACCCGAACGATCCGCTCGACGTCTACTTCCAGCAGTGCTCGATCGCGGTCGACTGCCACGCGCTGGCCGTGATGGGTGCGACGCTCGCGAACGGCGGCGTCAACCCGCTCACCGGCGAGCGCGCCGTCCGCACCGACTGCGTGCAGGACATCCTGAGCGTGATGAGTACCTGTGGCATGTACGACTACGCCGGCGGTTGGGTGTACTGGGTCGGCCTGCCGGCGAAGAGCGGCGTCGGCGGCGGCATCCTCGCGGTGCTGCCGGGCCAGCTCGGGATCGCCGTCTTCTCACCGCCCCTCGACGCCCGCGGCAACAGCGTCCGCGGCGTCGCGGTCTGCACCGAGCTCTCGCGCGAGCTCAACCTGCACTTCCTCCGCGCCGCGCGCGCGTCACGGGCGGTGATCCGCACCAGCTACGACCTCGCGACGGTGCGGTCGAAACGCGTGCGCAGCGCCGCCGAGCGGGAAAGCCTCCAAGAGCGCGGCGGGCGGGTGCGCATCTACGAGCTGCAGGGTGATCTCACCTTCGCCGGCATCGAGCCCGCGGTATGGCAGATCGTCGACCGCAGCCCGGAGCTCGAGGTCGCGATCCTCGACCTCAAGCGCGTCAGCGCGATCGACGAGGCCGCGACGCAGATCCTCCTCGACCTGCTCGTCGCGCTGGCGCAAGCGGACAAGCGTCTCGTCCTCGTCGACGGCCCGAGCAGCTCGCGTCTCGTCCGTTTCCTCTCCGAGCATCTCACCGACGAGCGGCAGCGCTGGCTGCTGACCTTCCCCGCCGTCGACCTCGCGCTCGAGTGGTGCGAGGAGCGACTGCTCTCCGGCGCCGGCGCCACCGACCCGGCGCCGGTGATCCCGTTGGCGGAGCATCAGCTCTGCCGCGGCCTCGACGCGGACGCGGTGTCGGAGCTCGAGCGGCTGCTGCAGCGACGGCGCTTCGACGCCGGCGAGCTCATCGTGCGCAGCGGCGACGCGGCGGACCGGTTTTTTCTTCTCACCGGCGGCAAGGTGAGCGTCACGATCGATCTACCGAGCGGGGAGCGCCAGCGTCTCGCGACGCTCTCGGCCGGGATGACCTTCGGCGAGCTCGCGGTCCTGAGCGACGCGTTACGCACCGCCGACGTGCGCGCCGACGAGCCGAGCGAGTGCTGGGCGCTCTCGGTCGACGACTTCCGCACGCTCGGCGAGCGCCATCCGCGGGTGAAGATCGCCGTGCTCGAGAACCTGCTGCGCAACGCCTCGCAGACGGCGACGCGGCTCACCCGCGAGGTCGCCGCGCTCGCCCGCTGAGGCGTGCTCGTTCCAGGCGGAGCATGTCCCTCGTCGGCGCGCGCCGCCGAGCCGCCGGGTACGGACCGGCGCGTAGAACCTGCCCAATCGGGCATTCCCGCGGACTTCGTACCCGCGTAGTATGCGCAGCCACCGCGGCCGCCTGACGCCGCACGGCTCGTTGCGCATTCGCCGCGGCCGAACATCGCACGTACCGGGGAGCACTGATTGATCGCGACGGCTTCTGAATCCCGCTTACTGACGACGCTCTACCGCTTCGTCCCCGCGCTCGCGTCGCTCCGGCGCTACGATCTCGAGGCCGCGCGCGCCGACGTGGTGGCGGGACTGTCGGTCGCGGCGGTCGCGGTCCCGCAGGCGATGGCCTATGCGCTGATCGCCGGCCTGCCGGCCGAGTACGGGCTCTACACCGCGATCGTGATGACGGCGATCGGCGCCGTGTTCGACTCGTCCCGTCAGCTCATCAATGGCCCCACGAACGCGATCTCGATCGCGCTCTTGAGCGCGATCGGCGCGATCAGCGGGGTCGACGAGAAAGTACAGGCCGCCGTGCTGCTCGCGCTCCTGGTCGGCTCGATCCAGCTCGGGATCAGCTTTCTGCGCCTCGGCGACCTGACCCGCTACATCTCGCACTCGGTCATCGTCGGCTTCACGGCGGGCGCCAGCGTCCTGCTCGTGCTCGACCAGACGAAGAACCTCCTCGGGCTGTACGCCGTCGGCGACGTGCACGATCACTTCCTCTACCGGTTCTGGCTGACGATGACCCAAGGCGGCGCCGTGCACACGCCGACCCTCCTGGTCGGGCTCGGATCGATCGCCCTCGTCCTCGCGCTCCGGGGGGTGAAACGCAGGCTCGGCTGGCCGCTCTTGCCGGAGTTCCTGATCGCCGTGCTCGTCGCCGCGGCGGCGACGTCCGCGTGGGGCCTCGACCATCGTGGCGTGGCGGTGGTGGGCGACATCCCAGCCAAGCTGCCGTCGTTCCACATCCCGCGGCTCGACGGCGCCGAGATGCGCGACCTCGCCAGCAGCGCCCTCGCGATCGCGCTGCTCGGCCTGCTCGAAGCAATCTCGATGGCGAAGGCGATCGCCGCGGTGACCGGCCAGCGGCTCGACTTGAACCAGCAGTGTCTGAGCGAAGGCTTCGCCAACTTCGGCGGGGCGTTCTTTCACTGCATGCCCGGGTCGGGATCGCTGACGCGCTCCGCGATCAACCAACAGGCGGGTGCTCGCACGCAGTGGTCGGGCGTCGTCTCGGCGGTCGCGGTGGCGCTCATCGTCCTGGTGTTCGCGCCCTATGCCCGGTTGATCCCGCGCTCCGCGCTCGCCGGGCTCCTGATGCTTACCGCGGCGCGGATGGTGAGTCCGCGCGAGATTCGCTACCACATGCGCACCTCGCGCTTCGACGCCGCGATCGTCGCCGTCACCGCGATCGCGGCGTTGGCGATCTCGATCGAATTCTGCGTCCTGATCGGCGTGTTCATGTCGTTCATGCTGGCGGTGCCGCGCACCGGCCAGATGTTGCTGAGCGAGTTCGTGGTCACCCCGAGCGGCCAGATCCACGAGCGCCTCCCCGACGACGAGGTGTGCGGGCGCATCCTCATCTTCGGTCTCGAAGGCGAGATGTACTTCGGCGCCGGCGTCAGCCTCGAGCACCATTTCGACACGATCGAGGACCGTGTCCTGCCCGACACCGAGGTGGTCGTGCTGCGCCTGAAGCGCGCGCGCAATCCCGACGCGGTCGGCATGGCGCTCCTCGAAGGCTGCGTCGATCGGCTGACGGCGCGCGGGCTTCACGTCATACTCTGCGGCGTGGGGCACGGCATGGTCACCTGCATGACGAAGAGCGGCCTCACCGCGAAGCTCGGCGAGTCACAGATCTTCCTCGAGCAGCGCGAGCGGCAGACGAGCACCCTGCTCGCGATCCGCCACGCCTACGATCTCCTCACCGAGCCGTGCGCGACCTGCCAGCGCCGGCAACCCGCCGTGCGCGAGCGGGCGCTCTACTACCAGATCTGACGGCGGCAACGTCGCGGCGTCGGCGCGCGTTTTGCCGTGTCCCGGCCGCAGCGACCGGCATCACGCCGACGCATCGACTTCATTTCACCGCCGCGCCGGGTCGGCTAAAGGTCGCGCCGTGGACCGGGTCGACGCACCTTCTCGGAAGAGGGCACGGCCGCCTTCGACTCCGCGCGGCCGTGGCGAGACCGCGCTCGTCACCGTCATCACCGCCGTCGCGCTCGCCCTGCGCATCACCCTGGTGCTGACGACGATCGACGCGTCCGGCGACGGGCCGACGCGGGCAAGCGCGGCCTATGAGTGGGCGCAGCGGCCCCACCTGGTCGGCGCCGGCGTGTGGCTGCCGGGCTTCCTCTACATCGCCGGTCTGGCCAGCATGCTCGCGCCCTACCCGTGGATCACGAGTCGGCTGGTGAACGTCCTGCTCGGCACCGCGACCGTCCCCGTCTGCTATCTCCTGGCGACGCGTCTCTTCGGTCGGCCGGCTGGGCTCCTGACCGCGAGCGTCGTCGCCGTGATGCCGCTCCACGCCGCGCTCTCGGCGAGCTCGCTCACCGAGACGAGCTTCGTCGCCGAGCTTGCGCTCGGCACGCTCTGCCTGATCGCGGCGCTCGGCGACGAGCCGGTCCGACGGAACGCGTCCACCGCGGCGGCGCTGCGGTGGCCCGCGTTCCTGGCGGCGTGTGCCGCACTCGGATGGGCGACGCTGACGCGCTACGAAGCCTGGTGGCTCGCGCCGCTCTACGTGCTCTACGTGTGGCGGCGGACGCGGGCGCGGCTTCCGACGCTCATGCTCGCGGCCGCGACGCTCACCGTGCCGATCGCGTGGACGATCGCCAACGCCGTCATCCTCGGTGATCCGCTCGTCGGGTTCACCTCGGCGCGCAAAGGCGGCGAGATCGCCGGCGTGACGCCGTCGGGACCCCTGCCCGCGCTGGGTATCCTCGCGACGCACACCTTCCACGAGCTCGGCTGGCTCCTGCCGATCGCGTGCGTGGTCGGCTTCGCGTGGCAAGCACAGGCGAGCATCCGTGGCGCCGGCGGACCGGCGAAGGACGCGCGCGCGCTCTGGCTCGCTCTCGTCGCGGCGTTCTGGGTAGGCATCGTGATCGTCGCGATGCCGCGCGGGTCGACGTTCTACCAGCGCTACCTCCTCGCCGGTCTCGTCCTCCTCCTGCCGCTCGCCGTCGTGCCGCTGCGGCGCTGGCTCGGAGACGACCCGCGGCGCCTCGCGTTGGTCGTCGTCTGTGCGTGCCTTTCCACGGTCGTACCGTTCGCGCTCTCCGAGCGGCCACCGGCCTGGCTGACCTACACGCGCCCGGTCGTGGTGGAGGAGATCGCGCAGTGGCTCCGCACCGGGCCCTATCGCGGCCGGAACGTGCTTCTCACCGACATGCACTGGCAGGCGTCGTATCTGACGCTCTACGCACCGGAGCTCGCGACGCGCCGGCGGATCGTCTCGAACTGGCTCACCGACAGGGACCTGCACACGATCGTCACGACCATGCGCCCCGCGATTCTGATCACTCGTCCAGGCGACGAAGCGCTGGTCGCTCGCGTCGAGACGCTACTCGACGTGAGCATCCACGACGGCGAGCCGGTGCACCACCTCGGAGACGTCGTCGCCTACGACATCGCCGCCCCCGTCGCCCGCTTCGCCGACGCCGAGCGCCGGCCGCCCTGATCGCTACGCGGACGCGCCGCGAGGTGATCACCTCCGCCGTGCTCGCCGCCGCGTGTCAGCCCCTAGGTCCCGCACGTAACCTCGCTCCAACCGTCTCCGTGACCCATCCCGCCACGCGGCCCGTTGCACTGCCGTCCTCGGGCATCCCACGCCACGGACGTCGCGAAGATTTCCCTTGACGTACGCGCCGCGCAAGGGCAATTGAGCCGTGCCAGACGTACGGGTCCGTCGCATTGTTCCGGGGAGGTGACCGATGTTCAGCTCGAGGTTGCGACCTTTCGCGCTCACTGCCTTCTTCTTGCTCACCACTGCTCGTGCAGTCGTCGCCGCGGTCGTCTGCGTACCGAACACGGGCATCGACGGATCCTGCACCAGCGCGCAGCCGACGATCCAGCAGGCGATCGACACCGCGGCGGCGGGCGACACGGTGCTCGTCGGCCCCGGCACGTACGCCGAGACGGTCACCGCCGGCCACGGCGGCGTGGCTCCAGGCGCACCCGGCATCGACATCGACAAGTCGCTGACGCTCGCCTCCACGATGGGCGCGGCGTCGACCGTCATCCAAGTGAACGGCGGCCACTGCCTGCCGACCAGCTGCCCGGGCGGCCCGCTCCAACTCGTCACGCTCTCGGCGTCGGGCATCACGATCATCGGCTTCACCATCGACGAGACCGATCCTACCGTGAACGTCATCACCGCCGACGGTGACGCGGACAGCGACAATCACCGCATCCGCAACAACATCATCAAGAACGCGGTCTTCGACGACGGCAACGCCGGCGGCGGCTGGGGTCTCCTGCTCGGATACGGTAACGCCGACGGCAACATCATCGATGGCAACGAGTTCTTCCTGAACCCTGACCTGGCGAAGAACCAGTTCACGTTCGGCGTCGGGATCCAGGGCGGCGGCTCCGACAACAACAGCGTCACGGAGAACGTGTTTCACGATCTCGGCTTCGGCGTCTTCGACGACGTCGGCGATACCCACATGCAGATCTTGGGCAACTCGTTCACTCACCTCGCCAAGGTCGGGGCGCAGGACTTCGGCGCCATCGGCACCCTCGTCCAGAACAACGTCTTCCGAGACAATCGGCGTGCCGGGCTCGAGCTACGCGGCGGCTCGATAGAGGCCGACATCAGCCAGAACTGTTTCGTCGAGAACGGCCTCAACCCGCCCGTCTTCGTGCCGACGACCTTCGGCGGTATCCGCATCGATGACGACGGCGCCATGCCGGGGACGATGTCGCAGCAGATCCACGGCAACAACATCATCGGGAACGCTCCGAACGGCATCACCGACGGCAGCGCCGCCTCGACGGCGACTGACGGTGCCGCCGACAACAATTGGTGGGGATGCGCTGCCGGCCCTGGAAACCCCGGCTGCGATACCGTCACCCCGAACGTCGACGCCGATCCTCCGCTCGCCGCGCCGGCAGCCGGCCCACCGTGCCAGCTCACGCAGCCGCCGGCGACGCCAACAACGACGCCGACACCGGGTCCGGTGACACCATCGCCGACGTCGACGCCGAACGTGCCGCACTTCCAGTGCTACGAGGTGCACCACAAGCCGCTCAGGATCCCCAACCCGAACCTGGTCGATCAGTTCGGTCCGAGCACGGTGAAGGTCGGCCAGCCGAAGCGACTCTGCAACCCCGCCAACAAGAACGGCGAAGACCCGAGCGCCGTGAACGACCCGCGCCATCTCGCCGGCTACAAGATCCATCAGACCACGCCGCACTTCGCACCGGTGTTGGGCGTGACGGTCACGAACCAGTTCGGCGCGCAGGTCGTCGACATCCTCAAGCCCGAGATGGTGCTGGTACCGTCGGCGAAGAGCCTGATCGCGCCGCCGCTGCCGCTCGGGATGCCGCCCGGCATCGAGCACTTCAAGTGCTACCGCGTGCGCGGCCGCGAGACGGTCACGCAGCACGTCACGATCCAAGACGAGTTCACGTCGAGCGGTCCGATCACCCTCGACGTGAAGAAGCCGTTCCGACTCTGCGCGCCGGCGAACAAGAACAATGAAGGCATCCTCGACCTCTCGACGCACCTGATGTGCTACCGGGTCCGGCGCGTGAGCGCGTTCATCGAGACCCACAAGGCGTTCGTGAACAATCAGTTCAACGCCAACGACGTCTTCGACACTTTCCGGCCGACAGAGCTGTGCGTGCCGTCGAGCAAGCAGCTGCCGGGCGCGACCGCGACGCCCACGGGCACCGCGACGCCGACCGCCGTGGCGCCGCCCACGCCGTCGTCGACGCCCACACCGACGAGCACCACGACCGCGACGGCGACCGCCACCGACACCCCGACACCAGTCGAGACCGCGACGGAAACGAGCACGCCCGGCCCAGCGATCACGCCGACCGCCACGCCCGACAACGGGACCCCCGAACCCACGCCGATGGCGACGCCCGT
>JBGPIT010000080.1:0-15388 GCA_041485125.1 Binatia bacterium | reverse complement strand
GAGGACAGCGCCGTCGCCGCCTACGTCGCCGCCTCGCCCGGCGGGCCGACGCACGTGCTCCTCGACGACGAGGTCGCGGAGCACATCCCCGGCTGCAACATGGCCTTCACCAAGCGTGCGCTCCAGGAGGTGCACGGCTTCGAGGCAATCTTCGCGGCCGCCGGTGACGACGTCGATCTGTGCTGGCGCTTGCAAAACCAGGGCTACACGATCGGCTTCAGCCCGGCGGCGATGGTGTGGCATTTCCGGCGCAACACGGTGCGCGACTACCTCCGCCAGCAGCGCGGCTACGGCAAGGCGGAGGCGCTGCTCTACTTCAAGCATCCATACCGCTTCAACATGCTCGGCCAGTCGCGTTGGCTCGGGCGCATCTACGGCGACTTCACCACCTCGCTCTTCTCGCGCCGGCCGGTGATCTACTCCGGCACTTTCGGGCGCGGTCTCTTCCAAACCATGTACGAGCCGCCGTCGTCGCTCTTCGAACACCTGCCGTTCACGCTCGAGTGGAACCTGGTCGGCGCGATGATGATCGTCGCCGCGTTCGCCGCCGGGAAGCATCTGATGCTGGCGCTGGTGCCGCTCGCGATCACGATCGCATCGTCGATCACCAGTGCCCTGCACGCCCGCGTCGAGCCGCGCTACGACAATTGGCGCGGCCGCGTCCTGGTCGCGATGCTGATCTACCTCGGTCCGCTGCTGCGCAGCTACGAGCGCTACCGCTGGCGCATCAAAGGCCTCACCGGCGTCGAGCGCATCCGTTTCGCCGAGCCGACGCAGCAGCCCCGCATCCGTTGGCTGCAGCGCGACTTCCTTCTCGGCTACTGGAGCGAGCGCGGCCAGGAAAAGGAGGAGCTCCTCGAGGGCATCATGCGCTTCCTCCTGCCGCGGAAGTACCTCATCGCGCACGACCACGGCTGGAGCAGCTGGGATCTCGAGATTCACCGCGGCATCGTCTCGAAGGGGCAGCTGCGAGTCGCGGTCGAGAACCACGGCGGCGCCAAGCGGCTCTTCAACGTTCGCTGCGCCGTCAAGACCTCGCGCGCGGCCAAGCTGGCACTGGCGGTCTGGGTCTTCCTCGTCGTGCTCGGCGCCTACGTCGGCGTCGGCGAGCTCGCGCTGGTCGCGCCCGTCCTCGGGACGCTCACCGCGCTCTCGATCGGCTACCAGAACTTCCGGCTCGGACGGGTGATGTACCAAGTGCTCGAGATCGTCGCGCAGCAGATCGGCCTCGTCTCCGTCGAGTCGCGACGCTGAGGCGACGCCCGGCGACTGATGGCCACCCACTTCCCGCTCGCCCGCACGATCGCGCACTACCTCCGGCCGTACCGCGCGCTGTTCGCGTTCGCGGTCGTGCAGGTCCTGCTCATCAGCGCCTTCGAGCTCTTGAAGCCGTGGCCGCTGAAGCTCGTCGTCGACAACATCCTGGGCGGCAGGCCGCTCACGACCGGCCCGCTCCGCGACCTGAGCCCGCACGCACTCCTGCTCGCCGCCTGCGGCGGCCTGGTCCTGCTCTACCTCGCGCTCGCGCTGCTCAGCGTCCTCCACAACAGCACCACGATCAGCGTCGGCCAGGGCATGGTGAACGACTTCCGGCGCGACCTCTACCAGCACCTGCAACGGCTCTCGCTGCGCTTCCACAGTGGCCGCGAGGTCGGCGATCTCCTCTATCGGGTGACCGCCGACACCTTCGCGATCCAGACCCTCAGCATGAACGGCGTCTTCCCGATCATGACCTCGATCGCGCTCTTCGCCGGGATGATGACGATCATGCTCCGCATCGACGTCAGCCTGACGCTGGTCGCGCTCGCGGTCTGTCCGATCATCTTCTTCGCGATCTCGCTCATGGGCCGGCGGATCACACGGTTCTCGACCGAGGCGCGTGAGAAGGAGAGCCGGCTCTACTCGGTCACCCAGCGCGGCATCGCCGCGATCCGCATCATCCAGGCCTTCACCACCGAGGACGAGGAGAGCCGTCGCTTTCTCGCCTCCAGCACCGAGAGCCTGCACGCCAACTGGCGGCTCTACGTTTTGCAGACGATCTACTCGGGCGGCGTCAACGTGATCGTCGCCGTCGGCACGGCGCTCGTCCTCTGGGTCGGGGCGACGCACGTGCTGGCCGGCACGCTCACCATCGGACAGATCCTCGTCTTCACCACCTATCTCGCGTCGCTCTACGCGCCGATCAACAGCATCAGCCAGACGATCGGGATGGTGCACGGCGCGCGGGTCGGCGCGCGGCGCGTCCTCGAGATCCTCGAGACGACGCCGGATCTGAAAGACGGCCATCGCACCATCGATCCGGCCGCGCTGCGCGGCGAGGTGCGCTTCGAGCACGTCGCCTTCGAGTACGTGGCGGGACGCCCCGTGCTCCGCGACGTCGACGTGATCGCGCGTCCGGGCGAGGTGATGGCGATCGTCGGCGCGACCGGCGCCGGCAAGACGACGCTGGTGAGCCTGGTCGCACGCTTCTTCGATCCGACGGCGGGCCGCGTCCTCCTCGACGGCACCGACGTCCGCGAGTTCCGCCTGCACGAGCTGCGGAGCCGGATCGGCATGGTCCTGCAGCCCTCACTCGTCTTCCCGACCACGTTGCGGGAGAACGTCGCCTACGGCAGCCCATTCGCCTCCGAAGCGGAGGTCGAGCGCGCCGCGCACCTGGCACAGCTCGACGGCCTGCTGGCGCGCTTGCCGCTGGGGCTCGACACGCCGGTCGGCGAGCAGGGCGCGACCGTCTCCGACGGCGAGCGCCAGCGCCTCACGATCGCGCGCGCGATCCTGCGCGACGCGCCGATCCTGATCCTCGACGAACCGACGTCGGCGCTCGACGCCGAGACCGAGGCCTTGATCATCGCCGCGCTGCAGGAGCTGATGCGCGGCCGCACCACCTTCGTGATCGCGCACCGGCTCTCGACCGTCCGCCACGCCGACCAGATCATCGTGCTGCGCGACGGCATGGTGGCGGAGATCGGCACCTTCGACGAGCTCGTCGCCCGCGGCGGCGCGTTCACCCGCCTCTACGATGCACAGTTCGGCACCCGCCCGAAACGCGGCGCGATCGCCTAGTGCCGCCGACGAACGCGCCGCTCTGGACGCGCACGCCGCGCGCCGCGAGCGAGTAGCTGGGCATGCCAGGTTCGACCGGTCACGGCCCGCGCGTCCTCGTCCTCGGCATCGCCGGCCAGTATCCACTCGCCGGCGTGATCTGGCAGGCGCTGCAATATCTGGTCGGGCTGCAGCGGCTCGGCTGCGACGTCTGGTACGTCGAGGATTCCGGCGCGCCGCCCTACGATCCACGTCACGACTCGATCGCGACCGCCGCGACCGCGAACGTCGCCGCGCTCGCCGCGGCGATGCGCGCGCTCGACCTCGGGGAGCGCTGGGCCTACTGGGACGCGCTCACCGGCGACTGGCACGGCCTCGCGCGGGCGCGCGTCGACGAGCTCTACGACTCGGCCGAGCTGATCTTCAATCTCTGCGGCGCCACCAAGCCGCGCGAAGAGCACCACCGCCGCGCGCGGCTCTGCTACGTCGAGACCGACCCAGTCTACGAGCAGATACGGGTCGCGAACGGCAACGCCGAGAGTAGCGCGTTCCTCGCCGCCCACGACGTCCTCTTCACCTACGGCGAGCTCCTCGGGACGCCGCTCTGCGCGGTCCCGGTCGGACCCTTTCGTTGGATTCCGACCCGGCCACCCGTCGTCCTCGACTGCTGGGCGGATGGCGCTGCGCTCGGAGTCCAGACGACGGCACCGGGCGCGATGTTCCGCAGCATCGCCACCTGGGAGAACAAGGGGAAGGACGTCGAGTTCCGCGGCGAGACCTATCAGTGGTCGAAGCACCTCAACTTCGTCCGTATGATCGACGTGCCGCGGCTCGCGGGCGAGACCTTCGAGCTCGCGATGGACCCCCTCGACCCCGCGGTGCGCGCCGAGCTGGCCGCGCACGGCTGGCGGCTCGTCGACCCGCGGCCGATCTCGGCCGATCTCGACGCGTATCGCGCCTTCGTCCGCGGCGCGCGCGGCGAGTTCACGGTTGCGAAGGACATCTACGTCCGGCCGCGCAGCGGCTGGTTCAGCGATCGCAGCGTCTGCTTCCTCGCCGCCGGCAAGCCGGTGGTGACGCAGGAGACCGGCTTCAGCACCGTGGTCCCGAGCGGCCGCGGCCTGCTGGCGTTCAGCGACGTCGCAGGCGCGGTCGAGGCGGTGCGGCGGGTCGGCGCCGACTACGCCGTGCACGCGGCCGCGGCGCGCGCGATCGCCGCCGAGCACTTCGCCGCCGAGCGCGTGATCGCCAAGATGCTCGACGCCGCGGCGAGGTGACGTCGCGGGCCCCTCACGCCGCGCAGCAGCGCTTGAACTTCTTGCCGCTGCCGCAAGGGCAAGGCTCGTTGCGGCTCGTCACGCCCGCCGTGCCGCCGGCGTCGACGCTGGCGAGGAAGCCGAGCCCGAAGACGACGCACACCATCGCGAGCTCGGCCATGTACGTTCCGAGCGCTTTCTCGGCGGAACGGTAGAGCGGCGCGAGCAGCGGCTGCTTCGCGAGCATGGCGCTGGCGCCGTCGCGCCCGATGCGGAGGTACGTCGCCTCGATCAAGCACGTCGCGGCCGCGACGTTCAGCACGAAGAGCGCACCGAGCGCCAGCGCGAGCAGGCGGACGCGCCGGGTGCGGGACACGCCCGGCGCGACGCACACGAGCGCGAGCAGGATCGGCACGGCGGCGGTGAAGGTCGCGCCGACGAGACCGAAGTGACGCAGGTTGCCGCTGTCGAGCACGACCGACGTCACCCACAGCCACCCGGGTGTGGTCGTGACGTCGCTCGTCAGCAGCGGCCGCTCGACCAGGGCGGTGAGGAGCTTCGCGCCGAGCGCCAGCGGCTCGAGCCAGAGGTACTGCTCGACGTTGGCCGCCGTCCACACGAGAAAGCCCGCGACGTAGACGGCGACGAAGACGAGCGCGCGGCTCAGGATCGTGCGGGAGTCGGCCATGCGACCGTCCGGACCCAGGCGAGAAAGAACGCGAACAAGGAGCCGATCAGCGCCGCTTGCCAGAAGTACAGGTGCGCGAGGTCGAAGGCGCGGGTGCTGGTGGCGAGGAGGAGGCTCAGCGACGCGACCCGGAGGGCGTTGAGCGGCAGCACGACGGCGACCGCCGCCACGATACCGACGAGCTTCGCCCGCGCCGACGCGGGGAAGAGCAGCATGGCCGGCAGCAACACTCCGAGCAGCTCGAGACCGCTGCAGCCCGTCTTCACCGCGACGATCGCGCCGCCGTGCGCGATGTTCACCCCCGAGGCGACGCTGGCGAAGCCGACCGCGTTCAGCAGCCACGCCGCGAGCTGCGCGGTCATGACGTTGACGGGAAGGTCCACGTCCTGGCGCACGACGTCGGTCGTGAGCAGGCCCGCGATGATCAACACCGCAATCGGATACAGCACGAGGAAGCGCCAGACGACGCCAGGGGTGAGCGTCCACCGCGGGCCGCCCGTACCGGATTGCACCGGTGGCTGGCGCCCAGCGGATCGTGCGGGAGAATGCGTGTCGACGCTCATGGGAGCGAGACGTTCAGCGCGTCTCGGTGTTGCGATCGGTGTACGTAACGTCCCGCCGCGCCGTCAAGGGTGCTTCCGACCCGATGAGCCCCCTCCTGGTGACCGGCGCCTGGCGAGCCGATAGAGAACGCCTGCGCATGCGCATCATCGTGACCGGCTTGATCGCGACCTACCCGGTGGCCGGCGTTGCGTTCGACTACCTCCAGTACGTGCACGGCCTCGCCGACCTCGGTCACGACGTCACCTACCTCGAGGATACCGGACAGTGGGTGTACGCGCCGGCCGCGCAGACCTTCGTGGAGGACGCCGCCGCGAACGTCGCGCACCTCGCGGGCGTCCTCGGCCAGGGAGGCCGCGCCGTCAGCTGGGCGTTCCGCGACCCCCGCGGCGCTTTCCACGGCATGGACGAGACGACGCTGGCGCGACGTTGCCGCGAGGCCGATCTCTTCCTCAACGTCTCCGGGGCGTGCTGGCTGCGTGACGGATACCGCGGGCACGGTGTTGCCGCCTACCTCGACACCGACCCGTGCTACAGCCAGGCCAAGCTCGCCGCCGCCGACGGTGGTACGGCCGACGAGCACGTCGAGTACTCGGCGGCGATGATCCGTCGCCACGACGTGTTCTTCTCGTTCGCCGAGAACATCGGCACGCCGGGCTGCGAGATTCCGACCGCCGGCCTCACCTGGCATCCGACACGCCATCCGATCGTACTCGCCGATTGGCCGCTGCAGCCGCCGCCGCGCGCTGGTGCGTTCACCACGATCATGTCCTGGAAGACCGATCTCACGCCGCCCATCTTCGGCACGCGCGCCTACGGCGCCAAAGACGTCGAGTTCGCGAAGGTGATGACGCTCCCTGCGCGCACCTGCGCCCGGCTGGAGATCGCGCTCGCCGGAGCGGCGCCGCGAGCGCAGCTCGAGGACGCCGGCTGGAGCATCGTCGACGCGCGCGCCGTCTCGGCGACGCTCGCCGACTACCAGCGCTACATCGCGGCGTCGCGCGGCGAGCTGAGCGTCGCCAAGGAGGCGTACGTCGCGCCGCGGAGCGGCTGGTTCAGCACCCGCTCAGCGTCGTACCTCGCGATCGGTCGGCCGGTGATCGTGCAGGACACCGGCCTCGCCGGCCACTACCCGACGGGAAGCGCGATCCTCCTCTTCTCCGACGCGGACGAGGCGGCGGCATGCCTGGCCGACGTCGAGGACGACTACGAGCGTCGCTGCGCCGCCGCCCGCGACATCGCCGCCGACGCGTTCGACGCCGGCCGGATCCTGCGCCGCCTCCTCGCCGACGCGGGACTGTGATGGTGTGAGATGGCGCCACGCATCGTGATCGCGGGGTATCTCGTACGCTTCCCGCTCGGCGGCTACGCCTGGCAGGCGCTGCACTTCCTGCTCGGCTTTCGCAGCCTCGGCTGCGAGGTCTTCTTCTACGAGGACACCGGCTACTACGCCGAGGCGTACGTGCCCGGCGAGCCCGCGATGGTGACCGCCGGCTACGCGCACGGCATCGACTACACGGAGGCGTTCTTCGGCGCGCACGGCTGTGGGGACGCGTGGGCGTTCTGGGACGCCGGCGCCGACCGCTGGCACGGAGCGGGCAGGGACGCCACCCACGACGCGCTCGCGCGCGCGGATCTGGTCGTGAATCTCGGCGGCGTGAACCGCCTGCAGCGCGCGGCGTCGCCACGTGCACGCAGCGTCTACGTCGATCTCGATCCCGCCTACACGCAGCTCCGCTTGCACGCCGGCGACCGGCGGCTTCGCGCGCTCGTCGGCGATCACGATCTGCACTTCACCTTCGGCGAGAACATCGGCAGGCCCGGGTGCCGCATCCCGACCGGCGACATCGCCTGGCAGCCGCTCCGCCAGCCGATCGTCGCGTCGCTGTGGCAGCCGTTGCCGCCCGCGGGCGACGCCGCATACAGCACGATCGGCAAGTGGGACAGCGCCGGGCGCGACGTCATGCTCGGGACCGAGGTCTTCTCGTGGCGGAAGCGAACGGAATGGCTGCGCTTCGTCGACTTGCCGCGCCTCACCGGCGAGCGCTTCCGGATCGCGATGGACGTCGCGAGTCATCCCGACGACTACCGCCGCCTCAGCGACGCCGGCTGGGAGATCGTCGACCCGCTCGTGGTGTCGAGCGATCCCGACGCCTATCGCGACTTCATCCGCACCTCGAAGGGCGAGTTCACGGTCGCGAAGGACGTCAACGTCCGGCTCGCGAGCGGCTGGTTCAGCGATCGCGGTGCCTGCTACCTCGCCGCCGGCCGCCCGGTCGTGAACCAGGACACCGGCTTCGCGCCGCGACTGCCGGCCGGCTCGGGCCTGCTCGCGTTCCGCGATCTCGAGAGCGCGCTCGCCGCGTTTGACGAGCTCGCCACTCACTACGACCGACACCGCGCCGCCGCCCGCACCCTCGCCCTCGAGCAGTTCGCGCCGGAGCGCGTCCTCGCCCCGATGCTGGCGGCCTTGCGCTGAGCGGGTGGCCTTCGCGGTAGGCACGCGTGACCGCGCGTGGCATCCTCGAACGCGCTGATGATCGCCGCCCCCGCACCGAGCGTCATCCTGATCGTCCTCGCGCTCATGGGCGGCCTCACGGTATGGGCGGACACGCCGCGCGCGCTCGCCGCGCCGGACGCGATCGCTGCCGCGCCGACGGGCCACGTCGCCGAGCGCGCCGAATCCGGCCCGGCGGGCGCGCGCGCCCGTCGCGTCGCACCCAATCTCGACGAGCTCGACGAGGTGCCGCCGGCGGTTGCTCCCGGCGAGCGGAGCGACGACACGCCGGTCTTCGTCCCCTCCGACGAGCTGCCGAAGCCCCAGCGCGCGAAGCCGGCGATCACCTACTGGAAGGTCGCCCTCACGATGCAGATCGATCCGACGCCGAAACCGGTGCACGTGAGCCTGCTCGTGCCGGTCTCGGACGGCCGGCAAGCGATCCTGAACCGCTCGATCCGGCCGAGCGCATTCCGCTTTCGCGAGGAGACGCGCGGCGACGACCTGCGCGTCCACTGGGACGCGAGTCTGGTGCGGGCGAAGAAAGGCGAGATCACCTACGAGCTCAGCGCCCGCACGGTCGACACCTGGGTCGACGTGCCACGCATCCCGCTCGCCGAGAACCGGCCGCCGCGCGACGGCGGCGACGGCTACCTCGCGCCGACCAACGTCATCCAGAGCGATGCGCCCGCGCTGCAGCGCCGTGCCGCCGCGCTCACGCGCGACGTCACCCGCGTCGACGAGATCGCGTGGTCGCTCTACCAGTACGCGGCGTCGTTCCTGCGCAGTCCGGAAGGCGAGACCGCGCCGAGCGACGCGCTCGGCGTGCTGACGGCGGAGCGCGGCACCGGAGCAGGGAAAGCGCGGCTCCTGGTCGCGCTCTTCCGCAGCATCGGCATTCCCGCGCGGCTCGTCGGCGGCCTCCGCCTGGAAGACGCCGCCCGCAAGCGCTCGACGATCGCGTGGGTCGAGGCGTGGCTCGACGACAGCTGGGTGCCGTTCGATCCGGCCAACGGCAACTACGCGCACCTGCCGACGAACTATCTGACGCTGTACTACGGCGATCTGCCGCTCATCGAGCACACCGCCGAGATCGGCTTCCACTACGACGTCCTGATCCACCAGGTGACGCGCCGGTCGCTCCTCGAGCAGAGCAACGAGCCGGCCGGGCGCGACAGCACGCGCGCCCGCGAGGTGCATTGGGAGACCGACCGCGTCCGCACCTTCGCCTTCTACGCCGAGCGACCGGTCGCGTCGGTCGTGCTGATCAGCGACCACCTGATCCCGGACGGCGTGATCGAGCAGATCGTCGACGACGCCCGGCAGCGCTCGATCAGCGTGGTCTTCCTGAGCGCCCGCTTCGAGTCGCGCTACTTCCGCGAGAACTACCTGCAGCGCCTGATCGCCAACAACTTCGATACCGTCGCCGAGGCGCACCTCCTGCTGGTGTCGACCGAGGACGAGGCCGGTCTCTACGCCCTCCTGCAGCTCGGCGAGCAGCGCATCGCGCTCCGCGACGCGCGCATCGTCGTGGCCGGCGGCTTTCCGCGCGCCGTCGGGCGCGTGCTCGGCTCGGTGCTCTACACGCTCGTCGATCCCGGCGAGCTGGTGCTGGTGAATCCGACGGCACCCCTGCTCTCGCTGTGGACGATCGCGCGCGCCAACCTGCTCGACGGCGTACCGATGGTCGAGGCCGCCGCGCTGTGGGACATCCACCCGCTCGTCATCGGCGAGGAGGACGTCCGCCACCTGGCGCGCTGGCGGCGCTCGCTCGTCGCGGCATGGTCGGAAGCGGTGATCGCGCAGGTGCCGTTGCAAGCGATCAATCTGATCCTGGTCCTGCCGGTGATCGCCTGCCTGGTCGTGATCTTCCGCAACATCGTCGGCATCGAGACCTTCGGCACCTTCGCGCCGGTGATCGTGTCGCTGGCGTTTCTCATGACCGGGCTGGTCTGGGGCGTGGTCATCTTCTGCGTCATCGTCGGTCTCGGGGTCGTCCTGCGCGGTGCCTTGCAATGGCTCCGCATCCAGCTGGTCGCGCGCCTCGCCATCCTGATCGCGCTGGTCTCGGCGATGATGGCCGGGCTCACCGTCGTCGGCGCCTACCTCGGGATCGGCGCGCTGCTCAACGTCAGCATCTTTCCGATGGTCATCATGTCGAACGTGATCGAGAACTTCACCACGACGCAGGTCGAGTCCGGCACCCGCCAAGCGCTGCGGCTCACGATCAACACGCTCGTCGTGTGCAGCGCCTGCTATCTCATCATCGAGCGCGGCGGCGTCCAGTCGATCATCCTCGCCTACCCGGAGATTCTCCTCGGCGTGGTCGCGCTCGAGGTCGCGATCGGGAAGTGGCGCGGTCTGCGGCTCCTCGAGTACGCGCGCTTCTACGAGCTCGCCCGGCGGGGCAGGCTGGCGCACTGATGGCCTCGATCGAGCACACGATCGCGGGCGCGCGGACCGCGGTGGCGGCGCGGCGCGGTTGGCTCGCGCGGGCCGTCGCGCGCGCCGCGCAGGTCGCCGCGGAGATCCGCGTCCTGCGTCGCGAAGCGCTCGGCATGAACCGCCGGAACCTCGCTTTCCTCGTTCCCTACAACCCGCACCACCTGTTCGCGCTGGTCGACCACAAGCCCTCGACCAAACGCGCGCTCGCGGCGCGCGGCATCCCGGTGACGGAGACCTACGCCGAGCTCACGATGCAGTGGGACCTCCGCGGTCTGGCGTCGCTGCTGCGCGACCGCGACGACTTCGCCGTGAAGCCGGCGCGGGGATCGGGCGGCGGCGGAGTGCAGGTGATCGCCGGTCGTCGCGCCGGCCGTTTCCTGAAGACGAGCGGCGCCGAGCTCTCGCTCGCGGATCTCGAGAGCCACTGCGCCGACATCCTCGCCGGCGCGTTCTCGGTCACGCCACACAGCGATGACGTGTTGATCGAGTACCGGGTGCGCACCGACCCCGTGCTCGGCACGATAAGCTTCCGCGGCGTTCCGGACGTTCGTGTCCTGGTCTTCCGGGGCGTGCCCATCCAAGCGATGCTCCGCTTGCCGACGCGCGTCTCCGACGGCCGGGCCAACCTGCACATGGGCGGCATGGCGGTCGGCATCGACCTCGCGACCGGCCTCACCACGCACGGCACGATCCGCGGCCGCGCGACCGACCTGCATCCCGATCTGCGCCGCTCCGTTGCGGGCGTCACGGTGCCGGCGTGGGACGAGATCGTGACGCTCGCCGCCCGGAGCTACGACGCGGTCCCGCTCGGCTACCTCGGCGTCGACGTCGTACTCGACGCCGATCGCGGCCCGCTCGTCCTCGAGCTGAACGCGCGGCCCGGACTGACGATCCAGCTCGCGAACCGGCGCGGACTACGACCCCTGATGGAAACCGTCGCGCGGACCGATGTCGGAGGGCTGTCTGTCAGCGAGCGGATCGCGCTCGGTCGGGAGCTGGCGGGGGGGGCGGGGTGACGTCGTAGCGCCGGTCGTACTCTGAGGCACCGCGGTGAGGGACAGGCCTTCGTGCGGGCGGCGGAAACGCCCGCACGAAGGCCTGTCCCTCACCGCGGCGTTCGGGTGCGGACGGGGCGCCAGACGCCGTCCACCATCAGCATCCGGTCGAAGACGCCGGGCGCTGGCGCGCCGGCGGACGGCGGCGCCACGCTTGGATCGGCTCGATAGTAGTCGGCGTCGCCGGGGTAGAGGACGGCGGGGTTGCCTTCGACGCTCATCATGCGCGGCACGATCGCCGCCACTTTGCGGTCGTGGGTGGCGCCTATGATCGCGTCGATCGTGCCGAGCTCGTCCAGCTCGTCGAGTGTGCGGAGCGTCGGCGGCGCTAGCGTGAGCGTGCCGGCTTGCGCCCGCGCGATGGCGTCGGCGGGGCGGATCCAGAGCGTGGCGGTCGTTTCGCGCTCGTCGTGGAGGGGCTCTTGGCCTTCCGGGAGGCGGGCGACGAAGAAGCGCGCGTCGTAGCGCCTCGGGGCGGCTAGGGGGGTGATCCAGCGGCTGAAGTAGTGGAGATGGCTGGTCAGCAGCACCAGTCCGTCCTCGGTGACCATCGCGCCGAAGGTCAGGTCACCTTCCAGGAGTGCTTGGCGGCGCTTCGCCATCCAGGCTCGGGTCGACTCGTCGGCTTGGGTGAGGGGTGCGCCGTCGCGGGTGGCGAGCAGGATGCCGGTCTCCTCGAAGAGCTCGCGGATGGCCGCGATCCAGAAGGCAAGCGCGGTCTCGGATGCGAGGGGCTCCCCGAGCCGAGACGACGCGCGGGCGGCGCTCAGCCCCGGCGAGGCCCCGAGCAGACGCGGGTCGGTGTCGGCGGCGTCGACGAGGCCGCCGGGGAAGACCGACGCCCCCGCGAACGCACGGCTTTGCGCATGGCGCTCGACGAGGAGAACCTCGCAGGGACCCGGCGCCGGTGCTCGCAGGACGATGACGGTCGCGGAATCCGCGGGGGGAGGGGGTGAGGACATGCGCGAACGTCGCCGCCGAAGGCCGATCTGTCAACCGTGACTTACGATTTTGCTTGACAGCTGACACGGTGAATCACTACCGTCGCCCCCACGGCATCTCGCCGTTCCGGCCGCAATTTCGCGCTTTTCCGGGATCGAGAGCCGGTGTCACTGTCGTGCCGTCCCTCGCTCCAGCCCACGGGGCAGGGTTCGCCATAGCTCTCGAAGAGGAGGACTTCATGAAGACACTCGCACGGCTCGTCCTGTGCACCGTCGCACTCGGTCTCGTTGTCGTGAGCCCAGCCAGAATCGTCCATGCTGCGTGCTCGTCCAGCGGCATGGTCTCGAACGTCAACGATTGTGTGCCGGTCGGGAAGGGATCGAAGGACTGTCTCGTCGAGTTCTCGATCTCACCGGTCCCGCCGCCCGACAGCAACGGGTTCCCGAGCGCCAAGATCAGCTGCTTGGACAACGATCCGTCGTGCGACAGCGACATCACCCCCGGCCAGTGCACGTTCAAGGTCGGCGTGTGCGTGAACGTCGCGGAGTCGCGGTTCACCTGCAGCGCGAACGGCGCGGCGAGCTACATCCTCAAGACGCCGAGCGACAAGGACACCTTGAAGCCCGATAAAAACATCTTCGTGCGCCAGAACCGCCGCCTCCTCGACGGTGAGATCGCCAGCGTCGTCCCGGGCGCCGCCAACCAATGCTCCGATGAGGTGGCGTTCATCGTGCCCCTCAACAAGGGCATCACCAAAGGGAAAGGCAAAATCAACGTCCAGCTCGTCGGAGCGTTGAACGCCAAGGACAGCGACACGGTCCAGTTCACCTGCCTGCCGAACCCGGCGATCGCGACGCAGCCGATCGCGTCGGCGCGTCACATCACCAACGCCAACGAGCTGATCGGCGGCCCGCTCGCCTACGGCCGCGTCGGCGATTGGCTGATCGAGAACGACAAGGTCCGCTACATCGTGCGGGATGTCGGCCGCGACTTCAGCTTCATGCTCACCTACGGCGGCCACATCATGGACGCCGACTTCCAGCGTAAGGTCGGCCCGATCCCGTGGTCGGGACCGTATCCCGCGGGCCGGGACTCGTTCCGCGAGATGACGCCGCTGATCAACATCTCCTCGACCGACAACCCGACCTCCATCAGCGTCACGAGCTCCGGCGCGGGGGGTGGGCCCGCGGTGATCCAGACCGTCGGTCCCGACGACCTCTTCGATCCGATCGATCCACACGTCGCGATCAAGGGCTTCTCCACCGCGCTCTCGATTCCGATGTCGTCGCGCGACAACAACATCCCGACGACGATCATGAACGAGTACACGCTGCAGCCCGGCGACGACTTCGTGAAGATGGAAACGATCATCCAGAACACCGGAGGGTCGGCGCTCAACCTGTACATCGGCGACTACACGGCCGGCGGTGCGCAGCTCGAGTTCGTCGGACCGGGCCTCGGCTTCGGTGACGCCGCGATCCGCATCGGCGGTAACAAGGCGGCCGGCGAGGTCACCTTCAACTACCTCGGCTGGGTCGGCTACGGCGACTCGCTCGGCATCTCCTACGGCTTGATTCCGCAGCTCTACGACCAGACCAGCTCGTTCGCCCAGTCGGGCGTCACGGTGCCCATCTACGCGCAGAACCTCGTCGGCATCCTGCTGCCGCCGACCGATGCCAACAAGCCGCCCGGATTCCTGAACGTGCCCGCGGGTGGGATGAACTCCTTCTCGCGCTGGCTCGCGGTCAGCGACAACGGCATGGGCAAGGTCGTCGACGCCCGCAACAAGCTGGTGGTACGCGGTGACATCACCGATCCGGATGCCTTGAAGGTCGGCTTCATCCAGGGGACGGTCACCGTCGGCGGCGTACCGCTCGACGGCGCCCGGGTCTCCGTCACCCAGAAGCCCGGCGCGCGCACCGCACAGTACGCGCTCATCGACGTCTTCGTCACCAAGGACGGCGGCTTCTATCTCGGCTCGCTCCCCAAGGGCGACTACACCGTGATGGTGAAGGCGCCCGGCTATCCGTACGAGGGTGGGGGCGCGGTCCCGCTCGAGAGGGCGATCAAGATCGGCGGCGGCACCACCGTCGTCGATTTCGACGTGCCCGCGACCGGCTACGTCCAGGTCAACGTCACCGACGGCCTGAATCCGTTGCCGGCGAAGGTCTCGGTCGTCGGCCTCGAGGCGAGTGCCGACCCGACGAACTCGGAGAACGCGGTCCTCGCAACCGTCACGGGCAACATCTTCGGCTACGACGCGAAAGAGAAGGTCGTCATCTACGGTCTGCCGCAGGTGCAGTTCGCGGATCCGAGCGGCTCGACGCCGGTCTTCGCGGTCCCGCCCGGCTCGTACCAGTTCGTGGTCTCGCACGGACCGCGGTACAACGTCTTCAAGACGGCAGTGATGAATGTCACCGCCGGCTCACCGGGCAGCCCGCTGTCCATCCCTGCGACGCTCACGCGCGTCGTCGACACGACCGGCTTTGTCTCCTCCGACCACCACGTCCATCTGATCAACAGCCCCGACTCGCAGATCAGCAAGCGTGAGCGCATCGTCACCATGCTCGCCGAGGGCGTGGACTACTTCGTCGCCAGCGATCACGACTTCCGCACCGACCTCACCGCCGACGTCGCGGCGATCCCGGGTGCGAGCGCGCTCGTCAAGGCGGGGTTCAGCGACGAGATCACCTACTTCGACACCGGCCACTTCGGCGCCTACCCGATGAGCGCGCCGGATCCGCTCAGCGTCACCGGTGGTGCCCTCGATTGGGGCCGCGCCGGCGAGCCCGCAGGCTCCGGCTATCCCTCCGACTTCAGCTACGATCTCAGCCCCGAGGAGATGGCCCTGGTCGCGAAGGCGCCGCCCTTCAACGCGATCGTCGTCCAGGCGAACCATTTC
>JBGPIT010000079.1:0-15392 GCA_041485125.1 Binatia bacterium | reverse complement strand
ATCATCGAGCCTACGAGCGGGCGTATCACCATCAGCGGGATCACCGTCTACGACAACGGCTGGAAGATACGTGATCTGCGCCGGTTCCGCCGGGAACATCTCGGCTTCATCTTCCAGGCCCACAACCTCATCCCGTTCCTCACCGCGCGCGAGAACGTGCTCATCGCCCTGGAAATCAACGGCCGCAAGGGTCGGGCCGCAGTGGCGGTCGCTCAGGAGCTGCTCGACTATCTCGGTGTCGGCGAGCGCCAGAGCCATTTGCCCGAACACCTCTCCGGGGGCGAACAACAGCGTGTCGCCATCGCTCGCGCTCTCGCCAACGCCCCGCAAGTCGTTCTCGCCGACGAACCGACCGCGCAGCTGGACACGGAGCGGGGCAAGAGCGTAATGGCCTTGTTCCGCCAGATCGCCCGCGACAAGGGCAGCGCAGTCATTTGCGTCACCCACGACCACCGTATGATCGAAGGATTCGACCACGTCTGCCACGTGAAAGACGGCCGAGTGTCCAACGGCGACCTTCCGCCACCATCCAATAGCTGACCGTGATGAACAGCGAAATAATTAATTTGCGTGAGGCGTGGATCGATCACCGGATTCGCGGCGTGCGTCTTCGTTGCCGAACCGGCGACGGTGAGCAGTGCGAGGATGATCACGACAGCGGAGGCGACACGTCTCGAGCGCGCTTGTTCCCGACGAGCACAGGCGTGAGTCCTCGAGTCGAGCGATGAACATCGCGGCGTCAGCTCCGGTCGCGATACCTCAGAGGTATTGTCAAAGGTGTGGATCGGCGCCGTAGGGTTGGCTCGTCCGTAGGGCACCGGCTCGCGACCTCGTGTGCTATCCTTCGGACCGCAGCTCCGGTACCGCGGTGGTGTCCGTCAGAGTTCGGACCGCCACCAGCAGTAGAGGAACTGCTGCCTCTTGCCCGCGGGCGTCACGTGTTCCTCAAGCTGGCTGCGCATGAGCTGGAAGGCTGACCCGAGTACAGCGCTCAGCGTCTCCGTCGAGTATCGCTGCACGTCCAAACCGCTGCAGCGCGTGGGGCCTTCGGGTCCGAAGGTCGCGATCACGACGTGCCCACCCGGCGCGAGCGCAGCTCGCAAGGAACCCAGGTAACGCGCGCGAAGTGCGGGATCGACCAGGAAATGGAACACAGCGCGGTCGTGCCACACGACATATCGACGTGTCGGCTGCCACGTCGTGATGTCCGCAGCGATCCACTGAACGCAGGCGGCCTTGGCTCCGAGCCGCGCCCTGGCCTGAGCCAAGGCGGTAGACGCGATGTCCAGTACGGTGACGTCCGTAAAGCCCGCAGCCAGCAGATGATCGACGAGCGTCGAGGCACCCCCACCGACATCGAGGATAGCGGCCCCGGGCGGTACGGCAGCCGCCTGGATCAGTTCCAGCGACCGCTGCAGAACGGGTTGATACCAAGACGTCTCCGTTGCCGCCTTGGTCCGGTAGACTGCCTCCCAGTGTGTCCTCTGTTCATCGGTACTGTCCGGCAACTGCAGCTCCAGCGTGCGGGTCGGCTGAGCCCCGCGCGTAGCGACCGCCCTAACGGAGGTTAGGTCACCTGCGTCCCGTCATCAACCACATCACCTGCAACGAGCAGGAAGCCGCCTGTCGGAACGGCGGAAGGACACATGCGCTCGAGAAGCTGCCCGGCTGCTCCTCCGCTGGGAACCTGCACGGCCGTTTGCACGGCGAGGCGCTGCACGGGCAGTTCGCGGAAGAGTGCCCTCGCTTCACGCACCGTGTGCCATCGCGCACCACGATAGCTCCCAAAACCTCCTCTCCGGCCCTTCCGCAGCAAAGGAGGCTCCGCCGGTTCAGCAGGCCGATGGCGAATCGTCGGCGCGTCACGCGCAGTATCTTACGGAGAGCCACGAGCTCTTCGAGAATGAAGCAGAGCGCGGTGATCGACACCACCAGGTCGAAACTGCCCGTCTGGAAGGGGAGAGCCCTCGCGTCGGCGACCGCGTACGACGCTCTGCCCTCATCTCTGCGACGCGCGTACTGCACCCACTCTCGATCGATGTCGACACCGAGGACGCGCCCCGCCCCGCCGTGCGCTCTGCCAGCCCTCGAGTGAAGAAGCCTGTACCGCAGCCGACATCGAGCAGGGATTCTCCCGGGCGCGGCGCGAGGGTGCGGAATCCCATGGGTATGCTGGGGCTGATCGGGTTCATGCCGCGCCCCATACCAGGCGCGACGCGCGCCCGCGATACTGCTCCGCAAACCCGTGTCGTCCTCGCGCGCGAGCGGATCGCGGTATGTCGTATCGGCCGAGGAAGTGCCGCGCCGACATGATGAAATCATCGCCGCGCTCGCGAGGCGGCGACAGCACGACCGTCACGCCGCGAGGCGCAGCGTGCAAAGCTTGACCGGAGACCTCGCAGCGCCGTACCCGGCGCTATCGAGGCGGTCTTCCGTCGAGTTCAGCTTCAGCTACGGACGCCGCCGCCGGTCGGGCGGGCATCGCTCCACCGTCGTCACGGGCGAGCGCCGCGCCGGCCACGGCTCCACTTGGGGATGCCGGCGTCATCGCGAAGGACGAGCGTTTGGTCCCCCTTCTTCACCTCGGCGGCGACGATCGCGGGCTTCCCGTCGACGGTGACACGCGATCCCTTCACTTGGATGCGGTCGCCCGCCGCGATCTTCACGTCCTGCCGTTCGACGTAGCCTGCCGGGCCGAGATGCACGGCCACGGTCCCGTCGCCCGTTCGGAGAACGAGATGCACGCCGCCGCCCATGCCCCGCCTCGAAGGCACGTGCTCGACGCGGACGACGTCGCCGGACACGGTCTCGACGGTCTTCGGATCGTAGATGCGCGCGGCGTGACGCATGCCGGGCCCGCCGCCACGCATGTGGGGTCCTGGCCCCGGCTGGGCAATCGCCGTGGTGCTCGACGCGACGATCGCGACGAGCGTCCAGATGATGGAACGCTTCCGCTTCATAGTGACCTCCTCGGCTACCAAGAGCGGAAGAGCAGGATCGATGCCGGGCGTGGGCGGCAGCGTCGATACGATGCGCTGCCGCGGCGTGGCCAACGGTTCGCGGATCTGCGAAAGGCAGGATTGCTCGCACTCCGGGATTTCGGAATCGCCGGCGAAGAGGTTGCGGACAGCTCCACCCAGACACGAGCCCGAGCGGGGGTCTCGTTCTTGCTGCTCCAACCGGAAGGGGGGAAGAGATGACCATCGAGCGTCTGGTTCGGCTGTTCGCCGGGAGCTTCGTCCTCATCTCGCTCGCGCTCGCGTGGCGCATCAACGGTGTGCGCTTCGCCGGACCGACTTGGCTGTGGTTCACCGCCTTCGTCGGCGCCAACCTGCTGCAGTCCGGCTTCACGCGGTGGTGCCTGCTCGAGGACATCCTGCAACGGCTCGGTGTTGCCGCGCCTCCAAACGCCGACGGCGCAACCCCCGCATGCGGCTCGCTCGCTGGCCCGCGCTCCTGATCGTGGCGCCAGCGTGCCTGGTCGCGCCGGTGGGCTGTCTGCACCGCCGCGACTTCGTGCCTCCGCCCGCGCCCGTGTCGCTACGCCCGCCGCCACTCGGGGTCGCTTCGTCGCTCCCGTCGGGCCCGCTGACTGTGGAGGATGCGATCCGGCTGGCGCTGGCGCGCAATCCCGACCTCCAGGCCGCGGCGGCCCGCGTAACGCAGGCGCGCGGACGGCTAGCCGAGAGCTCGGCGGCATTCTGGCCGCGGCTGTCGGCGGACGTCGCGTACCTCCACGGCGACGCGCCTTCGGCTTACCTGTTCAAACGTATCGACGCGCGCCGTCTACCGGCCGGCGTCGACTTCAACGACCCCGGTTCCTTCGACAATTTCGAGGGCGGGCTCGGGCTGCAATGGAACCTCTTCAACGGCGGTCGTGACCTGCTGGGTCACTGGAGCGCCGCCGCCGCGGCGGCGGCGAGCGGGCTTGCCAGAGACACGTCCGTCAATGCTCTGATCGCGGCCGTCATCGCGACCTACCTCGATGCGCGCGCGGCGGGGGAGCTGCTCGCCGCGGACGACGCCAGCGTACGGACGGTCGAGTCGCAGGTGGCGGAGAGCCGTGCGAAGGTCGAAGGAGGCAGCGCGCTCCGTTCCGATGCGCTCTCGCTCGAGGTCCGGCTGGCCGAGGCGCGCGAGCTGCGCCTGCGCAGCGAGACCGTGCGGCGGCTGGCGATCGCCGGATTGCGTGAGCTCCTCGCGTTGCCGGCAAACGTGCCGGTCGAGCTCGCGGACTCGGCGTACGCCACCGGCACGCTACCGGAGACCGCGGGCGAGGCGCTCGCCGAAGCGTACCGGCTCCGACCCGAGGCGGCCGTGGCCCGGAGGACTGTCGAACGCGCACGCCTCGAGCTTGCGGCGGCGCGTCGGGCGTATCTGCCGCGCGTCGACATGCTCACGCGCCTGTACTCGGACGTCCCCAGCCTGCACACGAGCCCCAAGGATCCCGACTACACGGTCGTCCTCGCGCTGTCCGTCGATCTGTTCGACGGCGGCGCTCGCGCCGCCGCCATCCAGCGCGCGCGCGCGGTCGTTGACGAGATGACCGAGTCGGATCGCAAGGGCCTGCTCGCGATCGCGCGCGACGTCGAGACCGCGTACCTCCGCCTGGACGAGGCACGGGCGCGCTACGAGGTCGCCGCACAGGCGGTCGGTGCTGCGGACGAGTCGCTGCAACTCGTCGCCGCGCAGTACCGCGGCGGTGCGGCGACGGTGACCCGCTACCTCGAAGCGGAGAGCGGCCAGGCTAGGGTACGCACGGCGAAGATTCAGGCACAGCTCGACGTCGAGCGCGCGACCGTCGACGTGGAGCGCGCCATTGGTCGCCTGGCCACGCGGGCGCGCGACGGAGGCGACGCGGAATGACACGCGGGCGAAACGCGCTGCGATGGGCCGGGTTCCTGGCACTTGCCGCTGCCATCGTGGTCTACGCCGCCGGCGCGTTCGAAGGCGGACGCGTGCATCCCGGTCGGGCGCCCGAGCCGGCGGGACTTCCCGCCCCGCCGCGCGTGACGACCGCCGAGCGCCGCCCGGTTGCGATCGTCGAGGAGGCGGTCGGCACCGTCCGGTCCCGCCGACGGGTGGAGGTGGCGGCGCAAGTGAGCGCGCGGGTCACTTCCGTGTTCGCGCAGGTGGGCGATCGCATTGCCGCCGGCGCACCGCTGGTGGTGTTGGACGACGCCGACTTCGCGAGTCGTTTCGCGCGTGCGCGCTCGCAATACGAACGCGTCAAGAAATTCGTCGCCCAGCAGGCCGCAACGCTGGAACAGATGGAGAACGCCGAGGCTGAATACCTTCAGGCGAAAGCCGCGATCGACCACACGCGCATTCCGGCACCGATCGACGGTGTCGTAGCCGAGCGGCACGTCGAGCCCGGTGACCTCGCGCTCCCGGGGCGGCCACTCATCGTCGTCCTCGACGCAACAGCGCTCCGGTTCGACGCGCAGGTGCGCGAGGCGCTGATCGCGCGAGTCGCGCCGGGTTCCACGCTCGCGGTCGTGTTACCGGCGGCCGGCCAGATCGTGACCGGCACGGTGGCGGGGGTGGTTCCGTCGGCGGACCCGCAGAGCCGCACCTTCGAGGTACGCGTCAACTTGGAATCGGTCGCGCGCGTCTACCCCGGGATGTTCGGACGGTTGCAGTTACCGGCCGGCGAGCGCGAGGCCGTGCAGGTGCCCGCCGCGGCCGTCGAGCGGATCGGACAGCTCGAGACGGTGCTGGTCCAGAGCGATGGTCGCTGGACGCGCCGGCTGATCACGACCGGGGCGGCGCTCGCCGAAGGGCGCGTCGAGGTCCTCTCGGGGCTCGCGGGCGGCGAAACGATCGGGTTACCCGCCGCATGATGGCGAACGATCCCGCCGCCGGTCACGAGGGGCTCGTCCAGCGCATCGTCCGCGTCTTCGTCACCGGCCCGCTCTCGCCCGTGCTGCTCATCATGGCCGCAGTCGTCGGCGCGGTCGCGATCCTCGCCACGGCGCGCGAGGAAGATCCGCAGATCGTCGTACCCATGGCCGACGTGTTCGTGAACTTTCCCGGCGCGAGCGCCGAGGAGGTCGAGCAGCTCGTCACCACGCCGCTCGAAAAGCTCCTCTGGCAGGTCCAGGGCGTCGAGCACGTGTACTCGATCTCACGACGCAACGGCGCACTGGTGATGGTCCGCTTCTTCGTCGGCGAGGATCGCGAGCGCGCGCTGGTGCGGGTCCAGAGCCAGATCGACGGCCACCGCGACGAGGCGCCGCCCGGGGTCACGGGATGGGTGGTGCGTCCCGTCGACGTCGATGACGTGCCGATCGTGTCCCTCACGCTCTGGTCGGCGACGATGGACGATGCCGGCCTGCGACGGGTGGCGGAGGAGCTCGCTGCGCGTCTCGATCCGACGCCGGACGTGTCGCGCACGGAGTTGATCGGCGGGCGTGCGCGTGAGGTCCGTGCCGAGCTCGACCCTGAGGCGCTCGCCGCACGAAACCTTTCGCCGCTCGAGGTGGCGGCCGCGGTGCAGGCCGCCGACGTCGCCGTCGGGGCTGGGAGCTTCAACCGCGCCGATCGCGACATTGCCGTCGTCGCCGGCCCGTTCGTCGACGGTCGCGCCGCGGCCGAGCAGCTCGTCATCGGCGCAGCGGGCGACCGCCCGATCTACCTCCGCGACGTCGCCACGATCGTCGACGGTCCACGCGAACCGATCTCGTATGTTCGCGTTGCCTTCGGTCCTGCGGGAGCGCCGGCGGGCGTGCAGCCGGGGCAGGGTTTCCCGGCGGTCACGCTCGCGTTCGCGAAGAAGCGCGGCACGAACGCGGTGCGAGTCGCGGACGATGTCCTCACGCGTGCGCAGGCGCTGGCCGCCGACGTCCTTCCGACGGACGTGCACCTCTTGGTCACGCGGAACTACGGCGAGACCGCGAACGAGAAGGTGAACGAGCTGCTTCGAGAGCTCGCGCTCGCGATCGTCACCGTCACGGCGCTCATCGCGTTCGCGCTCGGCTGGCGAGAGGCATTGATCGTCGCGGCCGCGGTGCCGATCACGTTCGCGCTCACGCTGCTCGTGAATCTGCTGGCCGGCTACTCCATCAACCGCGTCACGTTGTTCGCGCTCGTGCTGGTGCTCGGCCTCGTCTGCGATGATCCCATCGTCGACGTCGAGAACATCCATCGGCACTTCGCGCGGCGGCTACGGCCTCCGCTCGAGTCGGTGTTGGCCGCCGTCAACGAGGTGCGTCCACCCGTCATCGTGGCGACGCTCGCCGTCATCATCTCGTTCCTCCCGATGTTCTTCATCACCGGCATGATGGGCCCATACATGCGCCCGATGGCGCTGAACGTTCCCGTCGCGATGACGATGAGCCTCTTGGTGGCGTTCACGGTGACGCCGTGGATGGCGTACCGGATGCTGAAGGGCGAGTACGGCCACGCGCCCGCGGCCGAGGCGGCGCAGGGTCGCGCGATGCTCGCATACCGGCGCTTCCTCGGTCTCTTCCTCGTGCGCCGTACCGCGCGATGGGCGCTGTTCGCGGTGATCGTCGCGCTGCTCGCGGTCGCCGTCGCGCTGTTCGCGTCTGGAAGCATCCCCCTCAAGATGCTGCCGTACGACAACAAGAGCGAGCTGCAAGTCGTGCTCGATCTGCCGGAAGGGTCGACGCTCGAGGCCACCGACGCGGCAGTGCGCGACGTCGAGCGGTACCTCGCGACCGTGCCGGAGGCGACGGACTTCGAGGCCTACGTGGGCGTGGCGAGCCCGATCGACTTCAATGGACTCGTTCGCCGGTATGGATATCGCCGCGCGCCCAATCTGGCAGACGTGCGAATGAACCTCGTCGGTAAGGATCGGCGCTCGCAGCAGAGCCATGCGATCGGTCTTCGCCTCCGCTCCGACTTGGCATCGATTGCCGCCCGCCATTCGGCCAAGCTGGCAATCGTGGAGGTGCCGCCGGGTCCGCCGGTCCTCCAGACGCTGGTCGCCGAGGTCGGCGCGCCCCCGAGCGCGTCGCACGCCGCGCTGATCGCCGGCGCGCGGTCGCTCGAGTCGCGTCTCGCGCGGGAGGAGCTGGTCGTCGACGTCGACGTCCTTGCGGAGACGCCGCACCAGCGGCTGGACTTCGTCGTCGACAAGGAGAAGGCGGCGCTGCACGGCGTGAGTACGGCGGAACTGGTCCGAACGCTGCAGCTCGCGCTCTCCGGAATCGACGCGGCAAACGTCCATGAGCCGCGCGAGCGCTCGCCGCTCAGGCTTGCGGTGCGGCTCGACCGGGCGCACCGCAGTGGCGGGCCCGAGCTTTCCCGGATTCACGTGAAAGGTGCCGGAGGTGTGCCCGTGCCGCTCGGCGAGCTGGGAACGTTCGTCGAGCGCATGGACGACCAGCCGGTGCATCACAAGGATCTGCGGCGCGTGGCGTACGTGGTCGGCGACGTCGCCGGCAGGCCCCCTGTCGAAGCCGTGCTCGCGATGGAACGCCAGCAGGACGCAGTCCTGCCCGTGGGATTCACGGCCGATTGGGCCGGCGAAGGGGAGTGGAAAGTCACCGTCGACGTGTTCCGCGACCTCGGGCTCGCGTTCGCCGCCGCGCTGGTGGGGATCTACGTCCTGCTCGTCGTCGAGACGCACTCCTTCATC
Source organism: Binatia bacterium (assembly GCA_041485125.1). GTDB lineage: Bacteria > Desulfobacterota > Binatia > UTPRO1 > UTPRO1 > JBGPIT01. The sequence continues at coordinate 6,787 of JBGPIT010000079.1, read as the reverse complement.
ATGCCGCTCATCATCATGCTCGCCATTCCGCTCGGCGCGATCGGGATCGCGCCAGGGTTCTGGCTGCTCAATGCCGTCGCCGGCGCGAGGGTCGGCGGCTACCCCGATCCGGTCTGGTTCACGGCAACCGCCATGATCGGTATGATCGCGCTCGCCGGCATCGTCGTGCGCAACTCGATCATCCTGATCGACTTCGTCCGCCACCGGGAGCGCGACGGGGTGCCGCTCGAAGAGGCGATCGTCGAGAGCGGTGTCCATCGATTGCGGCCGATCATGCTGACCGCCGGCGCCGCGATGCTCGGCGCCTGGCCGATCACGCTCGACCCCATCTTCTCGGGACTCGCCTGGAGCCTCATCTTCGGACTCGTCGCGTCGACCGCGTTCACGTTGATCGTGGTCCCGGTCGCCTACTTCGCCATGGCGAGCCGGGCAGTCAGGGGTACACGATGACGACCAAACGCGTGTTGATCGTCGGCGGGGTCGCGGGCGGCGCGTCGTGCGCCGCGCGCCTTCGCCGTCTCGACGAGGAGGCGGAGATCGTCCTCTTCGACCGCGGCCCGCACGTATCGTTCGCGAACTGCGGGCTGCCGTACTTCGTCGGCAACGTGATCGCGGACGAGCGGACGCTGCTGGTCGCATCGCCGGAGCTCTTCCGCGACCGCTTCCGCATCGAGGTGCGGACGCGGCACGACGTGCTCGCGATCGATCGCGCCGCGCGCACGATCCGCGTGCGGGACCTCGATGCGCCCGGTGGCCCCGCCGAGCGTGACGAGCGCTACGACGCCCTCGTGCTCTCGCCCGGGGCGGCGCCGATCCGGCCGCCGCTTCCCGGGATCGACCTGCCCGGTATCTTCGCCGTGCGGACGATTCCGGACAGCGTGCGCATCCGCCGCTGGATCGACGAGCGGAAGCCGGCGCGCGCGCTGGTGATCGGCGGCGGCTTCATCGGCCTCGAGATGGCGGAGAACCTCGCGCTTCGCGGGCTCCGCACGACCGTGCTCGAGAAGCTCGCGCAAGTGATGCCACCGCTCGATCCCGAGATGGCGTACGGCGTCGGCGAGCACTTGCGCGACCACGGCGTCGAGCTGCATCTCGACGACGGGCTCGCGCGCTTCGAGGCGGGGCAGGGGTCCGAGATCGTCGCCGTCACCGAGTCCGGCGCGCGCGTCGTGAGCGACCTCGTCATTCTCGCGATCGGCGTGCGCCCCGAGACCGCGCTCGCGCACGCCGCGGGCCTGTCGCTCGGGCCGCGCGGCGGTATCGCCGTCGATGCCGAAATGCGGACGGCGGATCCGTGCATCTGGGCGGTCGGCGACGCGGTCGAGGTGCGCGACGTGCTCACCGGCCAGGAGATGATCGTGCCGCTCGCCGGTCCCGCCAACCGGCAAGGCCGCGTCGCCGCGGAATCGATCTGCGGCCGCGCGCGCCCGTTTCGCGGCGTGCAAGCGACCGCGGTCGTCGGCGTCTTCGGTCTCACCGTCGCGTGCACCGGCGCGAGCGAGAAGGGGCTCCGGCGCGCGGGCGTGACGGCATTCGAGAAGGTCTACCTCCATCCGGGGCACCACGCGGGATACTACCCGGGCGCGAAGCCGATTCAGCTGAAGCTCGTCTTCTCGGTTCCCGAGGGGCGCATCCTTGGGGCGCAGGCCGTCGGCCTCGAGGGCGTGGAGAAGCGCATCGACGTGATCGCGATGGCGATTCAGATGAGCGCAACCGTCCGCGACCTCGCCGAGGCCGAGCTCTGCTACGCCCCGCAGTTCGGCGGCGCGAAAGACCCGGTGAACCTCGCGGGCATGGTGGCCGTCAACCATCTCGATGGTCTCATGCCGCTTGCCGACTGGCAGCGTCTCGACGGAACCGACACCGTGCTGGTCGACGTCCGGAACGCGGACGAGTACGCCGCCGGCCACCTCGACGGCGCGATCCACATTCCGCTGGCCGAGCTGCGCCGCCGGTACGGCGAGCTGCCGCGCGAACGGCCGCTCGCCGTCTACTGCGGCGTCGGCCAGCGGGCGTACTACGCGACGCGGTTCCTTCTGCAGCGAGGCTATCGCGCGGCGAATCTGTCCGGGGGCTACACGACGTACCGCTCACTCCTCGCTGTGGGCCTCGCGCCGCGATAGCGCGCCGGCCGGTCGCGGCGCGACGCGCCATTCCGATCCGCCAGAAGCGTATTCCCCGGCTTGGGAAAACCGTCGCGCCGTACCTCCTAGTTCGCTCGCGGCTGCGTGCGTCGTCGGTAACTGGCTCTTGGCACGCCCAATGCTTTCGACCCCAGGGGGCAACCGGTCTTGCGATAGACGGCGGAGGGCGAACACGATGCGCCGACTGTACGCGTTACTGACCTGCGGGGTCGTAGCAGTCTCCTCGGGCCCCGCGTTCGCGGCCGGCTACACGGTCATCGGCTGGAACAACCTCGGCATGCACTGCATGGACGCGGACTTCTCCACGCTGTGCCTGCTGCCGCCGTACAACACGATTCACGCCCAGGTCATCGATCCCACGGGCGTGCGGGTGCAGGATCCCATGGCCGCCGGGATCGTCGTCACCTACGAGGCGATCCCGGACGCCACGGGCTCGATCAACACGACGTCACAAGGGAAGACCAACTTCTGGGACTACGTGCTGGGCCTGTTCGGCGCGGCGCCGCCGGTCGACGTCGGCCTCGCCGGCGCCCGCATGCCGGGCGCAGGGAACGCCGCGCAGCCGATGACCTGGGATGCGGCGGCGGGGTGGTTCGTGGCGACGGGAATTCCGATCACGCCGTACGACGATGCGGGTCGGAAGAACACGTATCCGATGATGCGCATCGTGGTCCGCTCGACTGCCGGGGGGATGCTGGCCACGACGGACATCGTCCTGCCCGTCTCGGACGAGATGGACTGCAAGACGTGCCACACCTCCGCTGCCGGGACACCGGCGCCCGCGATGCCGGCCGGCGGGTGGGTCACCGATCCAAATCCGCAGCGCGAGATGCGCTTGAACATCCTCCGCAAGCACGACGATCTGCAGGCGGGTGATCCGACGTTTGCCGCCGCGCTCGCGGCGCTCGCGCCGCAAGGCTACAGCGCGGAAGGCCTCTACACGACGGTGATCACGAATCACGTGCCGATCCTCTGCGCGAACTGCCATGCGTCCGCGGCGCTCGGCACCGACGGTCAGCCCGGCGTGAAACCGCTCACGCAGGCGATGCATGGCCGCCACGCCGCGGTCGTCGATCCGCTGAACGGTCACACGCTCGATTCCACCGACGATCGGTCCGCGTGCTACCGCTGTCATCCGGGATCGGAGACGCGCTGTCTTCGGGGCGTCATGGGCGCCGCCGTCGCCGCGAACGGCTCACTCGCGATCCAATGCCAGGACTGTCACGGCGGGATGAGCGCGGTCGGGGCGCCGACGCGCACGGGTTGGCTGAACGAGCCCGTTTGCCAGAGCTGCCACACCGGTACCGCTACCAGCAACAACGGCCAGATCCGCTACACGTCGGTATTCGACACGCCGGGACACGTGCGCCAAGCCGTGAGCTCCACGTTTGCGACGACACCAGACGCGCCGCTGCCGGGACTCTCACTGTACCGGTTCTCGAGCGGCCACGGCGGCGTCACGTGCGAGGCATGCCACGGATCGACGCATGCCGAGTACCCGGCGCTCCACCCGAACGACAACGTGCAGAGCATCGAGCGCCAGGGGCATGCCGGCATGCTCGTCGAGTGCGCGGCTTGTCACGGCGGCGCGCAACCCTCGACGGTGAGCGGCGGCCCGCACGGCATGCATCCGGTCGGGCAGGCGTGGGTGAGCGCGCACCACGACGTCGTCGGCGAGAACGGCGATACGACTGCGTGCCAGGCCTGTCACGGCATCGACTACCGCGGAACGGTGCTCTCGCGCGCCAAGGCGAGCCGGACGCTCTCGGGCGAGTCCGGCACGAAGCAGGTATGGGCCGGTTTCCAGATCGGCTGCTACACCTGTCACCTCGGTCCGCACAACGACGACCCGAATCCGAATCGCGCGGCGATCGTGACCGGCGCGACCGTGGCGACGCCCGTCGGCGTCCCCGTCGCCATCTCGTTGAGCGCGCGCGATCCCGACGGCAATCCGCTCACGCTCCGCATCGTCTCACAGCCGGACCACGGCACGACCGGGCTCGCGGGCGCGCAGGCGACGTACATCCCCGAGCCGGGGTTCGCCGGCGTCGACAGCTTCACGTTTGCCGCGTGGGACGGCTCGACCGACTCGAATCTCGCGACGGTCTACGTGCACGTCGGCGGCGCCGTGGGCGCCGGGACGCCGATCAGCGGCAAGCGCCTCCTCATCAAGGACCGCGCGGTCGGCCCGACGACATCCGTGCTCTTCCAATCGAAAGATCCGGCCGTCTCCACCGGAGGCGTCGATCCGCGCGCCGACGGCGCGTACCTCCACGTCTTCAACAGCGCGGGCGGCGCGGACTCGGCTTGCTTCCATCTCGCCGGCGCGAACTGGCGGCTCACCCGGACCACGTTCATGTACAAAGACAAGTCCCTCGCGACGTCGCCCGTCAAGGTCGCGACGCTGAAAAAGGGTCTGCTCCAATTCACCGCGAGTGGGAAGGGTCCGATCCCGATCACGTACCGGCTCGGCGAGCCGTCGCAGGGTAGCGTCGGCGTGATCTTCAAGAGTGGCTCGACGGTCTGGTGCGCGAACTTCGGCGGGATCGTCACGAAGGATTCCGGCACCAATCCGCCGAACCCGGGCGGCAAGGGCCAGTTCGCCGCGAAGGACGCGTCTGCACCCGGCGCCTGCCCGACGGCGCCGGATACCTGCCCGTAGCGAAGCGGTTGGACATCAACGGCAGCTACGGGCAACCAAACGCGGCTCGCCTTGCGTCTTGAAGGCGCGCCGATAGGCCTGAGGACTCGTCCCGACAGCGCGGTGGAAACGGTCGCGAAACGTCGCGGTCGAGCCGAAGCCGACCTCCGCCGCGATCCGTTCCATCGAGAGCGTGCTGGTCTCGAGCAGCTGTTGGGCGCGGCGGACGCGCAGCCTGAGGATCCATTGCGCCGGCGTCGTGCCGATCTGCTCGCGGAAGCGCCGGCTCAGACTCCGCGAGCTCATCGCGGCTCGCCGCGCGATCCGCTCGAGCGAGAGCGTCTCGTGCGGATTCTCGTCGAGCCAGCGGAGCAGCGGCTCCAGCGAGGTCTCGTCGGTCGGTGTCTCGTGAACGATGAGTTGGGCCTGAGCGCCGTCGCGTTCGAGCGGCATCACCGCCAGGCGAGCGGCATCCGCCGCCACGGCGGCGCCGTGATCGCGGCGCACCAAATGGAGGCAGAGGTCCATGCCCGCGGCGGCTCCGGCCGACGTCGAGATCTGCCCGTTGTCGACGTAGAGCACGTCCGGGTCGACGTCGATCGAAGGATAGCGGTGCGCGAGCTCCGCGGCGGCGAGCCAGTGGGTCGTGGCGCGCAGGCCGTCGAGAAGACCGGCGGCGGCGAGGACGAACGCTCCCGAGCAGATGGACGCGATCCGCGCGCCACGTGCAGCCGCCGCACGAAGCGACGTCACGAGCGCGCGTGGTGGCGGCAGGGTCGGATCGACGACGCCCGGCACGATCACCGTGTCCGCGCGCGCCAGCTCGCGCAGATCCGCTCTCGTGCGCACCGCGAATGCGCCGGCGTCGACGGTCTTCGTGACGCCGCAGACTCTGACCTCGTAAGGAGCACGCCCGTCCGCCAGACGCGCTCGCCCGAAGACCTCGCACGGGATCGCCAGATCGAACGGGTTCACGCCGTCGAACGCGACGACGCATACGACATGCATGGCGCAGTCCTAGCAGCTTCGCGGTTTCGGCCCCAGCACGGACGTGGCGCGAACTCGGCGAAAGTTGTCGCTTCTCGCGCTGGCGCCCGCCACGGCGCCGCGTACGCTGCGGCGTCATGGACGCGCACGCAATCCGATCGTTGAGCGTTGCAGATGGAATGTTGGCGCTCGTCGTCGCCATCGTCTTCGTGTTCCTGGTGTCACTGCTCAAGGAACCCGCACGGCAGAGATTCATGGCGATCTTCGTCGCCGGCGCGGGCTCCGCGTATTTGAATGGCGGCTTGGGATTGTGGGAGTTCCTGTTCACCGCGGTCGCGACGTACGTCGCATACCGTGGGCTCGAGTCGTACCGCTTCATCGGAGCAGCCTGGCTGCTGCATACGATGTGGGACGTCGCCCATCACTTCTACGGCGCGCCGATCGTCTTCTTCATGCCGACGTCGTCAGCCCAATGCGCGATCACGGACGCGCTGATCGCGCTCTGGTTCTTCCGCGGCGCTCCGAGCGTGTACGAGATGCTCCACGACCGACGCGCCGCCGCGCGCGCGTGACGTTCTCGACCGTTTCCACTGCGGCGCGCGACGTGGAACATTGCGACCATGAAGATCGGCAGCAACGTCGACGCCTGGTGCTCGCGGTGCAAGCTCGAGCTTGCACATACGATCGAGATCGTGACCGACGGGAAGATCAAGCGCGTGCACTGCAACACGTGTCGTGCTCAGCATGCCTATCGTGCCGGACCTCCGGGCATGCGCATTGTGCCCGGCCGCGCGGGAGCTAGCCGAGGGCCGAAGCCGAGCGGCCGACAGGCAACGCGCCAGAGCGAGTACGAGCTCCTGCTGCGCGGGCGGTCGGCCGCGACCGCACGGCCGTATTCGACCTCGACGCGGATGCAGATCGGCGATTTGGTGAGCCATCCCGTCTTCGGCTTGGGCGCAGTCACGGGAGAGCGCGACAACAAGATCGACGTGCTCTTCCCCGGCGGACCGAGGGT
>JBGPIT010000078.1:0-15399 GCA_041485125.1 Binatia bacterium | reverse complement strand
CGCGACCGTCGCCGACCGATCCTGCGTCGGCGATCCGGGACGCATGTCGCGCAAGCCGCACGTGAGGCGTCCCTGAAGGACGCAGAGATAGTCGTCGTGGCGGAGGTGGACGTGCACGCCGCGCAAGACGCCGCCGCGCGTGCTCGCGACGCTCCACTGCACCGGTGCGATCCCGGGGTGCCATTCGGCGCGAAAGATCTCGGCGAGCGTCCCACGAGCATCGACGTGCGCGACGAGCGAGCGGACCGTGACGTCCGCCGGCAGCCGCGACACGTCAGACATGGAAGCGATGTGAGAGCAGCTCATGGAACCTCCATCGTTGGAGCCGAAACCTCGCGAACTTCGGACCGGACCCCATGGCGAAGCGCATGAAGTCGCGCCACTGCTCGCGCCGGACCGCGAGTGAGCGTCGACCCGGCGCGGCCGCGGCGCGTAGCCGGCGGCGCCAATGGTCGTCGCCCAGCCGATCGAGGAAGCGGCGCTGCGGCGGTTCCGGCAGGCCCGCGTAGCGCGCGTCCCAATGCCGTGCATAGAAGCGGAGAACGGTGACGTGATCGACGTACGCCACCGGCACGCCGGCGGCACACGCCCGATGGTACATCTCGCGGTCTCCGAAGCGCGCGAGCCCGTCGTCCCAGTAGCCGATCCGGTCGAAGAGGCTGCGGCGATGGACGATCGTCACCGCGCCGAGGAACCAATGGCGGACGAACTCTGCCAGCGCGCCGCGGCGCCAGTCGAAAGCGAAGAAGTGCGGATCGACGTCGCCCGAGGCCCGGACGTGCGCCGAGCGGGTCGCGACCAGATCGAGCGATCGCTGCTCGCACGCCGCGAGCGCGTGCTCCAGGTGATCCGGAAGCCACAAGTCGTCGTCGGTCGCATAGGCGACGTAGCGATCGGCGGTCTCGCGCAAAATCCGGTTCCGATGCCCGTAACCGTAGCCGTGTCCTTTCGCGAAGCGATGAAAGTGGACGCGCCGATCGTCGAAGCCGCGCACCACGGCCTCGGTGCGGTCGTCGCAGCCGTCGCCGACGACGTGCAGCGCCAGCGATGCGTGCGTCTGTCGCAGCACGGCGGCGATCGAGTAGGCGATCGTGTGGGGCCGATTGTGGGTCGGGAGTACGACCGTTACCGTGTCGTGCATCGGAGATCGCGGGCGTTCGATTCTCTTGCGCCCTGCCGTCTGCTCCGAGGTACGTCGCCCGCTGCCGTGGCGTCAACAACAAAGGCAGTCGGCCCAAACGCAGTCGGCGCCCACGGTCCCGACCCCCCGAACAGGCCGACGGCAACGGCGCCCGCGGCGGCACCCCCGCTTTGACCGCCACAAGGACGATGGATTCAGAAGCAGAGGATTTGTTTGAGGACAGAGCAAGAGGCTTGCCTCGCTCCTGTGCACGATCAATCGGATGTCGCCGCTCACCCGCACCGACCAGAACTTCTTGTCCTTCGGCTTGTCGAGCTTGTGAAAGCTCATGCCGGGGTTGGCCGGATTGAGCTGCAAGTCGAATGCGGTCGTCTTGAAGGCCTTCTGCTCCTCACCCGTCAGACGCGTGAGGCTGTCGGCGAAGGTGTCGGCGATGCGGAATTCCGTCTGAGTGGTAGTCGCCGCGCGCATCGAGTCGCGGCTCGTCTATCCGGTCCGCCAATCATCGCCGGGAATGATCCGGCGCATGAACTCGTCGAACAGCGGCACCGTGAATGCCGTGTCGCCGTGGCTCGGGCTCCAGATCATGCCCTTGGCGATTAGCTGGTTTCGTGTCGGACCGAGCGATGTCACTTTGCGGCCGAGTTCGTCCGCGATGTCACCAGAACGGTGCGGCCCAGGTCCAAGCTCCGCCATCGCGCGCAGATAGCGCTTCTCGGCCGGTGTCAGGCGGTCGAATCGCACGCGGAAGAAGCTCTCGTCGAGCGCTGCGAGCGCTGCTGTCGACGCCTGCTCCACATCATCGCGGGTGATTGGTGACATCGCGGCGGTGTCCCACGCGTGCTTGCCCCACTCCTGGAGAAAATATGGGTACCCACGCGTCTGCTCCACGACGGCCCGAAGGGCGTCCTCATTCACCTCGATGCCCTGTGCCCGGGCAGGCTTGGCGATGGCGATCTTAGCCTCGGCGTCGGGAAGCGGTCCGATCTCGGGGAAGTCAAACAGGCGCTCGGCGTAGGACTTCGCCCGGCCCATCTGCCCTCGAAGCTGGGGCAGGCCGGCACCCACGAGCACGACGGGGAGGCGGCGCTGCGCCGCGCGATGCAGTGCCACGATGAGCGCCGCCAATTGTACCTCTTCGACGTATTGCAGCTCGTCGATGAACAGCACGAGCGCGGTCCCGGCCTTCTTTGCCGCGGCGCCAGCCGCCTCAAGCAGCGCCTGCAGGTCATGCTCTAGGTCGCCGTTGTCGGCGAGGCCAGGTTCGGGATCGAAATCGAGACCAACCTCGATATCCTGGTACTTGATCTTGAGCGCCTTGGCGAAGCCCGCAAGCCCTCGCAGCGCGCGCGTAGCCAGTCCCTTGGCCTGCTCGTTCCGCGACAGCCGTAACAACGCGATCCGCAATTCTGGCGCCAGTAGTGCGGGCAGGGATCGGTTCTCGGGCGCTTCGGCGCGCAGGGTCTGTAGACCGGAAGCCTCGGCGTCCTCGCGCATGCGGTCGAGCAGGACGGTCTTGCCGACACCCCGCAGTCCGACCATCAGGATGCTCTTGCTCGGAAGGCCCAAGCGCACCCGCTCCAGTGCCACGCGAATGGTTTCACGCAGCTCGTCGCGGCCGGCCAGTTCCGGGGGCGGCATCCCCGCGCCGGGGGCAAACGGGTTCCTAATCCGATCCACGTCGGGAGTTTAGGAGATTCTTAGGCAAGTTACAAGAATGCGATAACTTGACTAACTTCGCTCAAATCGGCCGCGCCCCGCGGCGCCGTCATACCCGGAAGACCTTCATGAAGTCGTCGCCCAGGCCACCGCGCCGCGGCGCCAGTCGAAGGCGAAGAAGTGCGGATCGACGTCACCCGAGGCTCTGACGTGCGCCGAGCGGGTCGCGACGAGATCGAGCGATCGCTGCTCGCACGCCGCGAGCGCCTGACGTCGTCGGCGACGGCTGCGACGATCGCACCGAGGCCGTGGTGCGCGGCTTCGACGATCGGCGCGTCCACTTTCATCGCTTCGCAAAAGGACACGGCTACTGTTACGGGGCATCGGAACCGGATTTTGCGCGAGACCGCCGATCGCTACGTCGCCTACGCGACCGATGACGACTTGTGGCGGACGGCAGGGCGCAAGAGGATCGAACGCCCGCGATCTCCGATGGACGACGATGGAGGACGTCGAGTGCGAGGAGGGGGACTTGAACCCCCACGGGTGTTACCCCACTAGCCCCTCAAACTAGCGCGTCTGCCATTCCGCCATCCTCGCGTGACAGCGAGTGAATCCGTAGCATCGGACCGCGAACCTGTCGAGTCTGCAGCGGCGTCGCGCGGTGGCGGGAGGCGTTGACCCGCTCGGCGCGTTGCACCAGCGCACGCATGGGAGCCAAGATCGCCGCATGCGCATCGCGGCGGGCCGGCTGTTCGCGTTCTTCTCGTTCGACGTCGGCTACGAGATCGACCTCGATCGGCTGCGGCGCGAGCTGCCGGAGGGGGTGCGGGCGTCGATGAGCGGCCGGAAGATCGCGCCGGCGCACGTGCAGTACTCGTCGCCGCCGCTGGTGGTGCCGCTGGAGGATCGGGACGTGATGCTGATCGAGCGGCCGGTGCGATCGACGGTCTCGCTTCGCGTCCACGAGTTCGGCGCGGTGACGACGGTCTTCGGGATGCCGTTCGACGGCGTGGAGCTCGCGAGTCTGCCGGGGATCACGGCGGCGCTTGCCACCGGCGCGGGGCTCGAGACGCAAGCGCGTGACGTGCTCCGGCAAGCGTTTCCCCGAATCGCGCCGGCGGTGTCACGGCCGCAGCTCGACGGTAGCGGACTCGTCGAGGACTACTTCGTCGTGCAGGTGGCGCGCTTCGAGCCGCCGATCGCGGCCGAGGCGCTGCTTGCGGAGTACCGTGAGGTGCTGGCGCGGGCGGTGCACTGCGAGACGGCGCTGCTCAGCGCGAGCGAGACCGACGACGTTCTTCGGACCGCGGTCGTCTACACGCCCGACGATCTGGTCGTCACCGACTGGAACGTCGCGCTCATCTCCGACCAGGACTACGAGGAGGCGCTGAACGTCCTCGAGCTGCTGAACGTGCAGCTGCTCGAGCTGCGCTTCCTCGACGGCATGCTCGACCGCCGCATCAACTCGCTCTACGAGCACGTGGGGCGAGGCCGCCGCACGTTCGCGCTCAGCCGCACGGTGGTGCGGGTGCGGGAGCTCTCGGAGCTGCGCCTCGACACGGCGACCCTGCGCGAGCGCCTCACCAACGCGCTCAAGCTCGTCGGCGATCTCTACCTCACCAAGATCTACGCGCGGACGGCGGCGCGCCTTCACCTCGACGAGTGGCAGCGCAGCGTCGACGGTAAGCTCGAGCTGATCCAGAAGATCTCGGACGTCTTCGCCGACCGGGCGGCGACGGCGCGTGCGGAGCTGCTCGAGATCGCGATCATCCTCCTGATCGTGATCGAGATCGTCCTCGCGTTCGTGCGCTGACGGCGGCTCGTTCCACGAGCCGCTTGGCGACTACGGCGCGGCGGGGGCGTTCGGCGCGGCCGCTTCGTCCGCGGGCTTCGCGGCTTCGCCGCTGTTCGCGTCGGCCGCGGGGGCGGGTGCTTCATCACCGGCCGCACCGCTGTCGGCAACGTTCGCGGCCTCATCGTCGGCCGCCGCTCCGGGGCCGCCCGGCGCGGAGTCGTTGACCGCCGGCGCGACGCTGCTCTCGGGCATGATCGTCGAGGTCGTGCTGTGAGTCGTGCCGTACGTGAGCGCGAGCGACGTCGCCATGAAGACGATCGCGGCGGCGGTGGTGAGTCTGGTGAGGAAGTTGCCCGCGCCGCTGCTGCCGAAAATCGTCGAGCTCGCGCCGCCGAAGACGGCGCCGATGTCGGCGCCCTTGCCGGCCTGGAGGAGGACGACGAGGACGAGGACGAAGCACGCGAGCACGTGGATGATCGTGATCAGAATGTACATGGCTCTTTCATACTCCTTCGGCGTCAGGCGCGAAACTGAATGATGCGAGTGAACGACTCGGGGTCGAGGCTGGCGCCGCCGACGAGCGCGCCGTCGATGTTCGGTTGCGCCATCAGCGCGTCGATGTTGTCGGCTTTGACGCTGCCCCCGTAGAGGATGCGAACTAGCTCGCCGCCGGTGTCACCGGCGAGCCCGTGGAGGAGCCCGCGGATCACCGCATGCACCTCCTCGGCCTGCTCGGGCGTCGCGGTCTGCCCGGTGCCGATCGCCCAGATCGGCTCGTAGGCGAGGGTGAGGCCGCGGACGATCTCTTTGCTGAAGTCGGCGAGGCCGTCGCGCACCTGACGCTCGATGATGGGCATGGTGTTGTCGCCCTCGCGCTCGCGGAGCGTCTCGCCGATGCAGACGATCGGCTTCAGCTCGGCGCGGAGCGCGGCGGCGATCTTCTGCCGCACGGTCTCGTCGGTCTCGCCGAAGTACTGGCGGCGCTCGGAGTGGCCGATGATCACGTACGCGCAGCCGACCTCCTTCAGCATCTCGCCGGAAATCTCGCCGGTGAAGGCGCCCTTCGGCTCCCAGTGCAGGTTCTGGCCGGCCATGCCGATGGGTGTGCCGGCGAGCGCGCGTCCGACGCTCTCGAGGCCGGTGTAGGGCGGAGCGACGACGACCTCGCGGTCGCGCGCGCCGGCGGCCGCGGGCTTCAACGCCTCCACCAGCGCGACGCCCTCGGCGCGCGTCGTATGCATCTTCCAGTTGCCGGCGATGAGCGGCCGGCGTCCGGCGGGTTTCTTCATCAGTAGTCGACCTTCCTCACTGCTCGAGCGCGACGATGCCGGGCAGGTTCCGGCCTTCGAGAAATTCCAGCGCCGCGCCGCCGCCGGTCGAGATGTGGGTGATGTCGTCGGCGCGGCCCGACTTCATGAGCGCGGCGATCGAGTCGCCGCCGCCGACGACGCTGATCGCCTCTTTGTTGTCGGCGACGGCATTCGCGATCGTCATCGTGCCGCGGCTGAACGCCTCGACCTCGAAGATGCCCATCGGGCCGTTCCAGAAGATCGTCCGACCTTTCGCGATCTCGGCGCGGTAGGCGGCGATCGTCTTCGGGCCGATGTCGACGCCCTTCATGCCGTCGGGGATGTCGATGCCGATCTCCTGTGCAGGCGCGGCGCCGTTGATGTCGGAGGAGACGAGATGATCGACGGGGAGCCGCAGCTGCGCCATGTCGTGCGAGCCGGCGCGGGCGAGAACGTCACGCGCGATCTCGAGGCGGTCCTCCTCGAAGAGCGAGTCGCCGATCTCGTGGCCTTGCGCGCGGAGGAAGGTGTAGGCCATCGCGCCGCCGATCAGAATGGTGTCGACCTTGGTCATCAAGTGGTCGATGACGCCGATCTTGTCCGACACCTTGGCGCCGCCGAGGATCACGACGACCGGCCGCTTCGGATCGTGGGTGATCTTGCTGAGCGCCTCGATCTCCTTTTTCATGAGAAAGCCGGCGGCGCGGACGGGCACGAGGTGCGCCATGCCCTCGGTCGAGGCATGGGCGCGGTGCGCGGCGCCAAAGGCGTCGTTGACGTAGACCTCGCAGAGCGCGGCGAGCTGGCGTGCGAACGCGGGATCGTTCTTTTCCTCTTCGGGATGGAAGCGCAGGTTCTCGAGCAGGAGCACCTCGCGGCGATCGAGGCTCGCGGCCATGCGCTCGACCTCGGGCCCGACACAGTCGGGTGCGAGCAGCACCTTCAGGTGCAGGAGCTCCTGCAGCTCCGCCGCGACGGGCTTCAAGCTGTACTTCGGATCGGGCTTGCCCTTCGGCCGACCGAGGTGCGACGCGAGGATCACGTGGCCGCCTTGCGCGACGGTCCACTTGATCGACGGCAGCGCGGCCTCGATGCGGGTCGCGTCGGTGATCGTGCCGTCTTTCAACGGCACGTTCAGGTCGGCGCGGATGAAGGTCCGCTTGCCGGCGAGGTCGAGGCTGTCGATGTAGCGCAGCGCCATGGAAAGGCGCGCCCGCCTCAGCGGAGGCCGCGACCGAGGAGGAGGGCGACGTCGCGCATGCGATTCGAGAAGCCCCACTCGTTGTCGTACCACGACAGCACCTTGATGAAGTTGCCGTCGATCACGCGCGTCAGCTCCGCGTCGAAGATCGACGAGTACGGCGTGCCGTTGAAGTCGACGGAAACGAGCGGCTCGTCGCTGTAGTGGAGTATACCCTTCAGCGGGCCCTCGGCGGCCTTCTTCATGGCGGCGTTGATGTCTTGGGCGCTCGCGTTCTTCTCGAGCTCGGCGGTGAGATCGACGAGCGAGACGTTCGGCGTCGGGACGCGCACCGCCATCCCGTCGAGCTTGCCCTCGAGCTCCGGCAGGACCAGCGAGACCGCCTTCGCGGCGCCCGTCGTCGTCGGAATCATCGAGAGCGCGGCGGCGCGGGCGCGACGCAGATCCTCGTGCGGCAGGTCGAGGATGCGCTGATCGTTGGTGTACGAGTGGATCGTCGTCATCAGGCCGCGGCGGATCTTGAAATTGTCGTGCAGCACCTTCGCGACCGGCGCGAGGCAGTTGGTCGTGCACGACGCGTTCGAGAGCACGTGGTGCTTCGCGGGGTCGTACATCTTCTCGTTGACGCCGTAGCAGAGCGTCAGGTCGACGCCCTTCGCCGGCGCCGAGATCAGCACCTTCTTGGCGCCCGCCTCGAGGTGCTTCGCCGCCTTGTCCTTCGAGGTAAAGTGACCGCTGCACTCGAGCACGACGTCGACGCCGAGGCTCTTCCACGGCAGCGCGCCCGGATCGCGCTCGGCGAGCACCTTCACCTGCTTACCGTTGACGGTCAGCGAGCCCTTGTCGTGCTTCACCTCCGCCTTCAGGCGGCCGTGGACGGAGTCGTACTTCAGGAGGTGGGCGAGCGTCGCGGCGTCGGTGATGTCGTTCACCGCCACGAACTCGAGCCCGGCCTCGTCGAGGCAGGCGCGATAGACGTTTCGTCCAATACGGCCGAAGCCGTTGATCCCGACTCGCACGGCCATGGGGGTTTCCTCCTGACAGCTGCGGGGTAAGCACGGGCGTATAGAACGGCATGTTCGGACAGTCAATCGAGCGAGTGCGCCATCATTGACTGTCTTGTCGCCTTGTTGGCATGGTGCTCACGGCCTTCCGAGACATGGACGGGTGGTGTGTGTTGGGATGCGTGGGTGAGGTGAGCATGTGGTTTTCCGCCGTCCGTGCGTTGTCCGTCCAATCCGAGCCGCTGACGATTCCGCACCCGCAGGAGACCATCACCCAGATGGTCACCGGCGCGGGCGCGGTGGTGCAGTTCGTCCTGCTTCTCCTCCTCGGCTTCTCGGTCATCAGCTGGACGATCATCTTCATGAAGGCGCGCCAGATCCGCCGCGCGGAGCGCGAGTCGGAGCGCTTCATCGACATCTTCTGGGACGCGAAGAACCTGACCGCGATCAACACCGCGAGCCTCGACTTGAAGGAAAGCCCGGTCGCACAGGTCTTCCGCGCCGGCTACCAGGAGCTGGTCCGGATCACGCGCGCGAAGCGGCAGTCGGAGCCGGGGGACGACATGTCGACCGACCTCGGCGGCGTCGAGAACGTCGAGCGCGCGATGAAGCGCGCCGCGACGCAGGAGCAGACCAAGCTCGAGCGCTCGCTGACCTTCCTCGCGACGACCGCGAGCGCTGCCCCCTTCGTCGGTCTCTTCGGCACCGTGTGGGGCATCATGAACGCCTTCCGCGGCCTCAGCGTGACGCAGTCGTCGAGCATCCAGGCGGTCGCGCCCGGCATCTCGGAGGCGCTGATCGCGACCGCGATCGGTCTCGCGGCGGCGATCCCCGCGGTCATCGCGTACAATCATTTCGCCGGGCAGGTGCGGGTGCTCGCCGCCGACATGGACAACTTCGCCTCGGAGTTCCTCAACATCGCCGAGCGGCATTTCCTCAAGTGAGCGACGTCGATGGCATTCGATAGCCGGAACAGCAGCGGCAGCATCGCGCAGATCAACGTGACGCCGCTCGTCGACGTCATGCTGGTCCTGCTCGTGATCTTCATGGTGACGGCGCCGATCATCCAGCAGGGCGTCGCGGTCGAGCTGCCGAAGACGCGGGCGGCGCCGCTCGCCGGCAACGAGGATCCTCTCGTGGTCGGGATCGCGAAAAACGGCACGGTCTACTTGAACGACAACCCGATCGCGCTCGACGAGCTGCGCGGCAAGCTCGTCGCCGTGAATCAGGCGCGGCCCGATCATCAGGTGCTGCTGCGCGCCGACCGCACGGTGCCCTACGGCGACGTCGTCCGGGTGATCGCGGCGATCAAGGAGGCCGGCATCTCTCGGCTGGGAATGGTGACGGAGCCACCGGCCGAGACGAAGTGATCGATGCCCGATCCGCAACGTCGCCGCGGTGCCGATCGGCGCGGGCTCGACCGCTCGTTCCTCTCGGCCGCGGGCCTGTCGACGGCGCTGCATATCGTCGCGATCCTCCTGATCCTGCTCGCGCCGCATCGGATCGCGCCGCCGCCGCCGACCGCGTACACGGTCGAGGTCGTCGATCCGAGCGCGCTCGGCGGGAAGCTGCTCGCCGGTCCGATCGGCGGCGGTCCACCCGCGTCGCGTCGCCAACCGCCGCCACCCCCTCCACCACCTCCGCCGCCACCACCGCCTCCTCCGCCGCCGCCCGCGAAGGAAGAGCCCCAAGTCGTCGCGAAGGCCGAGCAGCCGCCGGCGCCCGACGACCAAGACGGCGTGCCGATCAAGGTCGAGACGCCGCCGCCGCGCCCGCAGCCGACGAAGCTGCCGGCGACGAAGGCGCCGGCGACGCGCGTGCCGGCGACGCGCGTCGTGACGCAGACGCCGCGGGTCGCCGCGACGCCGCGCGCGACGGCGACCGCCGTGATCGCGAAGGCGCAGGCGACGGCGACCGCCGCACGGGTGCTCGCGCAGCGGCCCGCACCGACGGAGACGAGCCAGCTCCGCGTCGCGCGCGAGGAGCGGCCCGACGAGAGCGCCGACCGCCGCGACGAGCGGACGAAGGCGCCGCACGAGCGTGAGCAAGGCGCCGATCTCGATCGCCAGCTCAGCGCCGCGATCAAGGACGTCGAGACCAAGGCAAGTCAGCGCGGCGGTGCGGGCGCCGGCCGGCCGGGCGAGGGCGGCGGCATGGGCGGCACCGAGCGCTCGCTCGATCGTCCTCCCGGCGTCGGTGGCGAGGGGCCGGGTGGCGGCGGCACCGTCCGCGGTCTCGAGTTCGTGATGTACTACAACCAGATGCTGAACCGTATTAAGGAGAGCTGGGCGTACGTGGGCGACCGGACCGACTTGCGCGTCACCGTTCGTTTCTCGATCCTCGACACGGGTGAGGTCACCAATCTTCGACTGACAGAGCGCTCCGGCGATCCCGGCTACGACACCTCGGTCGAGCGCGCCGTGCGACGCGCGAGTCCACTCGGGCCGCCGCCGGAGGCGTACCGCAAAGATTTCGCCGACGTCGAGCTGACGTTCCGTCCCGCCGACTTGCGAAAGCCGAGCGGTTGAGCGGCATGACACGCGCGCGAGCGCGAGGAGGGTTGATGCAAGAGCAGAAGAAGAGCCGCACCACTGCCGCGGCGCTCGTCGTCATCGTCGTCGCCGCGGCGACATCGGCGAGCGCGCAGGTGCGCGGCACGATCGTCGGGCCGGGCGCGACGAGCTATCCGATCGCGGTCTCGCCGCTCAAAGGCAATGCGCGCGACGGCGGGCGCTTCGCCGACATCGTCGCCAAGGATCTCGATCGCTCCGGCTTCTTCAAGGTCATCGACCGCAGCGCCTACCTCGAGGACGCGCAGCAGTCGGGCGTCACCGCCGAGACCATCGACTTCAAGGACTGGTCGACGATCGGCGCCCTTGCGCTGGTGAAGGGGACGATCGAAGGCAGCGGCGACGACCTCACGGTCGAGGCGCGCATCTTCGACGTCGCCCGACAGTCGCAGCTCGCGGGCAAGCGCTACCGCGGCGGCGCCGACGATCTGCGACAGATTGCGCACCGCTGCGCCGACGAGATCATGCTGCAGCTCACCGGCGAGCGCGGCCCCTTCGACTCGCGGATCGCCTTCGCGTCGCGACGGAACGGCCGCTTCAAGGAGATCTACACGATGTCGCTCGACGGCGGCGACCTGCGTCCCGTCACGCGCGACCAGAGCATCGCGCTCTCGCCGAGCTGGAGCCCGGACGCGAGCTCGCTCGTTTTCACGTCGTACCGTGCCGGCAACCCGAGCCTTTTCAGCGCGCCCTTCGGTGGCGGCCAACCGCGGCAGATCTCCTCGCGCGGCGGCTTGAACCTCGGCGGGCACTGGTCGCCGGGCGGGAAGGCGATCGCGGTCGCGCTCGATCACGGAGGACAGACCGACATCGCGCTCATCGACCCGAACGGCGAGCTTATCCATTGGGTCACCAACGACCGCGCGATCGACGTGTCGCCGTCCTGGTCGCCCGACGGACGCTCGATCGTCTTTTGCTCCGATCGCGGCGGCGGGCCGCAGATCTACATCACCGACGCGGAGGGTGCTTCAGCGCGGCGCGTGAGCTTCCAGGGCAACTACAACACCTCGCCGGCGTGGTCGCCGAAGGGGGACAAGATCGCGTACGCGAGTCGCGGCGGCGGTCGCTTCCAGATCTTCACGACCGACGTTTCCGGTGGCGAGTCGAAGCAGGTGACGTCGTCGCGCGGCAGCAACGAGGATCCGTCGTGGTCACCCGACGGTCGGTATCTGATTTTCAGCTCGACGCGTGACGGCAGCGGCGCGATCTACATGTCGGATGTGAGCGGCGCGCATCAAAGTCGATTGACCCCACCGGGAGGCGATGATAGCACTCCCGCCTGGTCGCGCTGGCTCCATTAATGAAGCGCGCATCGTTGTGGAGGAGGGGTTCCATGGTGCGGTCCACTAAGCTCACCGCAGTGCTTCTCGCCTGCTGTCTCGTCGTTCCGGTCGCCGGCTGCTCGAAAAAGAAGAAGACGAGCACGACCGAAGACGCGGCGTACGGCAACGGCGCCGGCGGTGAGGAGTCGCTGAAGGGGCGCGGCAGCCTCGATCGCTACCGCAAGGGTCTCGGACCGGAGGAAGGCGGCGTCCTGAAGGACGTGTCTTTCGCGTACGATTCCTCGGAGCTCGACGGCCCGGCCCGCGACGTCCTCGCCGCCAACGCGGAGTGGCTGAAGGAGAACCCGCGCGCCCGCACCGAGATCGAAGGCCACACCGACGAGCGCGGGACCGTCGAGTACAACCTTGCGCTCGGCGCGCGTCGCGCGAAGGCGGCGAAAGACTACTTGGTGTCGCTCGGCGTCTCCGCCGGCCGGCTCTCGACCATCAGCTACGGCGAGGAGCTGCCGATCTGCCGTGAGGCCACCGAGTCCTGCTACCAACGGAACCGTCGCGTGCACTTCGTGCCGCCTTCCGAGTAACGCGGCATCGTGATTCCGGCGCGGCGGTCCTCGGTGCGTTGCCGGCGGCCGCCGCTTCTGTCTTTGCCCGCCGATCCCGCGTTATTTGTTCGGGACCAGGCCGGATGCTAAGAGCACGACCGTGCATCGGCTGAGCCGCTTCGCGATCCTCGCGACCTTCATTCTCACGACCGCCGGCTGCGCCACCCAAGCGGAGCTGCAAGACATTCAATCGGAGCAGCGCCGCATCCGCACCCAGCTCGCCGACACGCGCGCGAGCGTCGAGGCGCTGCAGCGCTCGATCTCGACCGTGCGCGGCGGCCTCGAGGAGGTCCAGCACACCAGTCAGGCCAAGCCGGCGGAGAGCCGGCTCGCGACGCTCGAGGGCCGCGTCGCCGCGCTCGAAGAGCACGCCGGCGGGGCGCCGACCACGCCGGGAGGCGAGTCGGGCGACATGACGCCGGTGCCGCCGGCGGCGCGCCGCCCCGCATCCGACAAGCCGGAGATCGCCGCGACCGACCTCGCGAAGGAAGAGGCACGCGAGGTGCCGGACGACTATCGCCGCGGCTTGTCGCTGCTGCGCGAAGGCGCGTACGACCGCGCCATCCAGCGCTTCCGCGAGTTCCTGCGCGCTACTCCCACCTCGCCGTTCGCGCCGAACGCGCTCTACTGGATCGGCGAGTCGTACTACATGCTCGGCGACTACTATCAGGCAATCCTCCAATACAACGACGTGCGGCAGAAATATCCGAAAAACGACCGCGCGCCGGCCGCGGTGCTGAAGATCGGCTATGCGTTTCTGCAAATGGGCAACAAGAGCGAGGCCAAGCTCGCCTTTCAAAAAGTCGTGAACGACTACCCTGCCTCGCCGGAGGCGACGGAGGCAAAAGAGAAGCTTCAGACGCTCGGCGCGTAAGTGGATGTCATACGCCACAGCACGTCCTGCTCGCGCCGCTTCGCCGCGCCGGTCCTGACGCTCGGCAATTTCGACGGCGTTCACCGCGGCCATCAGGCGATCTTCGCGCGTGTCGTCGCCGAGGCCCGGCGACGCGGCGGCGACGCGATCGCGATGACGTTCACGCCGCACCCGATGGCCGTGCTCCGGCCCGAGCACGCGCCGCCCGCGCTGACGTCGCTGCGCGACAAGCTGACCTTGATCGCCGCGAGCGGCATCGACGTCGTGCTGCTGCAGCGCTTCACGCGTGCGTTCTCGACATTGCCCGCCGAGGAGTTCGTCGAGCGCTTCATCGCCGGCGCGGTCGGCGCCTCGAAGCTGGTCGTCGGCCACAGCGTGAGCTTCGGCCGCGAGCGGCGCGGCAACGCCGCCTTGCTGCAGGAGCTCGGCGCGCGTCTCGGCTTCGAGGTCGAGGTGATCGGGCCGGTCGCGGTCGACGGTCACGAGGTCTCGAGCTCGGCGATCCGTCGCGCGATCACCGCCGGCGACATGCGGCTCGCCGCGACACTCCTCGGCCGGCCGCACCTACTCGCGGGACGCGTCGTCGCGGGTAAGCGGCGCGGCGTGACGCTCGGCTTTCCGACCGCGAACATCGCGGTGCGTGCCGGCATGTTTCCGCCCGACGGCGTCTATGCCGTGCGTACCGACGTCGGCGGCACGCAAGTCGCGGGCGCCGCCAACATCGGTCACAACCCGACCTTCGGGCCGGACGCGCCGCGCACGCTCGAGGTGCACCTCCTCGATTTCAGCGGCGATCTCTACGGTCGCCGCCTCGGCGTGTCGTTCGTCGAGCGGCTGCGCGGCGAGGTGGCGTTCGACTCGGTCGCCGCGCTGGTCGACCAGATCCGTCTCGACGTCGAGCGCACCCGCGCGATTCTCGCGCCGCAGTCCTGAGCGTGCCGAGCCATCGCCTCGTCGTCGACGCGGGCGGCGCCGGTACGCGGCTCGACACCTTCGTCGCCGCGAGCTCCGTCGCGCTGTCGCGCTCGCAGGTGCGGCAGCTGATCGATCGCGGTCTGGTCACGGTCGACGGCAGCGCCCGCAAGCCGGGCTACGCGCTCCGCGCGGGGGAGCGCATCGACGTCGAGGTGCCGCGGCCCGCGCCGGCGGTCGCGGCGCCGGAGGACCTGCCGCTCGACGTGCTGTACGAGGACGAGCTCGTGATCGCGATCAACAAGGCGCCCGGCATGGTCGTCCATCCCGCGCCCGGACGCTGGCAGGGCACGCTGGTGAACGCGTTGCTCCACCGCTGGGGCCGGCTGCCGTCGAGCGACGATGCGCGACCCGGCATCGTACACCGCCTGGATCGCGATACCTCCGGTGTGATCGTGATCGCGCGGACGACGCGCGCGCTCGAGCATCTGGCGCGGCAGTTCCACGACCGCACCGTCGGCAAACGCTACGTCGCGGTCGTGCATGGCGTGATGCGCCAGGACGAGCTCGTGATCGATGCGCCGATCGGCCGCCACCCCGTCGAGCGCAAGCGCATGTCGACGCGCGCGCGGCGCGGAAGGGCCGCGCTCACGCGGGTGCGCGTCCGCGAGCGCTTCGCCGCGACCACACTCGTCGACGCGATGCCAGAGACCGGCCGCACGCATCAAATCCGCGTGCACCTCGCGGCGCGCGGCCATCCGGTGGTCGGCGACGCGGTGTACGGGCGGAGCACCGGCACGCCGCTCATCGCGCGCCAGGCGTTGCACGCGCGGTCGCTCACCGTCGTCCACCCCGAGCGTGGGGAGGAGCTGACGTTCGAGGCGCCGTTGTGGCCGGATATGAACCAGTTGATCGTCGCGCTTCGTCTCGATCATGACGCTCGGCGCTCGTGATCGTCGCTGCGGCGGAATACGCAGCGGTTGCGCCGGCGAGGAGCAGTGCTGATGCGGAGATATCTATTGACAACGTTGGAGGCATCGTTTAGCGTCCAGCCCAAGTTGCGGTG
>JBGPIT010000077.1:0-15602 GCA_041485125.1 Binatia bacterium | reverse complement strand
GTACTTCTCGGCGTGGAAGCGGCCGAGGTGGCCGACGCCGACCACCCCGGCGCGGAGCGGCGCCGTCATCGCGCTGTCCGCGACACGCGACTCATCGGCGCGCGCCCGCCGCCTCGGCGTCGGCGGCGGTGAGCGCAACGACGGCGATGCCGGCCGCGTCGGCGGCGGCGAGGAGCGCGCCGCGGTCGAGCATGATGGTGCGGCCGGCCTCGAGCGCGAGGACGGTCGCACCGACCTCGTGCATCACCGCGATCGTCATCGCGCCGACCGCCGGCACGTCGAAGCGGAGGTCCTGCGTCGGCTTGCTCACCTTCACCACCACCACGCCGCCGCGCCCGATCGCGCCGCCGCGCCGAATCGCGGCGTCGGTGCCCTCGATGCCCTCGACCGCGATCACGGCACCGTCCTTCACGACGACGCTCTGCCCGATGTCCCAGCGGCCGATGTCCTTGGCGACGGCGAAGCCGAAGCGGACGTCCTCCCAATCGCTCTTCCGCGGCTCGGTGCGCGTCAGCGTGCCCGCCGACGGCACCAGGTCGCCGAGGAAGAGCGTCGACTCGACGATGGTGATGCCGTCGCGCTCGAGCTCGGCGGCGATGCCGCGCAAGAGGACGTCGTCTTTCAGGCTCCGGGTCTTGGCGATGAACGCGGCGCCGCGAAAGTCGGGTCGGAAGTCGGTCAAGTGCTTCGGCTTCTTGATCCCGCCCGCCATCACCGCGCGGCCGACCCCGGCCTTCTTGAAGGCCTTGATGATCTTCCCGAGCTCACCGACCCGCACCCAAGTGAGCTCGTTCACGAGATCGGCGATCTCGGGCGGCGTCTCGCCCTGGTGCGCGACCGCGACGACGTCGATGCCGTAACTGCGGGCGGTCTCGGCGAAGAGAAGCGGAAAACGCCCGTTCCCGGCGATGAGGCCGATGCGATCCATGCCTGCCTCAGTGATGGCGCATCGGACCAGCCGGCGCCAGCGCGGCGCGCGTCCTCACTCCGCCGACGACTCGTCCTCCGACCCGTCGCGGCGCGCCGCCGGCGCGACGCCGCGGGTCGACGCGGCGATGAAGGCGAGCATGCGTGCGGCGTCCGGCTCGTTGCCGAGCTCGGCTGCCGCGACCGCTTGCGCCTGGGCGAACGGTTGGTCGGAGAGAAAGAGCATCCGGTAGGCGCGCTTGATCGCGCGCACGCGCTCGGGCCCGAAGCCGCGGCGCTTGAGGCCGACCGCGTTCAGGCCGCGCAAGGTCGCGCGGTCGCCCGAGGCGGTGCAGAACGGTGGCACGTCGTGGATCACCATCGAGCCGCCGCCGAGCAGCGCCGATTCGCCGACGCGCACGAACTGGTGGATCGCGACCAGGCCGCCGACGATGACGTAATCCTCGAGCGTCACGTGGCCGGCGAGCGTCGCGCTGTTGGCGAGCACGCAGTGGTTGCCGATGTGCGAGTCGTGCGCGACGTGCGAGTAGACCATGAGAAGATTCTGATCGCCGACCGAGGTGAGCATGCCGCCGCCCTGGGTGCCGGGGTTGAGGGTCGCGAACTCGCGGATGATGTTGCGATCGCCGATCTCGAGCCGGCTCTCCTCGCCGTGATACTTCAAGTCCTGCGGCTCGGCGCCGACGCTGGCGAACTGGAAGATGCGGTTCTCCCGTCCAATCGTGGTGCGGCCCTCGATCACCGCGTGCGAGCCGACCGTCGTGCCGGTCCCGATCCTGACGTGCTGCCCAATCACCGCGTACGGCCCGATGCGGACGCCGGGCGCGAGCTCGGCGCCGGCGGCGACGATCGCGGTCGGGTGGATGTCGGGCGCATGCTCGTCGGCCGGCGCCTCGCTGGCCGTGAAGTCGGCCTCGGCGACGACGGCACCGTTGACGCGCGCCTTGCCGCGCATGCGCCAGAGCGGCGGGTGGCGTTGCAGCGACTGCACCTCGAGCTCGAGCTGATCGCCGGGCACGACGGGACGGCGGAAGCGGCCGCGCTCGACGCCGGTGAGGAGGAGAACGCGGCCGGGCGCGACGCCGTTCCGCGAGCGGTACGCCAGGATCGCGCCCGCCTGCGCGAGCGCCTCGCAGATGAGGACGCCGGGCATGACGGGCCGGCCGGGGAAATGCCCGGCGAAGAACGGCTCGTCGATGGTGACGTTCTTGATCGCGACGATGCGGACGCCGTCCTCGAGCGCGACCACGCGGTCGACGAGGAGGAGCGGATAGCGATGCGGCAGGATGCGCGCGATCGCCTCCGCATCGACGACGCGCTGGTCGGCCGGCGGCGGGGCGGCGAGTGGATCCGGCTCGGGCATCGACTCCGGGCTAGTGCTTCGCGTCGTAGGTTTTGATGACCTCGTCGGTGAGATCGATCGACTTCGAGCCGTAGAGCACCGGGCTGCTCGAGCTCTCCAGGATCACCGTGTACCCCTCGCGCTCGCCGATCTGCTGGATCACCTCGGCGAGCTGCTTCAGGATGTCGCCGGTGAGCTCGGAGTCCTTCTTGCGCAGCTCGGCGTCGGAGTCCTCGAGCTTGCGGCGGAGATCGCGCCGCTTGGCCTCGAAGTCGTCCGCCATGTTCTTGCGCTCCGATTCCTTCAACACCGTGCTCTTCTTCTCGAGGTCGTCTTTCAGGCGATCGAGGCGGTCTTTCTCGCCCTTGAGCGAGTTCTGCATGCGGTCGAACTCGACCTTGAACTGGTCCTTCGCTTTCTTCCCGGCGTTCGATTCGTTGAGCGCGCGCTGCACGTCGACGAGACCGACTTTGAGCTCCGCCGCGGCCGCAAGCGCGGGTGCCACCAGCATCACGGCGGCGGCGAGGAACAGGGTCAACCTTCTCATGAACACTCCTCCTTCAATTCTTCTACAGCGGAGCGCCGAACGAGAAGAGGACGACGCTGCTCTTCTCGTTGCGCTGACGGTCGAGTGGAAAGCCGATCTCGACCCGGATCGGGCCGAGCGGCGAGAGCCAGCGGATGCCACCGCCGACGGCGTAGCGCAAGTCGCCGAGGTCGAAGGCCGAGTCGTTCGACCAGGCATTACCGGTATCGAAGAAGACGACGCCCTTCAGCCCGAGCTGCTCGACGATCGGGAAGATCAGCTCGTTGTTGATGATGAGCTGGTTGCTGCCGCCGATCGGATCGGTGTCGTTCGTGCGGCCCTGCGCGTCGCGGATCGGCTCGCGGGGGCCGAGGGTGCGGGTGCGGAAGCCGCGGATCGAGTTGATGCCGCCCGGGAAGTAGCGCTCGAAGAGCGGCAGCTCGTTGCCGCCGTTGCCGCGATCGCCCCGTCCGTAGCCGACCGCGCCGCCGATCGAGTAGACGAAGGTTCCGAGCAGGCTCGACTTGTAGACCGGCCAGTAGAAGCGCGCCCGCGCGTCGACCTTGAAGAAGTCGCTCTGGCCGCCGAGACCGGCGTACTCGACCGAGAGCTCTTCGGTGGAGCCGCGCGTCGGGTCGAACAGGCTGTTGAGGGTGTTGCGCGAGATGATCGGCCGGATGCTGCTGGTGAGGCTCTTGCCTTCCTCACGCACCACGCTCGGCGGCGAGCGCCGGTTGATGTCGGTGATCTCGGCGTCCTCGAGCCGGTACTCGGCGCCGACCCGGACCTCCTCGAGCGAGAACCCCCCGAGGCGCTCGTAGCCGAGGTCGGTGAGGGGGTACGTCGCGCGCACGCCGACGCCGGTGCCGCCGCGCGTGAAGTCGTCGAACTGGAGGCGCCAGCGGAACGCGTCGACCGTCGCCGCGAGCGGGACGTCGAAGAGGTAGGGCTCGGTGAAGCTCGCGATGAAGTTCTGCCGGATGCTGCCGAAGTCGGCGTTCAGCACCACGCGCTCACCGCGGCCGAAGAGGTTGTTCTCGGAGATGCGGGCGTTGAAGAGCAGGTTGTCGGCGGAGCTGAAGCCGGCGCCGGCGGTGAGCGCGCCGGTCTGCCCTTCCTTGACGTCGACCAGGAGATCGAGCTTCTCCTCGCTCCGCCCGCGCTGGGTGGTGAGGTTCACCTCGGAGAAGTAGCCGAGGCGGTTCAAGGCGTCGCGGCTCTTCTTCAGCTTGGTGCCGGAGAAGCGCTCCTGCTCCTCGACCTTGAGCTCGCGGCGCACCACCTTGTCGCGCGTCTTGGTGTTGCCGGTGATCGCGATCTTGTCGATCATCACCTCGGGACCCTTGTCGATCTTGTAGGTGATGTCGACGATCTTCTTGGTCGTGTCGATCTCGGTCTCGGGCTCGATGTTGACGAAGGCGTAGCCGACGTCGCCGTACTTGTCGGTGAGCTTCAGGATGTCCTGGCGGAGCTCGCTCGAACGGAAGGTCTCGCCGGACTTCAGATCCAGGTCCTTGCTCAGATCGAGGTCGGAGCGGACGTCGCCGGCGAAGTCGATCTTGCCGACGCTGTACGGATCGCCCTCCTCGACCTTGATCGTGACGTAGAGTCCGTCCTCCTTGCGCTCGACGACCGGCTCGTCGACGCGCACGGTGATGTAGCCGCTGTCGTAGTAGTAGGCGGTGACGCGCTCGGCGTCGGTTTTCAGGGCCTCGGCGTTGAGGACGCCGGCGCCGGTGAAGCGCGAGAGGATCCACTCCTCCTTGGTCGTCATCACGCCCTTCAGCTTGCGGTCGCTGAAGGCCTTGTTGCCCTCGATCTCGATGTGCTGGATGCGGACGATCTTGCCCTCGTCGACGACGTAGGTGACCGACACCTCGCCCGCCGGGTCGGACGGCACGATGCGCGGCGTGATCGTCGCGTCGAGGTAGCCCTTCTCCTCGTAGAGCTTCTTCGCGTCGGCGACGCCGCGACGGAGCTTCTCGGAGTCGAGGACGGTACGCGGACGTACCTTCAGCGCCGCCTCGAGATCCTCGGTCTTGATCTTCTTGTTGCCCTCGATCGTGACCGACAAGATCATCGGCTGCTCGCTGACGTGGAAGAGGAGGACGGTGCCGTCGGGCTCCTCGCGGCGCTCGACCTCGACGTTGTTGAAGAAGCCCATCGCGTAGATCGCGCGCACGTCGCTGTCGACGGTGGCGGGGTCGAGCGGCTGGCCCGGGCGGCTCTGGATGTGGATGCGGATCGCCTCCTCGTCGACCTTGGTGTTGCCGTCGATCACGACGCGAGCGATTCCTTGCACCCGCTTGCCGGGTGTCCCTTGCGCGGACACGTGCGCCGCCGTGACCAGCAGCGCGACCGCGACGAACAGGAGCCACGCCGACCGCATCCCCACCTCCCCCGCGACGCGGATCATACCGCCGCGCGCACCGACTCGACGCCGATCCGTCCCGCCGCGAGTCGCAACGTCCGGTCCATCGCGTCGGCGAGGCCGCGGTTGTGCGTCACGACCACGAGCGTCGTCCGCCGCTCGCGGTTGAGCTCGATCAGCAGCTCCTGCACACCCTCGCCGGTCACCGGGTCGAGGTTGCCGGTCGGCTCGTCGGCGAGCAGGACGCGCGGCTGCTGGATGAGCGCCCGCGCGACCGCGACGCGCTGCTGCTCGCCGCCCGAGAGCTCGCCCGGCTTGTGCTCGAAGCGCTCGGCGAGGCCGACGCGCTCGAGCAGCGCGGCGGCGCGCTTGCGGGCGGGCTCGACACGGACGCCGGCGATGCGAGCCGGCATCATCACGTTCTCGAGCGCGGTGAAATCGGGCAGGAGATGATGGAACTGGAAGATGAAGCCCACCTCCCGATTGCGAAACGACGCGAGCTCCCGATCGCTCTTGCTCGCCAGATCCTCACCATCGAACCACACCTCTCCGCTCGACGGTCGATCGAGCGTCCCCAGGATGTGCAGCAGCGTGCTCTTGCCGACGCCCGACTCACCGACGATCGCGACCCTTTCACCGGGCGCGATCTCGAGATCGAGGCCGGTGAGAACGCGCACCACCCGCGGACCGTCGACGTACTCCTTGGTCACGTTGCGCAGCGCGATCAATTCGGCGCCTATTCGTAGCGGATCACTTCCACCGGCGCCAGACCTGCGGCCTGCCGCGCCGGGTAAATCGTGGCCAAGAGACAGATCACCACCGACGCGAGCGCGACCGCGACGAAATTCTCGGGGTACATCCGGACGGGTACGGTCGATACGTAGAAGACGTCTTTCGGCAGCTCGATGAATTGGTAGCGCGCGAGGACCAGGCAGCCGAGCCAGCCGCCCAGGACGCCGAGCCCGGTGCCCACGACCGCGATGATCATGCCCTTGAAAAGGAAGATCCGCGCCACGCTGCCGCTGGTCGCTCCCATCGATTTTAGAATGGCGATGTCTTTCCGCTTCTCCATCACCACCATGATGAGCGTCGCGACGATGTTGAACGCCGCGACCAGGACGATCAGCGACAGCACGATGAAGTAGACGACCTTCTCGAGCTTGAAGGCGAGGAAGAGGTTGCGGTTCACCTCCATCCAGTCGCGGGCGTGGTAGGGCGCGCCGAGCTCGCGCTCGATGCGGCGGGCGACCTCGGTCGACTGGTAGATGTCGGTGACGCGGATCTCGACGCCGGTGACGCTGTCGCCGAGCGAGAAGAAGCGCTGCGCGTCGGGCAGGCTCATGTAGATGAGGGACGAGTCGTAATCGAACATCCCCGAGTCGAAGGTCCCGGCGACGACGAAGCGCTTCACCTTCGGGATCATGCCGACCGGCGACGGCGTCCCGAGCGGCGAGATCACGCTCACCGGGTCGCCGAGCTCGACGCCGAGCTGGCGCGCCAGCTCCTGGCCGATGATGACGCCCGAGAGCGACACCTTGCGCGGCTCGACGGCGTCGTCGCGCGGCGGGGCGCGGTGCTTGGCGCGGCCGGCCTGGTCGGGCGCACGCGCCTCGTCGCGCGCCTCGCCGCCGCCCGCCGCATCGGCGGGCGCGCCATCGGCGCGCGCGTCGGTGTCCTCGTCGACCGGCACCTCGAAGGGCGCGCCGAGTCCGGCGAGCGATCCCGACTTGAGGTGGTTGCGGAGATCGACGACGGCGTCGTCCTCTTCCGGCGGCACGCCGCGCACCACCACGCCGGAGACGTTGTGGCCGGTGCTGAGCATCACCTGGCTGTAGACGAGCGGGGCAGCCGCGGCGACGCCCGGCATGGCACGGATCCTCTCGACGACCGCGTCGCCGTTCTTGATCGTGCCCGCGTACGAGGTGACCACGACGTGCGGATTGAAGCCGAGGATGCGGTCGCGCAAGTCCTCCTCGAAGCCCGTCATCACCGCGAGCACGATGTTGAGCGTCATCACGCCGATCATCACGCCGACCACCGAGATCACCGTGATCAAGGAGATGAAGCCTTCCTTGCGCTTGGCGCGCAAGTAACGGAGGCCGATCATCAATTCATAGCGCATGCTGAATCCTAGCTGATCGCGAGGGCCCGCGCGCGCTCACCGGCGCTCGGGGCGGAGCTGCGGGAAGAGGATGACGTCGCGGATCGAGAGCGAGTTGGTGAGCAGCATGACGAGGCGGTCGATGCCGAGGCCCTCGCCCGCCGTCGGCGGCAGGCCGTGCTCGAGCGCGCGGATGTAGTCCTCGTCCATCGCGTGCGCCTCGTCGTCGCCGCGGGCGCGCTCGCGCAGCTGGGCCTCGAAGCGAGCGCGCTGCTCGTCGGGATCGTTGAGCTCGGAGAAGCCGTTCGCGAGCTCGCGCCCGGCGACGTAGAGCTCGAAGCGATCGACGAAGGCCGGATCGCGATCGCTCTGGCGCGCGAGCGGCGACACCTCGGTCGGGAAGTCGACGATGAAGGTCGGCTGGATGAGCGCGGCCTCTGCCGTCTTCTCGAAGACCTCGGTGAGGAGCTTGCCGTAGCCGGCGCTCGGCGCGACCGGGATCTTCCGTTGCTCGGCGATCGCGCGCAGGCGCTGCGGATCGTCGACGTCGGCGCGCGGGACGCCGGCGTAGCGCGCGACCGCGTCCTTCATCGCCAGGCGCGGCCAGGGCGGCGTGTAGTCGATCTCGTGCTCGCCGTACGGCAGCTTCAGCGCGCCGCCGACCCGCCGCGCGAGCTCGCCGAAGAGCTCCTCGGTGAGGACCATCAGATCCTCGTAGGTCGCGTACGCCTGGTAGAACTCGAGCATGGTGAACTCGGGGTTGTGCTCGGTCGAGATGCCCTCGTTGCGGAAGTTGCGGTTGATCTCGAACACCCGGTCGAAGCCGCCGACGACCAGGCGCTTCAAGTAGAGCTCGGGTGCGATGCGAAGGTAGAGATCGAGGTCGAGGGCGTTGTGGTGCGTGACGAAGGGCCGCGCCAGCGCGCCGCCGGCGATCGCCTGCATCATCGGCGTCTCGACCTCGAGAAAGCTGCGCGCGATGAAGAACGCGCGCACGCCGGCGACGATCTCGGCACGGGCGCGAAAGACGCGTTGGACGTCGGGGTTGGCGAGCAGATCGAGGTAGCGTTGCCGGTAGCGGAGCTCGACGTCCTGCAGGCCGTGCCACTTCTCGGGCGGCGGCCGCAGCGCCTTCGTCAGATACCGCACCGACGACGCCAGCACCGTGAGCTCGTTGGTCTTGGTGCGGAAGAGCCGGCCTTCGAAGCCGGCGATGTCGCCGAGATCGAGCTGGCGGAAGATCTCGAAGTCGCGCTCGCCGACGTCGTCGCGCTTGACGTAGACCTGGATGCGGCCACTCTGGTCCTGCATCTGCGCGAAGGACGCCTTGCCGAAGTCGCGGATCGCCATCAAGCGGCCGGCGACGGCGACCGGGACGGGCGTCGCGTCGAGCTCTTCGCCGGACGTCGCGCCGTGCCGCGCGACGAGCTCGGCCGCGCTGTCGCGCGGCCGGAAATCGTTGGGGAACGCGGCGCAGCCGAGCTCCTTCAGCCGAGCGAGCTTGGCGCGGCGGGCGACGACTTGATCCTGCTCTTCCAAACCGATCAAGAAAAGCTGAATCGTCCGGGAAGTCAAACCCCACCATGACGGAACTCTCGCGTTACCAGCCCGCCGCCACGCCCGACTACAGCCATCGCTTTCACGCCGGCAACGTCGGCGACGTGTGGAAGCACTGCGTGCTGGCCGAGGTGCTGCGCCAGGTCGCAGCGACGTCGTCCCGTGCGACCTTCGTCGAGTCGCACGCCGGTGAGGGCAGCTACGCGCTCGGTACGACCGGTGAATGGACGGAAGGCGTCGGCCGGCTCTGGAGCCGCGTCGACTCCGATCCATCGGACGCGGTCGCGCGCTACGTCGCGCTCTGTCGGCGGCTCGCGGCCGGCGACGCGGAGCGCCCGACGCGCTATCCGGGCTCGCCGCTCTTCGCGCGTACCGTCCTCGGACCGGAGGCCGCCCTTCGCTTGTGGGAGCGCGACGCCGACGCATGTGCGAAGCTCACCAGCCGCCTCGGTGACGACGCGCACGTGCGGATCACCCGCGGCGACGGTCTCGCCGCGCTCGAGCAAGCGGTACGCGACGCCGAGGCGGAGAGCGATGCCATCGTCGTCCTCGTCGATCCGCCGTGGTCGCAGAAGCCCGACTGGACGCTCGTCCCCGACGTCCTGGCGCGGGCGGCCGCCGCGTCGCACAGCGCAACTTTCATGCTCTGGTATCCCGTGAAGAGTCTCACCCGCCCGAACGCGATGATCCTCCGCCTGCGCACCGCCGGCGTCGGCGGCACGATCGCCGAGCTCGTCACCACCCCGCTCGAGCACCAGCGTCGCCGCCTGAACGGCAGCGGCGTCCTCCTGATCCGCCCGCCCGCCGGCGTGCTCGCGACGATCGGCGCCGCCGCCCCGATCCTTGGCGCCGCGTGCGCAATCCGTCCCGGCGTGTGGTCGTCCCGCACCGTCGCATGGGCGGCGGACGAATAGCGGCGCACGTCGACGGCGTACCGGAAACGCGGCCGCTGACGTCGCAGCGACCGCGTCCAGCCTTACGGCGTGTTGCGCGTCAGGAACGCCAGCAGCGGGCCGAGGACGTTGTTGTGCGACGGGTTGTCCTCGGCGGTGACGACGTCGATGTGGGCATAGCCTTCTTGCATGTAGACCTCGAAGCCGCCGGGAATGCCGCCGAAGGTCGGCGTGATCGGATCGTCGGTGACGAGGCGCGGGGTGCTGCCGTTGCAGGACGGCGCGGTGCAGGTGCCGATGCTGGTCGCGAAGGCCTTGTAGCTCGCCGCCGTCGGCGTGAGGCCGTTGGTGCCGCCGAAAGCGATGACCGGCACGTTGACGGCGGCGACCTGCGTCAGGTTCTCGATGTCGGGGCGGTTGCGGCCGACGGAGAGCGGCGTCGAGTCGAGGCCGCCGAAGGTCGCGCTGCCGTCCAGCTCGCTGGTGACTGAGAGACCCGACGACGGGAAGTACCAGTCGCCGAAGTCGGTGTCGCCGGCGAAGAGCGAGGGCAAGAAGCGGTCGAGGTTGGTGACCTCCTTCTCCTGGCCCCACACCTTGGCGAGGTTCGACGTCGGGAAGCCGTTGTTGGGGATCGCCTGTGACGGCTGCGGCTCGTCGATGTTGATCCACAGCCGGTAGGGATCGCCGAACGCGGCTTGCGGCAGGATCAGGCCGCCGATGAAGGGCGTGTTCGGGCCGTCGTTCGAGTAGCCGATCGAGGCGCGGAAGGCGGCGATCGGCGAGAAGTCGTCGTCGAGGAAGAAGCCGATGCCGGCCTCGGTGCTCGAGGGCGGCAGCGAGGTCAAGATACCGAGACCGGAAACGTTCGCGACCGCCGATCCGCTGCCGAAGTTCTCCTGGATCACGACCGGCCCGTCGGGATCGAGAACGCCCTGGATGCCCGCGATGTGACCCGCGGCCTGGATCTGCGGATCGATGAACGCGACGCCCATCGGGTTCGACCCCGTGTAGGCCTCGACGGTGGCAACACACTTGTTGGTGACGGCGCCGGCCGGCAGCGTCACACTGGAACAGTCGGCGTCGGTCGTGCATGGCGTGCCGTCGACGCAGCGGGAGTCGTGGGTCTGGACCGCGTGGTAGAGGCCGCCGTCGGCCTTCGCGATCACGGTGTCGAGATCGTCGCTCGTCGGCGGCGTCGGCGGCGTCGCACCCCCGCCGCCCTCGAGGAGGACGAGGCCCTTCACCTTCGCATAGCCGGGATCGACGCCGGGACCTTGGTCGAAGTCGGTCGCAGCGTAGCGGCCGGTGAAGAGCGTGCCGAGCGAATGCCCGCCGAGGAAGACCGCCGGCGCGCTCGGCAGCGCGTGCGCGGCGGCGACCACGGTGTCGATGTCGCGCGCGAACATCTGCGGGGTGAAGTTCGCGAAGAACGCGAGGTCGACGCCGCTGTGAAAGACCGCGCGGCGGCTGAGGCGCGGATCGAGCGGGATGCCGATCGAGCCGCCGAAGAACCAGTCGAGCGCGAGACCGGCGTCGAGATCGTCCTCGGCGATCTCGGCACCCGCCGTGTCCTCGACCAGGTTGCTGCGACGGTCGTAGGCCCAGACCTCGAGGCGGATCTGTCCCGCCGCGACGGCGCGCGCGAGCAGGTTCTCCGCGAGCAGGCGGAAGTCGCCGGCGCCGCCCGCGAAGCCGGGCACCAGGATCAGGACCGTATCGGGATCGCCGGCACCCGGGGTGAAGTAACGCGTGTACGCGGTGCGGTTGAGATCGAAAACAGTGCTGCCGAACTGGATCGCGAGCGTGCTCCCCGGCGGCACCGCGTTCGCCGGTGAGCCGTCGGGCCCGTGGGCGGGCGCGGCGGCCGACGGAACGACGACGGTCTCGAAGCCGATCGGCCCCGCGGTGCAGCTCGTGGTGCAGGTATCGAGCGAGTCGACGTTGCCGTCGTCGCAGACCTCGCCCGGCTCGACGACGCCGTTGCCGCACGACGGCACGCAGGTGTCCTCGTAGCCGCCGAGCTGCCCGCCGGCGCGCAGCAGCGCGCACGCGCGCGGCGTGACGACGCCGACGCCGTGCTCCGTCCGCGCCTCGAGGTCGTCCGAGAGACAGCCGACGACGTCGCCGATCGACGCCGCGGGGCCACAGGTTTCGCCGAAACCGAGGCGCGCCTTCACGTCGGCGAGCGCGGCACCGCCGCACTTCGCCGTGACGTTGGCGTCACGCGCGAGCGCCTTGGTGGCGATGCCGGCACGCTGCGAGTTGCAGCCGTTCTGAGCCTTGCCGCGACACGTGTTGCGCTCGACGATGCTCGACTCCAACCGGTCGGCCGCCAGGTCGCACTTGAAGAGCGCGCCGGAGCACTTGCGGATCGCCTTCTCACGCAGGCGTTCGACCTTGACGAAGCTCTTCTCGATCGCGCCCTGACAATCGAGGAGGCTTTTGGACGGCGTCGAGCCGGCCCCGCCGGGCGCGCCGGCGCGAACGTCGACGCACGGCGCGCTCGCCGCCAGGCCGGCACCGCTCAGCACCTCGTACGCGCGCGGGAAGGCCTGCTCGATGCGATCGTCGGCGGCGCAGGCGACGCTCCGCACGACGCAATCGAGCGCGGCGGCGGTGGTCGCGACCGAGCCCGGCGGCGACAGCGCCGCGCAGGCGCCCCCGTCGTCGCGGAAGCCGAGGCCGCGGCGCGACCGCGTGCTGGCGTCGGGGATCGCGCACTTGGCCGCGACCTTCGTCGTGAAGCTCGTCGCCGCCGCGCCCGCCGAGGCGAGACCGGTGTTGCAGCCCGCGATCGCCGCGTTCCGGCACGGCGCGAGCGGCGCGCCGTCGATCTCGCTCGCGAGCGTGCACGCGAGCAGCTCGCGTACGCAGGCGCCGACGAATTTGGCGCGCAGCTTCTGCAGCTTCGCGCTCTCGTTCTCGAGCGTCTGCTGGCACTTGAGCAACTCTTTGGTCGTCGGCTGTGCCGTCGCCGCGGCGGCGGTGAGGAGGAGCAGAGCGGCCGAGAGGACGGCCGCGCGTCGCGAGGCAGCGCGCATCGAGGGAATCTCCTTCGCTTGGGGTTACGGCACGAGCGCCGGGGCGCACGGATTATGGAAGCTCACTCGGGCGAGCGTCAAACGATTTCGCCACCTTGCTTGAAGGCAACGGGGGGTTTCTCCTATACACGCCAGCATGAGCGCCACGTGGCGGCCGGCGCTGGTCGCGTCGAATCTTCTCCTGCTCGCGATGATCGCATGGTTCGGCGCTCGCATCGTGAACACCGGGATCGCCGCCCGGCTCGACGCGCCGCTCGCGCCCGCAGCCCCGGTCGCGGCGCCGGGTGAGGCCGCCGCGACCCGACCCGCGTCGGACTACGCGATGATCTACGAGCGCGACGTGTTCAACGCGGTCAAAGGCCGCGCGCCGCGTGCCAGCGGCGAAGATTTCAAGCGCACGGATCTCAACGTCAAGCTCTGGGGCACCGCGGTGCTGCACGACCCGGCGCAGTCATACGCGATCATCGAGGACCAAGTCGCGAAGCGACAGGCGCTCTATCGGGTCGGCGACCGCATCCTCGACACGGCCACCTTGGCACGCGTCGAGTGGGATCGCGTAGTGCTCGAGCGCGACGGCGAGGAGGAGGTCTTGGAGCTCTCGTCGGCGCGCACCCCCGCGACCGCACCCGGCGCCGTCGCACCAGCCGCCGGCGAGCGCATCCGGAAGACCGCCGACAACAAGTTCCTGATCGACCGTCGCGAGCTCGACAAGACGCTGCAAAACCTGAACGAGGTCTACACGCAAGCACGCGCGGTGCCGTTCTTCGTCGACGGGAAGACGGTCGGCTTTCGGGTCTTCGCGATCAAGGCCGGATCGGTGTTCGAGAAGATCGGCCTGCAGAACGGCGACATCATCAAGCGCGTGAACGGCGTCGAGATCACCGATCCGACCAAGGCCTTGTCGCTCTTCACGGAGCTGCAGAACGAAGGCCACGTCGCGCTCGACCTCGAGCGCAACAAACAGGTCAAGAATTTCTCGTATGAGATTCGCTGAGCACGCCGCGTCGGAGCGGAAGCGCGTACGCGCCCTCGAAGAGGGCGCGGCGAGCGGAAGAGTGGGGGACGGGTGCAGAAAGCGCGACGTCTTTTCGATCGAGCCCTGATCGCGGCAGCCGTGGCCGTCGCGCTCATCGCGGCGCCGCGCGTCGCGCGGCCACAGCCCGCCGAGCCCGCGGCAAGCCCGGCGCGCGCCGGTGAGGCCTCGCCGGTACCGCCCGGACCGCGCATCATCGAGTCCGACGGCGAGCGCTTCATCACCATGGACTTCCAGGACGTCGACCTGGGGGTCCTCGTCAAGTTCATGGGCGAGATCACCGGCAAGAACTTCGTCATGGACGAGCGCGTCCAGGGCAAGGTGACGGTGATCTCGCCGACGAAGGTCACGCCCGAGGAAGCGTACCAGGTCTTCCAAGCCGTGCTGCAGGTGAAGGGCTTCACGACCGTCCCCAGCGGCGCCGCGATCCGCATCATCCCGACCAAGGACGCGAAGGAGACGAGCCTCCGCACGGTCACCGACGGCATCGGCAAGGTGCCGGTCGAGGAGTACATCACGCGTCTCATCCCGCTCGAGCAGGTCGACACACCCGACGTGCTGCCGGTGCTACAGCCGATGGTGTCGAAGGACGGCCTGATCACCCAGTATCTGCAAACGAACTCGCTCATCATCATCGACTCGGCGGCGAACGTGGACCGCTTGTCGCGCCTGATCGCCGAGCTCGACGTGCCGAGCTCGCGCCGTCACACGACGCTGATTCCATTGAAGCACGCCGCGGCGGGCGACATCGCCGACACGATCCAGCAAGTCCTCGACGACACGCGTCCGGCGGCCCCCGGCCAGCCGCCCCCGCCGCAAGCCCCACGCGCGCCGGGGAGCGGCCAACTGCGCGCCTTCCGCATCACCCCCGACGACCGTACCAACACGCTCATCGTCAGCGCCGCGGCGGAGCAGATGCAGCAGATCAAGGCGCTGGTCGAGCGCCTCGACGTGCCGCTGCCGCCGGGCTCGGGGCGGATCAACGTCTACTATCTCAAGTACGCCAACGCCGAGGACTTGCTACCGGTCCTGCTCGACATCATCGGCGCGCCCGGCGGCGCCCGCACGCCGACGCAGCAGCAACGCCAACAGCCCGGGCAGCAGGCCGGCGGAACGAGCCGCTCGCAAAAGCAGCACGGCAGCAGCTTGCAGCGATCGTCGATGAATCGCCAACGCCGCCCGCCGAACCAACCGGCGCAGGGCGGACAAGTCGGCCAGCAGCCCGCGATCGAGTTCGCCGGCGACGTCCGCATCACCGCCGACCCCGCGACCAACGCGCTCATCATCAGCGCCGGACCCGAGGACTACGCGCTTCTCCTCAGCGTCGTCGAGAAGCTCGACATCCGGCGGCGGCAAGTCTACGTCGAGGCGATCATCCTCGAGG
Organism: Binatia bacterium; assembly: GCA_041485125.1. GTDB lineage: Bacteria > Desulfobacterota > Binatia > UTPRO1 > UTPRO1 > JBGPIT01. The sequence continues at coordinate 424 of JBGPIT010000077.1, read as the reverse complement.
TGACGCTCGACCGCATGCGCCAGCTCGGGATCGAGACCCAGGGCGGCCTGCGGCTCGCCGACGGCACCGGCTTCAGCCGCTTGAGCCTCGGCAATCTGAACAACCTCTTCAGCAATCCGGCGGCACTCTCGGGCCTGGCGCTCGGCGCGGTCTCGGACAGCACGATCACGCTGCCCGACGGCAAGAAGGTGCCGGCGCAGGTCGCGCTCCTCACCGCGCTGCAGAACGACAACGACGTCAACATCCTCTCCGCGCCGAACATCCTCACCACCGACAACGAGGAGGCGGAGATCATCGTCGGCCAGAACGTGCCCTTCGTCGCGAGCCGCGCCACCAGCGAAACCAACCTCTCGAACGTCTTCGCGACGATCGAGCGCGAGGACGTCGGCATCACGCTCCGCCTGACGCCGCAGATCTCCGAGGG
>JBGPIT010000076.1:0-15705 GCA_041485125.1 Binatia bacterium | reverse complement strand
GACCTCGCCGAAATTCACCTGCCAGAAACCGCCCAGAAGGCGTTCGCACTGGCTGCGGAGCGCGTAGCCATGGATGCCGCGGGGGTTGCGCGAGACGACACCGAGGAATGCGTAGCGGAGGCCATCAGGCTGACGCATGTCGGTTCCTCCCACTCGGGCGGTCGCTCGCCGCCGGGCGCTCGAATCGCGCCGACGGTCGCACACAGTCTCCGCGCTTGTCAACAAATAGACGTATCCGCGTGACACTATTTCGGAACGAACTACTGACAGCCCCTAGGCTCGGTGGCCGCCGCACGGAACGCGTCGAGCCTCCTCATCACCCGCGTCACTCTCACGCCGAAAGTGAATCGTTTCGAAACAGCGCGAGGGTATCGGACGAACCATCGTCGGCGGTGACCATGCACTCGCATCTATACTACGTAACGTAATGAACTGCGAACTGCGTTAGTGCGACTCACAATAACCTCCGCAACAAAATGATTGCTCGGCTTTCACAATTATCTTGAATGGCGTTTCATCCGTGTGGCACGTACGGCGCCAATGACCAGCCGGGCAGTGCACTGCACCTCATAACCTATCGTGCGCGAGTCCAACAGCGCCGAGCTGGTGGCGCTGATCGCCTGAAAGGAAACGACGATGACTGGTTCACAGACCATATGGCGCCATCTTCTGAAGGGTACGAGTGCGATTGTCGGCGTGCCATTCGTGCTCGCAACAGCGTGTCAGGCGATAGCAGGCGCGGTGCCTGCCGACATGCGCTCACGGATTGTGCAATCGGGTTCCGTCGCTCCGGCGGTTGTCGACGCCGCGGACGAGCAAGGAACGGTGCGGGTAGCCGTCGCGTTCTCAACGGGGTCGGTTGCCACAGCGCTGGATGCTGGGTTCGATAAGCGCGCCTTCGACACCGCTGTCAGGAACTTTGGCGATGCGGTACTTCAGAAGCTCTCACCGGACGAATTTACTGTCGTCTATCGCTACCAGTCGATCCGAGGATTTGTCGGCACCGCCAACGCCGATGGGCTGTTGGCACTGGCTGAGGACCCGAACGTCGTTCGAGTCGATCTCGACCCAGTTGCCGAAGCACAACTCGCACAAGCTGTTCCATTTGTCCGACTGAATGCGGCACAGGCCCTCGGGTTCACTGGACAGGGCGTTACCGTCGCGGTGCTCGACACCGGCATCGAGCGGTCACACCCAGACGTAACCGACGACGTCATTGACGAGCACTGCTTCTGTAGCGGCGGTGGCGTGGGCTGTTGCCCCGATGGCGCGATGGAACAAGGCGGTCCCGGGAGTGCTGCTGATGGCAACGCGCATGGGACATACGTAAGTAGCATCATCACGAGTCGCGGAGTCGTGGCCCCTCGCGGCGGTGCACCGGACGCTTCGATTGTGGCAGTCAAGGTGCTCGATGATACCGGCAGCGGTGATACGTCCAGTATCATAGCCGCCCTCGATTGGGTCGACAATGCACGCCCTGACGTTAACCTCGTAAACATGAGTCTGGGCGCTCAACACACGGTGTTCGATCAAGAATGTGACGACTTCGATGCGTCTACGATGATGTTCAGCGATGCAATCAACAATCTACGCGTTAGGGGTGTGGCGGTGTTTGCGGCAACTGGGAACGATGGACAACACTTCGCCATGAACATACCCCGCATGTATCCACAACGCCATCTCGGTAGGTGCATCGTACGACAACGATCCCGCGATATCGACGTTTCCGAACTGCGCGTTCCCAGCGCCGGAACCGGACGCCGTGGCGTGCTTCAGCAACAGCAACTCACACACCGATCTGTATGCGCCCGGCGTGCTGATAACGGCAGACAGCTTGGGTGGTTCTGTGACGACGGCATCGGGTACGTCAGCGTCGACACCGCTTGCGGTTGCATGTGCTGCGGTTCTCCTGCAAGCATCGCCTGGTTTGACGCCGTTTCAGATCGAGCTTGCACTGAAGAATGCGGCCCGCATTCACGATGACCGCTCCGATGGATCCTTCCCGCCATCGGGTCTCGACTTTCCGCGCCTCGATTGCCTCGATGCGCTAACCCAGGTGCTCGGTGGCACAGGGCTGTGTCCCGCGACGCCACGGGGCGGCTGCCGACACGAGATCGGCGAGCGTGCCGGGAAACTGTATGTCACGAACAGCGACGATAGCTCCCGCGATGCGATGTCGTGGTTCTGGTACAAGGGCGCGGCGACTTCGATCGGAGACTACGGCGATCCTCTCGGCTCCACGAGCTTCTCGCTGTGCATGTACCGGCCGGCCGCGCCGCGGCTGATGATGAACCTGTTTGCGCCGGCTGGGGGACAATGCGCTTCGACGCCGTGCTGGAAGCGATCGCCGTTCGGCGCCGGTAAGTTCACCTACAAAGACAAGCTACTGTCGCCGAGTGGCTTGAAAGATATCACTTTCCTGCCTGGCGCAGACGGCAAGACGAAGATCAAGATCACGGGCAAAGGAGTGAACCTGCGAATGCCGCCAGGTCCGTTCAGCACTCCTGTGGTGATGCAGCTGATCAACCACGCGAACAGTGTATGCTGGGAAGCGACCTATACGTCACCGACGCGCAACGACCGGATCGGATTCCGCTCCTTCAGTGACTAGCGACGCCGGGCCGTACACAGTAGACGTATGAAGGAGAAGCAATGACCAACTCTGTTCGAAGGGACCGGTTTCGGTCATCGTGTTTGGCGTTCGCAGTGGTTGCGCTGGCACTCGCGCTCGTCGGGTGCGGCGGCGGATCGGATGATCGTTCATCGTCGGACGAACCACGGCCCGGAGACCCACGGTTCGGCGCTGCTGGCAATGTGCTTATGCGTGACCCGGTGCGCGAAGCCGACGGATCGTTCGACGAGCTGTGGATCGGATTTAACGATGGCGCAGAGTGGCAAGCCCTGGTCGAACTCGCGGATCGCCTCGGACAAGAGCGCGCGCCATACATAAGTGGCCGTCTGGTTGTCGATTCAGCGGAGCCTCTCGGGTTCTATTTCGATCCAAGCACGACCGACTCGGCCGAAGTGGTTGCCGAGCTGCGGCAGACTAGCATCCACGCGATCAAGTCCAATCCGACTGAATTCGCCGCGAACGAACCGGGTGGCCATTGGGCGGTCGGGGGCATGATCGAAAGGCTCGTACCCTCAAGGTGAACAGCTCCGGGTGATCCGAGGCGGCCCGCTACCGCCGCCTCGGCCACCTTCTTGGCAGCTCGCTGGCTAATGACGACCAGACCAATCAGGCTTCACGTCGATTTCCCCAGCCGCGGGCGCGGCGAATCCGAAAATCCTAATAGCGCCATCGCGCGGCCTTTCCGCAGACTTCTCGAACGCGGAATCACGCCGGGACGCCTGAGCTACATCGTGATCGACCCGTGCGCCGGTGGTGTCCGTCTGTTCGGGACGATCTGCGAGACACCCGGCCGCCGCGTTCTTTTTTACCCCGCCTGCAATGGCCGGGCGCTACGAGGTCACTTTTCCCGAGACCCTCAGCGACGACATCTTCAGCCATCGGGTGTTGTCGATCACTTCACATTCCAATTGAAGGAACGCACGGCGCATGTGACGGAGGTCTCCGAGGACAGCTCACGCCGGCTGATCGTCGGGCGCCGACATGCCTGCCGTGAGGTCGCGCCGGGGTTGTTCGCGTGGTTTGGCCTAACTATCGCATCGGTGCGTCGCTTCGAAGTCTTGCCTGAGCGGCTCTATATGTCGGCTGAATGGCCGGCGCCCGATGTCGATAGGCGCCTTGCTTTGTTCCGCACACCCTCGCAGGTGTTGATGCTACCCGTACGCGAGCCACCGAACGAGTGCTTTGCTCAGGTGAACGGGTTCGTCGACCTTGAACCGCGTCGCCCGCTTGCGCGCATCACCACATTCCTGCCCAACGGACCGCCGGAGCTGGTTGAGCGCGTCGCGGGAAAGCAAACGGTGCAGGATGTTCTGTACAGCTTCGACGCTTTCGGAGGTGCCTATGCCGTGCGCATGGATGTGCTCGTCGCAGACGGTCGTCCGATCAGTCAGGTGGGGTTCGGCTACTAGAAGCGAGGCGAGGATCAATGCCTGAAGAGCCCGAAGTCGAGACCGAACGGTTGCACGAGCTGGTCGACGAGCAGCTCGAACGCGACGGCGGGAGCTTCCTGCGACGGGTCGCGCTCACCACCGCGGTGCTCGCGGCCTTTGCCGCCGTCGCCGCGCTGCGAGCCGGCGACACCGTGAACGAGGCGCTCGTTCTCAAGACCGACGCGACGCGGCTTCAGGCGCTCGCCTCCGACCACTGGGCACACTACCAGGCGAAGGGCATCAAGCTCGCGATCGCCGAATCGTCGCAGGCGACGTGGCGCGCGGCCGAGAAGGAGCCGCCCGTCGAGCTCGCGCAGCTCGCGGCGCGCTATCGTGGCGAGCAAGACGAGATCGAGCGTGAGGCGCGAGCGCGTGAGACGGAGCGCGACGAGCGTTCCCACGAGGCCGATCTACTGCTCGAGCGCCATCACAAATTCGCGCTCGCGGTCGCGTTCTTTCAGCTCGCGATCGCGCTCGGCGCGGTCGCGGCGCTGACGCGCATGCGGATCGTGTGGCTCGGCTCGCTCGGCGTGGCGCTGATCGGGCTCGTGCTGCTGTCGTGGCCGTTCGTGAGCTGAAGCGCCGGGCCGGTATCAGCCTGCGGCCGCGAGCGCTTCGCGGCCGCTCGCCTCGATCTCGCCGATGACGCGCTCCAGGTGCTGGTCGAGCTGCTGCATGTACTCGTAGAGCGCCTTGTGCACGATCGCGAACGCGAACGCGTCGGCGAGACCGGCGGGGCGTTTCCAGAGCGTCGCCGCCATCAGCGAGACCGTGAACCAGGCGCGACGCGGGCTCGCGGCGAGGACGGTGTCGCGCAGCACGCGGCCGGCGAGCCGCCACTCCTCGCGCCGCATGCGCATCTCTTTCCCGACGCGACGGCCGCGGTTCACGATAAACTCGAGCGTGCGGGTGCGGAAATTGCGGAACTCGTAGAGGTCGGCGATCAGCGTGCGGTAGCCTTTGTAGAGCTCGATCCGGCTCATCGCCTTCGGCAGGATGTTCGAGAACACGAACTGGTCGCCGACCGACTCGGAGATCAAGCGGCCCTCGGCGGCCATGCGGTCGTGGAGCGGCGTCTTCGGCATCGCCTGCAGCATGCCGGTCATGGAGACGGGGATGCGCGCGTCCTGAATGAAGCGCAGCTGCTCCTCGAAGATCGAGGCGTCGTCGTTGTCGAAGCCGACGATCATGCCGGCCTGAACCTGGATGCCGTACGACTGGATCTTGCGCACGTTTTCGACCAGGTCGCCGCGCATGTTCTGGGTCTTCTTGGTCTCCGCGAGCGACGACTTCCGCGGGCTCTCGATGCCGACGAAGATGGTGGTGAAATTCGCGGCGCGGAGCAGATCGAGCAGCTCGTCGTCCTGCGCCACGTTCAATGAGACTTCGGTGTTGAAGTGGATCGGGTAGTCGTTCGCCTCGCCCCACTTCGCGACCGCGCGCAGCAGCTCCTTCGCGAGCTTCTTGTTGCCGATGAAGTTGTCGTCGACGATGAAGACCTGCGTCGCGCCCAGACGATGGCACTCCTCGATCTCGGCCATCACCTGCGGCACGGCTTTCACTCGCGGCCGGCGTCCGTAGACGACGATGATGTCGCAGAACTCGCAGTTGAACGGGCAGCCGCGCGCGAACTGGATCGTCATCGCGTGGTAGCGCTCGACCTTGACGAGGTCGAAGCGCGGCGTCGGCGAGGTGGTGAGGTCGGGCTTCTCGGCGGGGCGGTACTCGGGCTGCCACTCGCCGCGCTCGAAGTCGGCGACGAACTTCGGCCAGGTCTCCTCGGCCTCGTCGACGAACAGCACGTCGCATTTGCCGCGCAGCTCCTCCGGGCAGAGCGAGGCGTATGGACCGCCGATGATGACGAAGCGGCCGCGGCGGCGGAACTCCTCGGCGATCTCGAGCATGCGCTGCTTGTGAACGATGTAGCCGGTGATGCCGACGATGTCGGCCTCGACGTCGAAGTCGATCTCCTCGACGTTCTCGTCGCAGAGCACGAGGTCGTGACCGGCCGGGGTGAGACCGGCGACGGTCGGCATGGAGAGATTCGGAAAGATGCAGCTCTTCCCGAGGCTCGGCAGGATGCGGTCGTACGTCCAGAAGCTCTCGGGATTCTTCGGTGTCACCAGATAGATACGCATTCGTCCCCCTCGCCGCGCGACAACCCTACCGGCATGCACTCTCTTGGCGGCTCGCGTCGGTGGAGTCAACGTTGAGCGCGCGACCGCGGCCTTGGCGACGGCCTCACGACCATGGCAGCGCCGCGCGTGTCGACCAATACCGGGCGGGGGCCTCCGCAATTGTCGAGAGGCGGCGGAGCGTTGCGGGATCGAGGACGATCGCGAGCGCGTCGAGATGCGACGCCAGCTGCGGCGTCGTCGCCGCACCGGAGAGGACGACGTCGACGAATGGCTGCGCACCCGCGAAGGCGACCGCGAGCTCGGCGACGTCGGGAGCCGGCGCGCGCTCGCCGACTCCGCCGACGCTGGCCGCGATCTCGCGCAGGCGCCCGAGCAGCGGCGCATCGTCGGGCCGCGCGTTGACGTCCGTCAGTCGGCCGTTCGCGTGCACCTCTTTGACGATGACGCCCATGCCTTCGGCGTGCGCCGCCGCGAGGAGCGGCGCGAGCGAGGGCTCGAGGACGTTGAAGGTCGCCTGCACGACGTCGAAGACGCGCTCGCCGTCGCTCTCCGCTTCACGCGCGAGCCGCAGCGTCGCCGCGGACGTCGCGCCGGTGAGCGTGAGGCCGATCGCGCGGTAGGCGCCGGAGCGGCGGCCGCCGACCAGGGCGCGGAGCAGCGCGCGATCGCCGAGCGCGCCCGACTCCGCCGTCGCGCTATGGATTTGGTAGAGGTCGAGATGAGCGCCGAGGAGACCGCGGCTTTCCGCGAGCTGCGCCTCGAAGCGCGCGAGCGAGAGCTCCTTCTCCTCGTGCACCGTCGCGTCGACCGCCCAACCCGCCGTGTAGCGGTAGCCCCATTTGCTGCCGACCGTCAGCGCCGCCGGCGCGACCCCGCGCTCGCCGAGCCAGCGCGCCAGGAACTCCTCGGCGCGGCCGTAGCTGCGCGCGACGTCGACGTAGCGAATCCCGGCGGCCCAGGCCGCGTCGAGGAGCTCCGCCGTGCGCCCGTACATCACCTCGGGTGTGCGTGCCGCCGGCAAATCCTCTCGCCGGCCGAGCGTGATGTAGGCCGGACGGCCGACGGCGGCGAGCCCGAGGCCGAGCCGCGTGACCGCGAGACCCGAGCGGCCGAGCGTCCGCGTCGCAACACCTTCGTCCATGCGAGCGTGCTAGGGGCTCACCCCGAAACCGTCAAGTCGCCGGCGCCGTCCTGATCGTCGTCGCGCAATTGAACTCGCGGGCCGTGCTTGCTAGCCGAGAACGATGTCGCTTCCCGTCGTCGCCTGCCTCGATCTCGAAGGCGTGCTCGTGCCCGAGATCTGGATCAACGTCGCCGCCAAGACCGGCATCGCCGAGCTCCGCCGCACCACGCGCGACGAGCCCGACTACGATCGCCTGATGCGCGCTCGCCTCGAGATCCTCGAGCGCGAGAAGCTCGGCCTTCCCGACATCCAGTCCGTCATCGCGACGATCGCGCCGCTCGAGGGTGCCGCCGAGCTCCTCGATTGGCTGCGAGCACGGGCGTCGGTGATCATTCTCTCCGACACCTTCACCGAGTTCGCGCAGCCGTTGATGGCGCAGCTCGGCTATCCGGCGCTCTTCTGCAACTCGCTCGTCGTCGACGAGGCCGGCCGCATTCGCGACTACACGCTCCGCATGGTCGACGGGAAGCGGAAGGCGGTGATGGCGCTGAAGCTCCTCAACTTCCACGTCGTCGCGGCAGGCGACTCGTACAACGACACGACGATGCTGCGCGAGGCCGATGCCGGGATCCTCTTCCGGCCGCCCGACAACGTGATCCGCGACTTTCCGGAGCTCCCGGTGACGCAGAGCTACGACGAGCTGCGCGCCGCGTTCACCGCCGCGATCGGTCGTCGCTGACCGGAGCGCAGCCTCCTGGGCGGCGGGCCTCTGGCACGAGGCGATGGCCTCCGCTATGCAATCGTGAACCCACAGACTCGACGAGCTCGCCGGCGTCGACGCCGGCCCATCCGGGAGACGCGATGAATTTCGACTACAGCGACAAGGTGAAGGCACTCCAGAAGCGCGTCAGCGACTTCATGGAGGCGAACGTGTACCCGAACGACGAGCGCTTCCGGCGCGAGATCGGCGAGGGCGATCGCTGGCAGCCGACGCGCGTCGTCGAGGAGCTCAAGGAGAAGGCGCGCGCGGCGGGGCTGTGGAACCTCTTCCTCCCGGAGAGCGAGCTCGGCGCCGGTCTCACCAACCTCGAGTACGCGCCACTCGCGGAGATCATGGGTCACTCGCCGATGGCGTCGGAGGTCTTCAACTGCTCCGCGCCCGACACCGGCAACATGGAGGTGCTCGTCCGCTACGGCAGCCCGGAGCACAAGAAGCAGTGGCTCGAGCCGCTCCTCGCCGGCAAGATCCGCTCGGCGTTCGCCATGACGGAGCCCGCGGTCGCGTCGTCCGACGCGACCAACATCCAGTCACGCATCGAGCGCAAGGGCGACGATTACGTCATCAACGGGCGCAAGTGGTGGACGTCGGGGGCGGGCGACCCGCGCTGCCGCATCATGATCTTCATGGGCAAGACCGATCCCGACAATACCGATCGCTACCGCCAGCAATCGATGGTGCTGGTGCCGATGGACACGCCGGGCGTGAAGGTCGAGCGGATGCTGAACGTGTTCGGCTACGACGATGCGCCGCATGGGCACGCCGACGTGCTCTTCGAGAACGTGCGCGTCCCCGCGTCGAACATCCTCCTCGGCGAGGGCCGCGGCTTCGAGATCGCGCAGGGCCGGCTCGGTCCCGGCCGCATCCATCACTGCATGCGGACGATCGGCGTCGCGGAGCGCGCGCTCGAGCTGATGTGCAAGCGGCTCATGACGCGGGTCGCGTTCGGCAAGGAGATCGCGCGCCACAACGTCTGGCAGCAGCGCATCGCCGACGCCCGCATCGACATCGAGCAGTGCCGGCTGCTGACCCTGAAGGCCGCGTACATGATGGACACCGTCGGCAACAAGGCGGCGCGCGCCGAGATCGCCATGATCAAGGTGTCGGCGCCGAACATGGCTCTGCGCGTGATCGACAACGCGATCCAGGCGTTCGGCGCCGGCGGCGTCTGTCAGGACTTCCCGCTCGCCGGCGCGTGGGCGGCGGTCCGCACCCTCCGCATCGCCGACGGACCCGACGAGGTCCACCGCAACCAGATCGCGAAGCTCGAGCTGCGGAAGTACATGTAGGCGATTCCGTGCGGCGGGTGCGCGGACGGCGATCCTCAGTCGGAGACGCCGTGCGACGCGGCGGCCTACTGACCGTGACTACATTCGCTCAGTGAGCGAACTGTCCTACGCGCCGCATCGGTTCAGGGTACGCAGCCGGCCGCGTCGCAGACGCCCGATTCGTTGCCGAGGCAGGGCGGCGAGTAGCCTGCCGCCGGCGTGCCCACGAGTACTTGATCCCAGCGGTCCTTGCCGAGACAGTCGGCGAAAGTGCCGCAGCTGTTCCGGCGTCCGACGTAGCCGATCTTGAATGCGCCGGACTGCCAATCGTACCAACCGGGCCCCAGATCCTTGCTGTGCCCGCGGTTGTAGCCCCACTGCGTCGCACCCCAGTGACTGGTACACGTATTCGCTCCGACCTGCCCGGCTTCGCAGCTGTTGGTGGCGCACAGGCCGCCGACCCAGAGCCGGAACAGCTCCTCGTCCTGCCGCCGCGTCGATCGACAGGACGTCGCGGGATCGATCGGCGGGCAAACGAACCGGTCGGCGGCGCCCGCGTTGCTGATCGCCGTCTGCCCCGTCTCGACGGCGTCGCATTCTGGCGTGCTGCACCCCGGCCCGAACGGCGTCGACGCGATCTCGAGGCACATGCTCGCGTCGTTCAGCACGTGCACGGTACGGCAGCCGTTCTGGTCCGGTTCGCTCCAGCAACCGACGACGTACCCGCCCGTGATCGGCACCGTCTTTTCCCCGCTGCCGCCGCCCATCGCGGCGCATGGAGACTTCGGGTGGGCGCGTACGGTGACGAAGCTGGTGGTCCCGTCGGGAGGAAACGTCTTGTCGAGGTCGTAGACGACGGCCGTCCACGTTCCCGGTGGATGTCCGGCCTCGGAGACGTCGTTACACCGCGCGACGAGCTCCGCCGGATCCGGGCAACCGCAGTGCGCGCCTCCCGAGAGCGTGCCGGACGAGCACCGGTTCGCACGCGCGACTTGCGGAATCGCGACCGTCGCCGCAGCCAGTGTGACGATCGCGAGACGACACACTGCTCGACGCACCGTCATGGTTCGACCTCCTGGTGGAATGGTTTGCAACCGCTGGGCGACGGTGCAGATCGACAATCGCCGTACGCCTGAAGGGCAAACCTTGTCAACAACGATCGGTGGACGGTGCTGGCGAAACTTCAGACAGCACCCGGTGGACGATGCGCGGCTGCACGACCGGGCGAGCCGCGGCGACGCTAGCCCGCCGCGCGCATCACTTCCGACTGCGGGTGGATGCTTCCCTTCGCGCTCGGCCGCGCGTCGATTCTCGCGAACCAGGCCGCGACGTTCGCGTTCGCCGGGTCGAGCGGCTGGCCGACGCTGCGGCCGAAGTCGAGGGCGCAGTAGAGGATGATGTCGGCGACGGTGAAGCGGTTGCCGACGATGTACTGGCGGCCGGCGAGCAGCTTGTCGAGCCACGCCAGGTTGTCGCGCACGGTTGCCTTCAACCCTTCCGCCGCCTCCGGCAAGACACGAAGGCGCGGCTTGAAGAGCTCGATACCCTCGGCGAAGCGAAAACCGTTGTAGAGGTGCTCGGTGATCTTGAGCTCGACGCGACGCTGCCACATGCGGGTCTCGGCGCGCTCCTCGGGAGTCGACCCGATCAATGCGGGCTTGGGCTGGCGCTCCTCGAGATACTCGAAGATCGCGACCGTCTCCGCGATGCAGCGGCCGTCGTCGAGCTCGATCGCGGGCATCTGGCCGCCGGGGTTGCGGTCGACGTAGGGCTCGCGGCGGTTCTCGCCGGCGATCAGGTCGAGCTCGACTTTCGGAATCGTCACGCCCTTCTCGAGCAGGAACATGCGAAGCGCTCGGGGGTTCGGACCGTAGCTGTCGTAGTGCTTCATCGGTCTCTCCTTGCGGGCACGCGGACGGCCGCGCGCGTCGTGCGTCGATGCCGGCTGGCGCCGGGCGCCGGCACACCGTCGCGCGGTTCGGAGCGCCCGTCAATGGAGCCGGCCCTCTGTCCAGCGGCGGCGAGTTCCGCTAAGCCGCAGCCATGAGCGCCGGCAGGCAGCGGAAGTTCTGGGGTTGGGGCTTCGCGGACGAAGGGCCCAACCAGGAGCAGCAAGAGCGGATCGCGGCGCTCCTCGCCGCGCGCTTCGGCATTCCGACGCCGGTCGTCACGGCGCCGCCACGCCTCGACGAGCTCGCCCTGCGCGCCCCGCGTCTCACCCCGCCAGTCGCGCTCGCGCCGCTCTGCTCGACGTCCCCGTACGACCGCGCCGGACACACCTACGGCAAATCGTTTCGCGACGTGGTGCGCGCCTTCCGCCGTGAGTTCGCGAATCCACCCGACGTGGTGGCATTTCCGACCAACGAGCACGAGGTGACGGCGCTGCTCGATTGGTGCGCCTCGGCACGCGCCGTCGCGATCCCGTATGGCGGAGGCTCGAGCGTCGTCGGTGGCGTCGAAGCGCCGGTGGACGGACTGCATCGCGGTGTGGTCTCGATCGATCTCGGCCGTCTCGACCGTCTGATCGAGGTCGACCGGGTGTCGCGCGCGGCGCGCATCCAAGCGGGCGTCCTCGGTCCGGCGCTCGAGGATCAGCTCAGGCCGCACGGCCTCACGCTGCGCCACTTCCCGCAATCGTTCGAGTTCAGCACGCTCGGCGGCTGGATCGCGACGCGCTCGGGCGGGCATTACGCGACGCTCTACACCCACATCGACGACTTCGTGGAGTCGCTGCGCGTGGTGACGCCGAGCGGGACCGTCGAGACGCGGCGGCTGCCGGGGTCGGGAGCGGGGCCGAGCCCGGATCGTCTCTTCATCGGCTCCGAGGGCATCCTCGGCATCATCACGGAAGCGTGGATGCGGGTGCAGGATCGACCGACGATGCGCGCCTCGGTGTCGGTGACGTTCGCGAGCTTCGCGGCGGGCGCGACCGCGGTGCACGCGATCAGCCAGGCGGGTCTCTACCCGTCGAACTGCCGCCTTCTCGATCCGCAGGAGGCAATGACGTCAGGGGCGGGCAGCGGCGCGGAGGCCGTCCTCGTCCTCGGCTTCGAGTCCGCCGACCATCCACTCGACGCGTGGATGGCACGCGCGCTCGAATGCTGTCGCGACCACGGCGGCAGCGTGCCGGAAGGGGCAGGCGTCACGCGCCGCGACGAGGCGGGCGCGCGCGAGGGCGCGGCCGGCGCGTGGCGTCAAGCGTTTCTCGGCGCGCCCTATCTCCGCGACGCGCTGATCGCGATGGGCATGATCAGCGAGACCTTCGAGACCGCGATCACGTGGGACCGTTTCGCGGAGTTCCATGCCGGCGTCATGAGCGCGACCGAGGCAGCCGTCCGACGAGTCTGTGGCGCGGGTGCGGTGAGCTGTCGCTTCACACACGTCTATTCCGACGGTCCGGCGCCGTACTACACCGTGATCGCGCCCGCGCGTCCGGGCGGACAGATCGAGCAGTGGATGGAGATCAAGCGGGCCGCGTCCGAGGTCCTGCTCGCGCTCGGCGGCACGATCACCCACCATCACGCCGTCGGCCGCGACCATCGTCCCTGGTACGATCGCGAGCGCCCCGAGCTCTTCGCGCGCGCGCTCCGCGCCGCGAAAAGCGCGCTCGACCCGGATGGCATGCTCAACCCCGGCGTCCTCATCGACCCGGCCCGACGCGCATGAACCACTTGGCGGGACGTTCTTAGTTCCGTACGATCGTGTTCATGACCAAGCGACCGCGACCGCTCACCGATCCGCTTCTCGCGTTGAGCGGATTCATCACCGACGGTTTACCGGAGGACGCCGGCGAAAACCTCGATCGGTACTCGAGCGGGAACGACGTTGCCAAAGCCGCGCCGCGGTCCGCTCCGCGGAACCGATCTCAGACCGCCGTCAGAGCGGCTCGTCGGCGAGGCGCTTCTTGATCACGTCGCGATAGACGTCGCTGTCGACGGCGCCGGTGATCTTCCAGCGCTGGTCGACGATGACCGTCGGCACGCCTTGGATGCCGGATTGAATCGCCTCGGTGTGATCTGCGACGACCGCGTCGGTGAGGGTGGGGTCCTGCATCGCGGCGAGGAACGCGTCGACGTCGAGGCCGGTCTCGCCGGCGATGCGGACGAGGTTGTCGACGTCGGTGATGTTGCGATTCGCGTAGAAGTACGCGTCGAGGAGCGCGTGGTGATAGCGGCTGAACGCCTCGGCGCCTTGGCGCGCGGCGGCCTTGCCGGCGACGTTCGGGGGGATCGAGTGGCTCGGCGGCGGCTCGTCGGTCGACCACACCGTGAAGCGTCCCGCCTCGGGCTGGCTCGCCGGGTTACGCCACGACTCCGTGTAGCGCCGGAAGGCGTCCATCGGCTTCGGCTCCGGCTGCGGTCGTAGCAAGAAGCTCTTCCATTCGATCGCGACGCGGGGACCGAACTCCTTCTCGATGCCGGCGAGCCGCACGGCCCCGTTGTAGCACCAGGGGCAGAGATAGTCGGAGAAGACGGTCAGCTGTACGCGCTCGCTCATCTTCGAAGCGCGCTACGCGCCCTTCTTCTTGTCCTTTTCCTTGGCCGGCGGGACGAGCTTCTTCAGCGCTTCGTCCATCCCGCCCAGGACCGATCCGGGGACGTGCTCGTCGTAGAAATACTTGAACTGCGCGCGGGGCGCGTGGATCTCGGGGTCGAGCGTGCCGTCCGCTTTCAGGAAGTAGGTGCGCGGAATGTACTCGCCGTCGGGCGCGTACTTCTTGCTGACGTCGGGAAACTTGTCCTTGTCGACGCGGACCATGACGAACTTCTGTGCCTCCTCGACGACCTTGGGGTCGTGGAAGACGCCGCTGTAGTTCGCGCAGTGCGGACACCATTCGGTGTAGACGATCAAGACGATCGGCTTGTTGTCCTTCTTCGCGGCGGCGAGGCCGTCCTCATAGGACTGCCACTTGATGCCCTGATCGTTCCAATCGCCGCCCGCGATCGCGGGCGCGCGCGTGAGCAGCGTCGCCGCCAGCAGCGTGACGACGGCCGCGAGCCCAATTCCGATCCCGCGCGTCCCGCGCGTGTGCTGCGTCGTTCCGCCGATCTGCATGATCGCCATTCTCTCCTCCGTTATCCGCCCGCGAGCTTGACGCGCAGGCCCTCTCGCTCGAGCTCCGCCGCGAGACGGGCTCGGTGGTCGCCTTGAATGATGATCTCGCCGTCCTTCGCCGAGCCGCCGGTGCCGCAGGCGCGCTTGAGACGCGCGGCGAGATCGCCGAGCGCGTCCTTCTGCAGCGTCAGGCCGCGGATGATCGAGACCGGCTTGCCGTTCCGGCCTTTGCGCTCGAGCCAGATGCGAATCGTCCCGTCATGTGGGTCTCGCTGCGCGCCGCGGCCGCTCGACGAATCGTTGCGTGGGTCATCCGCCGCCCGTGAGCCCGGTGACGTCTGATCGGTGCTGTAGACCAACGTCGTGTCGTCGCCGTTCCGCGCCCTCACCCGGCCTCCCTCAGAGCGTCTCGCTCGCCGCGCGCTCTTGCAGATCGCGCGCGTGCTCGGCGTCGGGCACGACGTCGCTGTGGCAGGCGTGCTTGCCGTCGACGACCGGCAGGGTGCCGCGCGCGGCCAGAACGGCGCGGCCGGCGTCGCCGACGCCCGGGCTCGCCATCGCCTTCCGCGTCGGCTGGAACTCCGCGTCCTTGCCGCTTGCGAACTCGACGATCTCCTTCGAGATCCGCATGCTGCACCAGTCGTGGCCGCACATCGCGCAGAAGTCGGTGTCGACCTCGAGGTCCTCGTCGTGGAGCGCGCGTGCCGTGTCGCCGTCGAACGCGAGCTCGAACTGCTTCGGCCAATTCAACGCGGCGCGGGCGCGCGAGATGTCGTCGTCCCAGCTCCGCACGCCGGGGAGGCCGCGCGCGATGTCGCCGGCATGGGCGGCGATCTTGTAGGCGATGCAGCCCGCCATCACGTCCTGCGCCTTCGGCAGGCCGACGTGCTCCTTCGGCGTGACGTAGCAGAGCATGGCGGCGCCGTGGCGCGCGGCCTCGGTCGCGCCGATCGCGCTCGTGATGTGGTCGTAGCCGGGGAAGGCGTCGGTCACCAGCGGCCCCAACACGTAGAAGGGCGCATCGTCGCACACCCGCTGCTGCAGCTTCATGTTGAACTCGATCTGGTCGAGCGGGACGTGGCCCGGACCCTCGACCATCGTCTGCACGCCTTTGTCGCGGGCGCGGTGGACGAGCTCGCCGAGCGTGTGCAGCTCGGCGAGCTGCGCCGGGTCGGAGGCGTCGGCGAGGCATCCCGGGCGGAGCCCGTCGCCGAGTGAGTAGGTGACGTCGTACTCCCGCATGAGGGCGCTGATCTCGTCGAAGAGGTCGTACATCGGGTT
>JBGPIT010000075.1:0-15740 GCA_041485125.1 Binatia bacterium | reverse complement strand
CGGAGGATGCGCTGGACGACGGGAGGATCTTCGATCGCGGCGATAAAGCGGAGCCGCCCGCCGCATGCGCAGGCGAGGACGTCGATCTGGAAGATGCGCCGCATGAGATCGGCCCACGCCATCCACTGCGCATGGAATCAAGTTGCTCGGCTCGAGGCGGGTGGCGCGGCCTCATCGCCAATGACCGGCGCCGCGGTGAATGCGACGGCGTGAGCGCGAAGCATCGCCTCCTGCCCACCCACTAGTCGGCGCGGTCGACCGAGCGACGCTGCCCCAATGCGCCGGGCGCGTCCTGCGAGCGGCTCGCGAGCGCGAGCAGCGCGAGCGTCGCGACATAGGGGACCATCAAGAGCAGGTGGTACGAGACGTCGAGGCCGGCGGCTTGCAGCTGAAACTGCCCGGCGCTCGCGGCGCCGAAGACGAGCGCGCCGCCGAGGACGCCGAGCGGCTTCCAGCGCCCGAAGACGACGATCGCGAGCGCGATGAACCCGCGCCCGGCCGACATGCCCTCGACGAACGTGTTCGAGTAGGCGAGAGCGAGCGTCGCGCCCGCCATCCCCGCGAGCACGGAGCCGATCGCGATTGCGACGAAACGCACGCGCGCGACCCGGATTCCGAGACGCTCCGCCGCGTCGGGTGACTCGCCACACGCGCGGAGCTCGAGGCCGAAGCGGGTCCGGAAGAGCACGAGCCAAGCGGCGGGAACCAAGAGTAGCGCCAGGTAGACCGGCGCCGGTTGCCGCAGCGGCGCGAGGAACGGCGACGCCGGCGAGATCAGCGGCGCGAAGGTCGCGACCGTGAGCGCCGCGCCGGTGACGCCGAAGATCGCGCGGTAGACGACACCGGTGATGCCGGCGGCGAGGACGTTGATCGCGACGCCGCTGACGATCTGGTCGGCATCGAGCCGGACCACCCAGAGCGCGAACAGCAAGCCGAGCGCGAGACCGCCGGCGCAACCGGCGAAGAGGCCCACCACCGGTGCACCCGTCGCGTAGCTGCCGAGCATTCCGGCGAGCGCCCCGGCGAGCATCAGGCCCTCGACGCCGACGTTCAGGACGCCGGCACGCTCGCTCACGAGCTCGCCGATCGCGGCGAGCAGCAGCGGCGCCGCGAGCGTAAGGGTCGATGCCAGGAGCGCGATCGCGGCCTCGCTCATGGCTCGGACCGGGAGCGCGCCACGCGGCGCCACGCGCCGGAGATACGCGGCGCCTCGAGCGCGAGGAGCGTCAGGATCGTCACGCCCTGGATCACCGCCGTCAGGACCGCCGAGACGCCGGCGCTCCTCTGCATCGCGCCCGAGCCGGCGGCGAGCCCGCCGAAGAAGAGCGCGGCGAGCAGCACGCCGGCCGGGTGGAGCCGCGCGAGCAGCGCGACCGCGATCGCGGTGTAGCCTTGGCCGCCGGAAAACTGCTCGAAGAGGCGTCCGGTCACGCCGAGCAGCTCGACCGCGCCGGCGACGCCGGCGCTCGCGCCGCTCACCAGCATCACCGCGACGAGCTCGCGCCGCGGATGAAAGCCGGCGACGACCGCGGCGCGGTGATTGTCGCCGATCGCACGCCAGCGAAAGCCGCGCGTGGTGCGGAAGAGGAGCACCCAGGCGAGCAGCGCGAAGACCGCCGCGAGGAGCACACCGGCGTGGACGCGGCCGAGCAGGCGCGGCAGCATCGCCGCTCCCGGTATGGCCTCGCTCTGCGGATAGCGGCCGCCGGCTTCCATCAAGGGTCCGTGCACCGCCCAGCCGACCAGGCGGAGCGCGACGAAGTTCAGCATCAACGTGCTGATGACCTCGTTGACGTTGCGGGTGACGCGCAAGACCGCGGCGAGTGCCGCCCACAGCGCACCCGCCGCCGCACCGGCGGCGAGCGCCGCGACCAGCGGGAACGGTGCGGGCGCGTCGCTCGCGGCCCGCGCCACCGCCGCGGCGGCGAGCGCGCCGACGAGCAGTTGGCCTTCCGCGCCGATGTTCCACGTCCCGCTGCGAAACGCGATCGCGACGGCGAGGCCGGTGAGGACGAGCGGGCACGCCTTGACGAGGGTATCGCCGATCGCGAAGCGATCACCGGCGGCGCCGCGCGCGAGCGCGGCGAGCGCGACGATCGGGTTTGCGCCGACCGCGACCAGGACGAGCGAGCTCACCAGCAGCGCGACCGCCACGGCCGCGGCGGCGCGGAGTACGCGCACGGATCAGCGGCGCCGCCGCGCCCGGCCTGGGCGCGCGGGCGGTGACGACGGGTGCCGTGCGGGTCGTGGCGCCGGCGCCTCGGAGCGGCTCACGCCGGGACTCCGGCCATGAGCTGTCCGACGCGGAGCCGATCCGACGCGCCGACCGGACCGAGCAACCGGCCGCGGTACAGCACGAAGCTGCGATCGCAGAGCGCGGCGAGCTCGTCGAGCTCGGACGAGATCAGGAGGACCGCGACACCGGCCGCGGCCGCGCGGCGAAAGACCGCGTGGACGTGCGCCGTCGCGGTGAGGTCGAGGCCGCGCGTCGGGTTCACCGCCACCAGCACCACCGGCTCGAGCGCCATCGCCCGTCCGATCACCAGGCGTTGCTGGTTGCCGCCGGAGAGCGCTGCCGTCGACTGGTCGGGGTCGCCGCGTCCGACCCGGTATTCGCGCGCGACGTCGGTCGCGAACGTCCGCGCCGCGCTGCGATCGAGGAGACCGTAGCGCGCGAACCGCGCGACCAGTGGCTCGGCGAGGATGGCGTTCTCCCAGACCGGGAGACCGAGCGCCAGGCCGTCGCGCCGCCGGTCCGGTGGCACGAGGACGATGCCGGCGCGCTGCGCCGCGACGACGTCGCCACCGCGCACCGTCTCGCCGCCGACCCGCACCGTTCCCGTGCGCTCGACGAGACCGTAGAGCGCACCGGCGAGCTCCTCCTGTCCATTGCCGTCGACCCCCGCGACGCCGCAGATCTCGCCGGCGCGTAGCTCGAAGCCGAGATCGCGGAGGGGGACGCGCACGTCGGGACCGGTCGCGGCGAGGCCGCGGACCTCGAGGACGCTCTCGCGACGCTCCGGCGTCGGGTGTGCCGTGGTGTGGCGCGCCGTGGTGTCGCGCGCGGTCGTCTTGTGTGGCGCCAAAGCGGGCGCACGGTCATCGTCGTCGTTCCCGGAATCGCCGCCGACGATCAGCGCGGCGAGATCCTCCGCCGACGTCGTCGCGGCGTCGACGGTCGCAACGACGGCACCCTGTCGCAGCACCGTGATCGCGTCGCAGATCTCGAGGGCCTCGGCGACCTTGTGCGTGATGAACACGACGAGCAGTCCGGCCGCGCGCAGATCGCGCAAGGTCGTGAAGAAGTCCGCGGTCTCGGACGGCGTCAGGACCGCGGTCGGCTCGTCGAGGAGAAGGATCTTCGGGGTCTCGCGGAGCGCACGCAGGATCTCGACGCGCGCCTGCGCGCCGACCGGCAGCGTGTCGCAGCGCGCTCCCGGATCGCCGATGTCGAGACGGTGCTGCGCGGCGGCCGCGCGTGCCTCGGCGATGAGCTTCGCGGGCGAGACGACGCGTGCCGGCGGGTCCGGTCGGCCGAGCCGCAGGTTCTCCGCGACCGAGAGCGGACCGATCAGCGCGAAGTGCTGGTGTACGACGGCGATCCCCGCGTCGTGCGCCGCGCGCGGATCGGGCGCGAGCGGCGCGCCGTCGATCAGGACCGTGCCGCTATCGGGCGGAACGTTCCCGGCGACGATCGCGACCAGCGTCGACTTGCCGGCACCGTTCTCACCGAGGATGCCGTGGATCGTCCCCGCCGGCAGCGCGAGATCGATCGAGCGCAACGCGATCACGGCGCCGAAGCTCTTCTGGATGCCCCGCAGCTCGAGGCGCGCGCGTGTCACGCGAGCGCCTAGAACTCGGCCGTCGGCACCGTGATGCTGCCGTCGCGCACGCCGTTCTGGGTGGCGACGACGGCGGCGCTCACGTCGGGCGGGATCTTTGCGACGATCGCGGGGTTGTAGACGATCGAGATCGTCCCGTCGGCCATGGTGCGCTCGATGACCCGCGCGTGGAACGCGCCGCCCTTCACCTCGCGCGCCACCGCGACGAACGCTCCCGGGATGTCGATTGCGGCGCTCGCGAGCACGGCCGTCGGTGCGAGGGTGTGCTGCGGGCGGTTGCTGCCGAAGGCGAAGATGCCGCGCTCCGCCGCGGCCTGGAACACGCCGGGCCCGGCGGCGTCGGCGTTTTGCAAAACCAAGCGGCAGCCGCGGTCGATGAGCGCGAGCGTCGCGGTGCGCGCCGCACCGACGTCGTCCCAGCTGCCGATGTAGGACGTCGTCACCGGATAGTCGGGGCGCGCGTGTGCGGCGCCAGCCGCAAAGGCGAGGAAGGTGCTGCGCACCGACGGGATGTCCATGCCGCCGACGGCGCACGCCTTGCCGTCGGGCGCCATGCGCGCCGCCAAGTCGCCGAGGACGAACGTCGCCTGCTCGAGCCGGAAGACGATCGGCGCGACGTTCGGCCGCACCGTCGAGCCGGAGGTGGTGATGAAGACGGTGCGCGGAAAGTCCGGCGCGACGCGCGCCGCGGCGTCCTGGAACTCGAAGCCGTGGCCGATCACCAGGGCGTAGCCGCGCCGCGCGTAGTCGCGAAACGCCTCCTCGAACTCCGGCGGGGTACGGGTCTCGACTTGGCTCACCTCGGCGCCGAGCTGGTCGCGGATCGCGAGCAGGCCTTCGTACGCGGCGGCGTTCCAGCCGGCGTCGCTGATCGGCCCGGGACTCAGGAGCGCGACGCGGAAGGCGTGCGACTCCTCGCGCGCGCAGCTCGCGACGACCAGCCCGAGGGCGATGAGCAATGCGAGACGCGTCCGCTGCACGTGACCTCGGCACATAACGGGCGGGTGCATGCGCTGCAACCGGACGCGTTGCTCGTTCGTCGGCGAGCCGCTCCGACGTGCCCTCGTTGACCGTCAGCGGCGAACTCACTACAAGCGGCGCGGTGAAGATTCGCGTCCGCGCCGGCGACGCGCGCTCGGTGCCAGCCGAGCTGACGGTTGTCCCTCTCGCTCTCGACGATCTCGACGGCCCGCGGCTCCGCCGCGGGCTCGGCGCGCCGCCGTCAGCCGCGATGCGCCGCGCGCTCGCGACCACGGCCTTCCGCGCTCGCGAGGGCGACGTGCTCGCGCTGCCGCTCGCCGACGGCGAGCGCCGGGCTTTCGTCCTCGTCGGCCTCGGCGATCGGCGCCTGGTCGACGTCGATGGCTGGCGGCGCGCGGCCGGACGCGCGCGCCGGGTCGCGCGCGAGCGCGGCGCCCGGCGTGTTGCCTTGGTGTGCGACGAGAGCGTGCGGAGCGAGGCCGAGCTCGTCGCGATCGCGGAGGGCTTCCAGCTCGCCGGCTATCGCTTCGACAAGTACAAGTCGCGGCCCGACCCGACGTCCGATGTCGACGAGCTCACGCTGGTCACGCGCGGCCTCGAGCTCGATGCGAGCGCGCTCGCGCGAGCATGGCAGCGGACCGAGATCGCGCTCGAGGCGGTGGCGTTGGTGCGCGATCTCGTCAACGAGCCCGCGGCGGTGAAGACGCCGACCTACATCGCGGCCGAGGCCGAGCGCCTCGCGAAGACCGCGGGATTCGACGTCGAGGTGTGGGGTCCCAAGCGTATCCGTGCCGAGGAGCTGCACGGTTTGCTCGCCGTCTCGCGCGGCAGCGCACAGGAGCCGCGCTTTCTCCGCCTGCGCTACGAGCCCGCGGGCGCGACCAGACGGGTCGCGCTCGTCGGCAAGGGGATCACCTTCGACTCCGGTGGCTTGTCGCTCAAGCAGCCGAAATCGATGGAGACGATGAAGATCGACATGGCCGGCGGCGCCACCGTGCTCGCCGTCATGAGCGCGCTCGGTCGCTTGCAGCCTCGGATCGCCGTCGACGGCTTCGTGCCGCTCTCGGAGAACCTGCCGAGCGGCGCGGCGCAGAAGCCCGGCGACGTCATCCGTTACCGCAACGGCAAGACCGTCGAGGTGCTCAATACCGACGCCGAAGGCCGTCTGGTGCTCGCCGACGCGCTCACGCTCGCCGCCGCGACGAAGCCCGAGGCCATCATCGACATCGCGACCCTCACCGGCGCCTGCGTGATCGCGCTCGGGCCCGAGGTCGCCGGGCTCTTCGCCAACGATCAGGGGTTAGCGGACGAGCTGATGGCGATCGGCCGCGCGCAAGGCGAGCCGCTCTGGCAGCTGCCCCTCGTTCCCGAGTACCGCGACGAGCTGAAGAGCGCGGTTGCGGATCTCAAGAACATCGGCGGCGGCAACGCCGGCAGCATCACCGGTGCGCTCTTCCTACAGGAGTTCGTCGACGGCACGCCGTGGGCGCATCTCGACATCGCCGGGCCGTCCTTCGCGGACAAAGATCGTCCCTACATCCCGCGCGGCGGCACCGGGTTCGCGGTGCGGACGCTACTCCAGTTCGTGCTGCAGAAGGCGGAAAGCTCGCGCCCCTATGCAGCCGAGGTGGGTGCCTCGTCGCCAACCGACGGGCGTGTCACACCCCGGCCCGCACGGACGAACGCGAAGCGGCGCCACCCGGCGCGATCCGCGCACGCGAGGACGCGCCGCCCTACCTGACGGACACCGTGGGTGATCAGCCGGACGCGCGGAGCGACCGCGCGCCAAGTCCTGATCGGCGCCGTCCCAGATTCTTCTCGAGCTCGGCCTCGCGTCGTTTCGAACCATCGGCGCCGCGCTCCTTACGGCTCACGAGTGGCACCGGCTTGCGGTCGCGGACGGCCTCGGTCTTGCGGCTCTTCTGCGACGGCTTCGCTTTGGTGAGCGCGGTGGGACACTGCTGCCCGCCGCGCGTCGGCCTGGTCGCGCGGCTCACGACGCGCGCGCTCGCCCGCGAGCTGCGCGCCACTTGGCCGTCGCGCCGGCCGTTCCGCGGCGTGCGGGCGGCGACCCGCACGGGCTCGACGTAGCTGGCGAGCGCGACGCGTAGGGGCTCGGCCGCCCCCGTGGGGACGCGGAGCGCGTAGCCGGACGGGGTGATCCCGCGGCGTAGCTCGGGGTTCAAGTCGGCGAGCTCCGAGGCGGAGACACCGCACAGCCGCCCAGCCGTGTGCAGCGACACTTGCCGATCGACGTTGACGAGCTCGAAGTGCAGCGGCTGGTACGCCGGCGCGTCGAAACCGTACGATTCGGGCGCGCTCGCGATCCGTACCGCCGCCAAGAAGCGGGGCACGTATTGCGAGGTCTCGGTCGGGAGGTAGCCGCGCGAGCGCATGTCCCAGTAGTCGCCGGCGTCGGTCTGGGCGAGGATGCGGGCGACGCGGTACTCGCCGCTGTTGTAGGCGGCGAGCGAGAGCTCCCAATCGCCGAACATGTCGTGCAGGTCCTTCAAGTACTGGACGGCGGCGTGGGTCGACTTGATGGGATCGCGGCGCTCGTCGACGAGGGAGTCGATGCGCAGGCCGTAGCGGCGTCCCGTCTCCGGGATGAATTGCCAGGGACCAGCCGCGCCGGCCGGGGAGACCGCTTCCGGGCGATAGCCGCTCTCGATCAGCGGAAGGTAGGCGAGCTCGGCGGGCAGGCCTTCACGCACCAGGATGTCGGTCATGGTGGAGACGTAGCGTGAGCTGCGGTCGAGCGCCTGATCGAAGAAGCCGCGCAGGCTGGTCTGAAACACGGTGACGCTGCTTTCGACCTCGGGCTTGTGGAGATCGAAGTGCTGGTTCGCCGCTTTCTCGACCCCGGCGTGGTGGATGCCGGCGAGGTCAGTGGGGCCGGGCTGCCTTGCCGCCGCGGCGGCCGGTACTGCGATCGGTGCGCCGCTCGTCATCGACTGCTTCACGCTCGTACCGGCGTGGAAACAGCCGCTGGCCAGCATCGCACCCGCGAGCAGGGCGACGTGAAAGACCCGTCGCACATGCCGCGTCGTTGCCAGTTGCCTCGTCATCCTCACACCTCCTGACATCCTCCCGACGAGCACGACCGTGCCCTCGTCGCATACTCCAACGATCGTTCGGACGATGTCCGACGCTGGCGTACTGCGGATTGACCGCCCCTACGATGATGCTGGCAGAGCTTTGAGCGACGGTTGAAATCGACATCCGCAACGACACCACCCCACGACCCAGTCGACCGCCGCGCGACCGACTACGAGACGGGCGCGTTATACACGCAAATCTCGGAGCTGCAAACAAAAAACGGGGTCGACGCGATCAAGCGATCAACGGCGGTGCGTCATCTGCCGCAGGACCATCTGTAGGATTCCGCCGTGGCGGAGGTACTGCACCTCGATCGGGCTGTCGATGCGGGCGATCGCAATGAACGACGATTGTGTGCCGTCGGCGCGGCGGACACGTACCGTGAGCTCGGCGCTCGGACGGAGATCGTCCGAGAGCGTACCGATGTCGTAGGTCTCCGTGCCGTCGAGGCCGAGCGTCTTGCGCGTGTCGCCGAGCTTGAACTGCAACGGCAGCACGCCCATGCCGACCAGGTTGCTGCGGTGGATGCGCTCGTAGCTCTCCGCGATGACGGCCTTCACGCCGAGCAGCAGGGTGCCCTTGGCGGCCCAGTCGCGTGAGCTGCCCGAGCCGTACTCCTTGCCGGCGATGACGAGGAGCGGAGTGCCCTCGGCCTGGTAGCGCTCGGAGGCGTCGAAGATGCGGAGCTCCTCGCCGCTCGGAAAATGCTTGGTCCAGTCGCCTTCGCGCTCGACGAGCTCGTTCCGGAGCCGCACGTTGCCGAACGTGCCGCGGATCATCACTTGATGGTTGCCCCGCCGCGCGCCGTAGCTGTTGAAGTCCTTCGGCTCGACGCCGTGCTCGATCAGGTAGCGGCCGGCCGGGCTGTCCTTCGGGATCGAGCCCGCGGGCGAGATGTGGTCGGTCGTGACCGAATCCCCGAGCATCGCGAGGACATGCGCGCCGTTGACGTCGTGGAGCGGCGCCGGGTTGGCGGTGAGGTCCGCGAAGAAGGGCGGCTCCTGGATGTAGGTCGACGAGGTGTCCCAGGCGTACTGGTTGCCCTCGGGAACCGGCAGGGCGCGCCATTCCTCGCCGCCCGCGAAGACGGTGCGGTAGCTCTCCGTGAAGAGCGCCGGCGTCAGCGCCGCCGCGAGGACGTCGCGCACCTCCGCGCTGCTCGGCCAGATGTCGCGCAGGAAGACCGGCTTGCCGTTCCGATCGGTGCCGAGCGGCTCGCTGGTCAGATCGATGTCGACGGTGCCGGCGAGCGCGTAGGCGACGACCAACGGCGGCGATGCCAGGTAGGACGCGCGCACCAGCGGGTGGATGCGGCCCTCGAAGTTGCGGTTGCCGCTCAGCACCGCCGCGACCACCAGATCGTTGTCGCGGATCGCGCCGGCGACCTCGTCGGGAAGCGGCCCGCTGTTGCCGATGCACGTCGTACACCCGTAGCCGACGACGTGGAACTTGAGCTTCTCGAGGGACGGCAGCAGACCGGAGTTTTTCAGATATTCGGTCACCACGCGCGAGCCCGGCGCCAGGCTCGTCTTCACGTAGGGCGCGGTCTGCAGGCCGCGTTCGACCGCCTTCTTCGCGAGCAGTCCGGCGCTCACCATCACCGACGGGTTCGAGGTGTTGGTGCAGCTCGTGATCGCCGCGATCACGACCGAGCCGGTAGCGAGCTCGGCGTGGCGGTGCCCGACCTCGATCGGCACCGGCGCTGCGTCGGGGTCGCCGGCGACGAGCGTCTTGGTCGGCGTCTGCGCCTCGTTGGCGGTGCCGCCCTCGGAGTCGAAGCGCCGCTTCTCCTCGGCGACGGCCTTCGCGGCCGGTGACGCGAAATACTTGGGGAAGCCGTCGTGCAGGCTCTGGCGCACCTCGCTGAGCGCGGCGCGGTCCTGCGGCCGCTTCGGCCCGGCGACGCTCGGCTCGACGCAGCCGAGATCGATCTCGACGATCTCCGAGAACTGCGGATCGGGTGTCGCGTCGGTGCGGAAGAGGTGCTGCGCCTTGGTGTAGCGCTCGACGAGGTCGACCAGCGTCTCGTCGCGGCCGGTGATGCGGAGATAGCGCAGCGTCTCGTCGTCGACCGGGAAGAGCCCCGCCGTGGCGCCGTACTCGGGCGACATGTTGGAGATCGTCGCGCGGTCGGCGAGCGACAGGTGGCGCAAGCCCGGGCCGGCGAACTCGACGAACTTGCCGACGACGCCGTGCTTGCGAAGCGTCTGCGTCACCGTCAGGACGAGGTCGGTCGCGGTCGTGCCCGGCCGGAGCTCGCCGTCGAGACGACAGCCGACGACCCACGGCGCCAGCAAGTAGAGCGGCTGGCCGAGCAGGACGGCTTCCGCCTCGATGCCGCCGACGCCCCAGCCGAGGACGCCGAGGGCGTTGATCATGGTCGTGTGCGAGTCGGTACCGACGAGCGTGTCGGGGAAGGCGATCACCTCGCCGTCCTGCTCACGCCGCTGCACCACCGCGGCGAGGAACTCGAGGTTCACCTGGTGCACGATCCCCATGCCGGGCGGCACGACGCGGAAGTTGTGAAAGGCCTTCTGTCCCCAGCGCAGCAGCGTGTAGCGCTCGCGGTTGCGCTCGTACTCGTACGCGACGTTCGCGGCGAAGGCGGCCGGTGAGCCGAAGCGATCGACCTGCACGGAGTGGTCGATCACCAGGTCCGCCGGCACGAGCGGGTTGATCTGCTCGGGATCGCCGCCGAGACGGGTGACGGCCGAGCGCATGGCGGCGAGGTCGACGACCGCCGGCACGCCGGTGAAGTCCTGCAGCACCACGCGCGCCGGCAGAAACGGGATCTCGCCCGGCTGCGGCGCGCGTGGATTCCAGCGCGCCAAGCCGAGGAGGTCGTCCTCGGTTGCGAACGCGCGCGTCTGATGGCGTGCGACGTTCTCGAGCAGGATCTTCACCGTGAACGGCAGCCGGGCGAGATCGGCGCCGGCCTGCCGCGCCAGCATCTCCAGCGACCAGTAGTGGACCGTAGACCCGCGGCTCGAGAGCGTCGTGCGAACGCCATTCGTCTGACCCATCAGTGCGTCCTCCGGAGCGTGAACCTGACCGAAAGTAGCAACGTCGTGGGGCACCCGCCAGCGGCCGATCCCCGGCTGTCAGGGTGCGCGAGAGGCGCTATGCTCGCGCGAGTGACCAAGACCATCACGCTGTCGATCCTGATCGCGACCGCGATGCTCGCCGCCTGCTTCGGTCCCGACACCGTCGCGGCGCGGGCGCCCACTGCTCGACACGACGATGGAGGGTCGGAGGTGGCGGCGGCGAAGCGCAAGCGACCGCCGAGCGACGCGCCCGCGCCGGCAAAACGCCGGCGCGACACCGGCGCGGTCGTCCCCGCGAGCGAGCCGATCGAGGGTTTCGGTGCCCGCGCCCGCGGCGGCGAAGGCGGCCGCGTCATCGTGATCGACGATCCGACCGAGGACAACGTCCGCAAGATCTTCAACGAGGTGGCGCGGACGCCGAACGTGATCCTGCGCTTCGAGGTCGACCGGCCGATCGAGATCACCCGGCCGCTGCCGCATCTGACCTCGCCGCACCTCACGATCGAGGGCAACGGCGCGACCCTCGACGGTGACGGTCTCCAGAAGGAGGTCGCGCTCATCGACATCCGCACCAACGACGTGATCGTGCGCAACCTCCGGCTGCGGAACGGCTACGACAACCTGCGCCTGAACGGACCGGAAGCCTACGACATCGCGGTCTCCCACGTGTCGTCGACGGGCTCGCAGGACGACGGCATCTCGGTCGGCTACGGCGCCCACGACGTGACCGTCCAGTACGTCTTCCTCGCCGGCAACACCCGCTCGTTCTTCTGCAAGTACGAGAACGGCGGCGACATCTCGCTGCACCACTCGTGGATCCAGAAGGGCTGGATCCGGAGCCCGCTGCTCTCCGGTCAAGTCCTCGCCGACGTGCGGAACGTCATCGTCGAGGACTGGGCCGAGTGGGGCAGTCGCTTCGAGAACGGCGCGACCGGCAATGTCGTCAACTCGCTCTTCACCCTTTCGCCCTACGCGCGCAGCATCGGCGGCAAGCCCCACGCCGCGGTCCGACTCGTCGACGCGGGCCCGGTCTATCTCGAAGGGAACGTCGTGCGCGGCGAGGTCGACCCGGTGCCGTCCGGCACCGCGCGCGCTCCCATCAAGACGCCGCCGGTGAAGACTGCGTCGGTCCTCGAGATGGAGAAGACCGTCCGCAGCCGTGCCGGCTGCATGCCGCGCGACGAGGTCGACCAAGCCTACATCGAGCTGCAGTCGGGCTGGCACGTGAGCGAGTCGGAGGCGTTTCGCCATCCCGCGGAGAGACCGGAGGGGGCGCTCAGGACGGCCCCGCGGAAGCCCGGTCGCGAGCACGCACCGGTCCCTCGCGAGTCGCCGCACGACTAGGACTTCAGCCGCCGCGCGCGCGACTCAGCCCGGCGCCAGGCGGGCGATGATCGCGTCGGCCATCTCGCGCGTGCCGCTGGTGCCGCCGAGATCTCGTGTCAGCTGGCGGCCTTCGACGAGGACCGCGGCGGTTGCCGCCGTGATGCGGTCCGCGAGGTCGTGGCGATCGATGTGGCGCAGCAATAGGATCGCCGCGACCAGCATCGGCATCGGGTTGGCGGCATTCTTGCCGACGAGGTGCGGCGCGTCGCCGTGGATCGCCTCGAAGACCGCGATGTCGCCGCCGAGGTTCGCGCCCGCGACGACGCTGATGCCGCCGACGAGGCCGTTGCAGAGGCCCGACACCAGGTCGCCGTAGAAGTTCTGCATCACCATCACGTCGAACTGGTAGGGGTTCATGATGAGCTGCATGC
Organism: Binatia bacterium; assembly: GCA_041485125.1. GTDB lineage: Bacteria > Desulfobacterota > Binatia > UTPRO1 > UTPRO1 > JBGPIT01. The sequence continues at coordinate 3,017 of JBGPIT010000075.1, read as the reverse complement.
AGGTGTTGTCGACGATCAGCTCCTGGTACGTGAGCGCGGGGAATTCCTTGGCGACGCTGCGGCAGCACTCGAGAAAGAGGCCGTCCGACAGCTTCATGATGTTGGCCTTGTGGACCGCCGTCACCTTCTTGCGCTGCTCGTGGGTGGCGTAGTCGAAGGCGAAGCGCGCGATCCGCATGCAGGCGCCCTCGGTCGTGACCTTGATGCTCTCGACCACGCCGGGGACGATCTGATGCTCGAGGCCCGAGTACTCGCCCTCGGTGTTCTCACGGATGACGACCAGATCGAGATCGGGGTAGCGCGTCGGGTGGCCGGGGAAGGTCCGGATCGGCCGGACGTTCGCGTAGAGGTCGAGCGCCTTCCGGAGCGTGACGTTCGGGTTCTCGAAGTTGCCCGTCTCGGGCACCTCGATGCGCGCCTTCAGCGCGAGCTGGTTTCGCCGGATCGACTCGAGCGCCGACTCGGGAAGCGGCGTGCCCTCGCGCGCGAACGCCGCGATGCCGGTCTCGACGCGTTCCCACTCGATCGGCGCGCCGGCGGCGTCGAGGATGCGTACCGTCGCCTCGGTGATCTCCGGGCCGATGCCGTCGCCCGGGATCAACGTCACCCTGCGCCGGGTGCTCATCGCGGCTCCGCCGCGAGCGCGGCGATGACCGCGTCGCGCACGTCCGTCGTCGATGCGGTGCCGCCCATGTCCCGCGTCCGCACCTTGCCGGAGGTCAACACCGCGAGTGTCGCGCCCATGATGCGGTCGGCGACGTCGCCCTCGCCGAGGTGGCGGAGCATGAGCGCCGCGGAGAGGATCAGCGCCAGCGGGTTGGCGATGCTCTTGCCAGCGATGTCCGGGGCGCTGCCGTGCACGGCCTCGAAGACCGCGGCGGCGCCGCCGATGTTCGCGCCCGGCACGACGCCGAGCCCGCCGACGAGACCCGAGGCGAGATCCGAGACGATGTCGCCGTAGAGGTTCTCGAGCAGGATGACGTCGTACTTCGACGGATCGAGCGCGAGCTCCATGCAGAGGCTGTCGATGACGACCTCTTCGTAGACGATGTCGGGATAGCGCGCGGCGACCTCGCGACAGCAGGCGAGGAAGAGGCCGTCGGTCAGCTTCATGATCGACGCCTTGTGCGCCGCGGAGACTTTGCGGCGCTTGTCGCGGCGGGCGAGCAGGAAGGCGTACTCGGCGATGCGGGTGCACGCCTTCGCGGTGAAGACCTTGAGCGTCTCGACCACGCCCGGCACCACCTCGTGCTCGATCCCGGAATAGAGGCCCTCGGTGTTTTCGCGAACGATGACGAGGTCGACGCCGTCGTAGCGGCTCGGCACACCGGGGAAGCTCCGCACCGGCCGGATGCTCGCGTAGAGATCGAGCGCTTTCCGGAGCCGCACGTTGACGCTGGTGAAGCCGGTGCCGATCGGGGTGGTGACGGGGCCCTTCAAAGCGCAACCGGTCTCGCGGATCGATTGCAAGACCGACTCGGGAAGCGGGTCGCCTTCCTTCGCGATCGCCGGCGCGCCCGCCTCACGCACCACCCACTCGATCGCGACGCCGGTGGCGTCGACGACGGCGCGGGCGGCGTCGGTCACCTCGGGGCCGATGCCGTCGCCGGGAAGGAGCGTGACCCGGCGCGCGGTCATGACGGTGATGCACTCGGCGCCGCGTGGGTAGCACCTCGGGCGCGCTCTGCCACGTGTCTCGTGTGCGCGTGCATCGTCATGTTTGTGCCGTGCCCCAGATCGGTTGCCGCGATCCCGCGATGCGCCCGCTTGAGATACACCGTGCGAGCGGCGCGCGCGAGGCGTGTTCTTCGCCGACGGTGCGCGGCGCGCTCGCGGCGATGCGCGATGAGGGCATCGCACGTCCTCGTCGCGATCGTGCGGATCTCGGTGATGTCAGTGCGGCTGGAAACGCAAAGCCCCGACGCGAAGTACGCGTCGGGGCTTTGCCGTTCGGGGCCGGTGGGGGAACCGGCTCCCAGTCTGGGCCGCTGGAGGGGGGGAGGGACCTCCGCGGCCCGCGGTCAGCTCACGGGGTGCACGTGAGCTCGAGCTTGTCGGTGTCCGTCTTCTTGGCCGTCGGCTTGGACGGGATCGTCTGGGAAAATGTCGCCTTCAGCTTCACCTTGTACTTGGTCGCTTTGAAGCCGCTCGAGCCGCTCTTCATCGTCACCACGACGTCGAAGGGTGCGCAGTCGTTGTCGCGCGCGTCCGGCAGCGCCAGCGCGAGCTGCGTCAGGCCGACGAGCGCGTTTCGGTTGGCGAGATCGGCAGCGGTCTTCGTCGCCTGTTTGGCCGACGGGTTCTTCACGTCGAGGAAGTTGATCTGATCGGTCGGGCAGTTGGGGAACCGATTGTCGACGACGTTGAAGCAGAGCGCGGCGTGGAACGTGCACTGTCCCGGAGTCGCGTCGAAGTCGCAGGACGTGTCGCCGTCCTGACAGCTCTGCTTCGCCGACGGGTTGCCGGCGCTGTCGAGGACGCTCTCGCCGGCCGGGTCGGCCAGGAGAAACTCCACGGCGCACTCCGTAGTCGGACTGCCCTTGCCGGGAATCGAGAGCGAGGGCGCGTAGATCGTCGGGTTCACCACGCCGAAGATCGAGAAGTCGGTCAGGCCCGTGGTCGTCACCTCGTTGTTGATCGTGTCGACCGTGGTCGCCAGGAGATTGACGCAGGGACCGTCGTCGCTGATGCAGTTCGCGCTCGTGGTGCACGGGAGGCCGCTCCGCAGGCAGCTTCCCGGACCGCCGACGCGGACGATCTGTAGGCCGGCTTCGTCCGGCGAGCCGTCGACGATGCCTGCGAGCGCGAGATCGGCGGGCGTGTACGCGATCGTCAGATCCGCCGAGAAAGAGCCCTCGGGGCTCTTCTGGACGGTGGTGAAGAACGGCAGCGCGCCGGTTGCGAGGACGGCGATGCCGGGCGGCAGGTCTTCGCTGTTGGCGAGGAAGGTCGTGCCGAGAATCGAGCGGTCCGCGCTCACCCGCGCCGCGACGGAGTTCGCGGTGAAGTCGACCGTG
>JBGPIT010000074.1:0-15775 GCA_041485125.1 Binatia bacterium | reverse complement strand
TGCTCGCTCGGATAGCGCGAGGTGAAGAGCGACATGTGGGAGCCGCTGGTTTCGGGCCACACCGACCAGGCGTCCTCGAAGACGACCGACTTCGCCGCCAGCGCGTCGATCGTGGGCGTCGTCGGGCGATACGCTCCGTACGCGCCGACGCGGTCCGCGCGCAGGGTGTCGATCGAGATCAGGACGATGTTCCGTCGCTTCTCGGGACGCGGCGCCGGCGCGGTGATCGTCGGATCGCCCCACACCGGAACGACGATCGGGCGTCCTTCGCCCACCGCGCGGGCGCGGAAGACGAGAACGATCCGCCGCCCCGCGAACGCGTCGAGCTCGACCGTCACCTCGTGCCAGCGCGCGAGCTGCGCGAGCTGCACGTGCTCGACCGACGACCAGAGGCTGCGCTCCGGTTTGCGCGTTCCCGCCGACGCATCGTTGCCACCGGTTGCTCCCGCGCTCGCGCGTGGTGCGCCGCCCGCAGCGGCCGCGGGAGCCTCTCGTGCCAGCACCTCGAAGGACACCGGCGCCGTTCCGGGTAACGCCGCCGCCTCGGTCAGACCGTAGGCGAAGTGCAAGCGCGCGCCGCGCGGCACGTCGAGCGGCGGCGACTCCGTCTCCGCGGCGGCGCTCTCGGGCGGCCGCGTCAACACCAGCGTGAGCTGCGACGGTGGACCGGGACCGCGCGTCAGCGCCGGCAGCTCGAGCGTCGCGCTCCCGTTGCCGGCGGTGTCGGTACCGACCGGCACCAGCTGCGGTGGCAGCGCGAAGACGCGCTTGTAGCGATCGTAGACGCCGCTCGCGACGACCTCGCCACGGAAGGTCGCGTCCGACACCGGGAACGTGAAGCGGTCCTGCGCGCCCGACGGAACCGTCAGCTGCAGGCGCAGCTCCGGCGGTGACGCGAGGATGGGACGCGTCTCGTCACCGAGCGTGTAGGTCGGTGCGAGCGTGCCGAGCGGCGGTGCGATCAACCGGATCGCTTCCGCCGGCGCGCTGCGCTCGCGGCTGCAGCTCGCGCCGAACGCGGCGAGCACGATGCACGCCAGGACGACCGCGACGCGCGCGGCGAGTCCGACGAGACCGAGCCGGGGGCGATCGAGGGGGAAGCGGATCAAGTGCGTGCCCCGTAGCACGCGCGAAATTCGCCGGCCAGCCATGCGCTCGGACGTGCAGGCGCCACGGGTCCTGGTCGTGCCCGCGTGCTATGGCGACCCTCATGGCGGAGACCGCGCGTGAGACGGGTACGGCCCCCGAGACGGGTGCCGCGCCCGAGAAGGGGGTCGTGAACTGCGCGACCTACGGCGGCGGCGCGCGCATTGCCGATCTGCGCGTCGACGAGGTCAGCGAGTTCCTCGACCAGCACGAGGATGGCCAGTTCGTCTGGATCGGTCTGTACGAGCCCGACGAAACGCTGCTCCGCAAGGTGCAGGTCGAGTTCGGCCTGCACGATCTCGCGATCGAAGATGCGCTACGCGCGCACCAGCGGCCGAAGCTCGAGGAGTACGGCAACGCCATCTTCATCGTGCTGCGGACCGCGCAGCCCGCGCCGCCAGGCAGCGGGCGGATCGCTTTCGGCGAGACCCACATCTTCATGGGCCGGCACTACATCGTCACCGTCCGCCACGGCGCTTCGCTCTCGTACGCCGAGGTTCGCAAGCGCGTCGAGCGCACGCCGGAGCTGCTGAAGAAGGGGCCGGCGTTCGTGCTCTACGCCCTCATGGACTTCGTCGTCGACCAGTATTTCCCGCTCGTCGACGCGCTCGAGGAGGAGCTCGAGCAGCTCGAGGAGGAGATCTTCGGCGGCACCTTCGACCGCCACACCACCGAGCGCATCTACGACCTGAAGCGCGACCTCGTCGGCGTGAAGCGGGCGGTCTCGCCGCTGATCGACGTCTGCAACCGTCTGGTGCGCTACGACGTCGCGCTCGTCCCGGACGACGCCCGGCCGTACTTCCGCGACGTCTACGACCACGTCGTCCGCATCAACGAGACCATCGACAATTTGCGCGAGCTGCTCACGACCGCGCTCGAGGCCCACTTCTCGCTCGTGGCGGTCCAGCAGAACGAGGTGATGAAGCGGCTCGCGGCCTGGGCGGCGATCCTCGCGGTGCCGACGGCGATCGCGGGCATCTACGGCATGAACTTCCAGTTCATGCCCGAGCTGCACTGGCGCTACGGGTACGGCGTCGTGATGGGCGGAATAGCCGCGATTAGCGCCGTCCTCTACTGGCGCTTCAAGCGCGCCGGCTGGCTGTGATCGCGGCGATGAAGGCGAGCGCGACGATGGCGCCCGCGACGGCGCCGCAGGCGATCGACACGAGCCGCTCGCGCCGCGTCGGCCCTGCCGGCAGCGGCGGGATCACCAGGCCGAGGACGAAGCCGGCGATCAGGCCGCCGAGGTGCGCCATGGTGTCGACGCCCGGCTCGGCGCCGACGGCGATGCCGAGGTAGGCGAGCAGCGCCGCCACGATCTGCCAGGTCCGAAAGCGAGCGCTCGAGGCGAAGCGGATGCGCTGGCCGCCGAGCGCGCCCAGCACGCCGAGAATCGCGCCCGACGCGCCCGCGCTCACCATGTCCGACGGCGCAACCCAGTAGCTGAGCGCGTTCCCGGCCACACCGGTCAGTACGAAGATGAAGGCGAAGCGCCCAGCGCCGAGGGCAGCCGCGAGGGCCGGGGCGAGGACGAGCAGCGTCGCCACGTTGCCGAGGATGTGGCGCGGGCCGATGTGTACGAAGATCGCCATCACCAGGCGCCACCATTCGCCGCTCCGCACGTGCGCCGGCCGCGAGGCGCCGAAGCGGAGCAGCACCGCGCGCGACTCGGAGCCGCCGCTCAGCTCTTCGCCGGCATAGATCGCAATGCAGAGCCCGACGATCGCGAAGAGCACCCATGAGCCGCGTCCGAACCAGCGATCGCCGAAGGGCGAGCGGGGCTGCCAACGCCGCTCCGCGATGCTCGCGGCGAAGCCGCCCGGATACTCCTCGGCGAGGATGCGGGCGGCGTGGCTCGCGTCGCGATCGGCAACCCAGATCACGGTGCCGTCGTGATCGCGGCGTAGCTCGGCGTCGATGCCCTCGGCGATGAGCACGAGCGCGATCTCGTCCGCGATCGCCGGCGGCACGACGAAGGACGCCATAGACGCCATCATGACACGCTGAGGCGTGACACTGGGGCAGAATGGTGCTAGTGGCCGCCGCGATGCTGACGCGGAGGGAAGTGGAAGGCCAGTTGCGGACCGTTCATCCGCTGCGGGCCGAGGCACTGCAACGCCGCCAGTCGATGGTGCGCATCCGGCGCTGGGTGCGGATCGGCTTCATCTCGGTGCTCAGCATCCTGGTCTTTGTGACCATGGTCCTCACGATCAGCGCCAGCCGGGTCGCGCCGGTGCCGGCGCGCCGCGACGCCGCCTGGGGTGTCGAGCACGTGAACGGCTACGGGCGCGTGAAGACGTCGCCGATCTTCGGCCGCGGCAAAAAGGGCGGGGGCGGCGGCTCCGCCAGGCGTCAGATCGATCCGCGCTGGCGGTTCGCGCACTAGCGCCCGCCGGCGTCTGCCGTCGCGTCGATGAACGCGACGATCCTCTCCGCGATCTCCTCGCCTTTGTCCTCTTGCAGGAAGTGTCCGGCGTCCTCGATCACCACGACCGTGCCGGCGTGCGGCATCCGGCGCTCGAAGACCTTCGCCGCGGCGATCCCGAGCACCGGATCCTTGTCGCCCGCCATGAGCAGGCAGGGCTTCTGCCAGCGCTCGAGCGTCTTCCACGCCTCGCGGTTCTCGGCCGCGCCCGGCGCGTCCGGCGTGATCGGCACCAGCGACGGAAAGGCGTGCGCGCCCTCTTTGTAGCTCCGGTCGGGAAAGGGCGCGTCGTAGCCGGCGAGGATCTCCGGCGTGCGGCGTGCCTCCGGAAAGATCGCCCGGCCGAAGAGGCCGCCGATCGGCAGATCGGTGGTGCCGGCGACGTACTCGCGCCAGGCGAGAAATCCCGGACCGACCTCCTCCTCGCCCGTCGGTAGCGCCGTGTTCATGATCACGAGGCGCGCGAAACGGTCGGGGAGCTGACCCGCGAGCTGGAGACCGAGCAGCCCGCCCCAGTCCTGGCAAACGAGCGTGATACGCTCGAGCCCGAGCGCGTCCATGAAGCCGAGGACGGCGTCGCGGTGCATGCGGTAGGAGTAGTCGCCGCGCTCGGTGAACTTGTCCGACTTGCCGAAGCCGATGAGGTCGGGCGCGAGCACGCGGCCGCGCCGCGCCAGGATCGGGATCATGCGGCGGTAGAGAAAGGACCAGCTCGGCTCGCCGTGGAGGCAAAGGATCGCGTCGCCGCGGCCCTCCTCGACGTAGTGCATGCGCACGGGCTCGCCGCGGCCGATCGCACGGCCGACGTCGACGTAATGCGGTGCGAAGGGATAGTCGGGCAGGGCGGTGAAACGCGCCTCGGGAGTTCTCACGATCGGCATGCGTCGCTCCTTTCGATCCACGGCGGTGCGCGCCGTGCTCCGACTCCATAGGACAGCCGCGCAGCCGATCAAAGCCTGATCAGAGCGTGAGCGCGGCGCAGATCGGCAGGTGGTCGGAGGCCATGCGGACGGTGCCGGCAACGTAGTCGCGCCAGCGGACGAGGGATCGATGGTCAGCGCCGTGCTGACCTACGGCTCCCGCCGGCTGCTGGGCGCAGCGTCGTCCGCCGCGCCTCGCCGGGCCGCGCCTGAATCAAGTGAGTCGACGGCTCGCGCGTGGTGGCGTGGGCGCGATGACGCGCGCCACGCGCCGCATTCTAATCCGTCTCCGTTTGATGCGCGCATCCCACGGCAGTACGATTGCGGTGATGCACTTCCCGCGCTTCATGCGGCGCGTGAACCGCGTGTTCACGAACCCTCTGATGGGGACGTTCGCCTGGCTCGTCCCACCGCTCGCGGTCATTCACCACGTCGGGCGCAAGAGCGGGCGACACTACCGCAGTCCGGTCGTCGCCTTCCGGACCACGAAGGGATTCGTGGTGCCTCTGACCTACGGACGCGACGTCGATTGGGCGCGCAACCTCAAAGCGGCACGCGGCGGCGAACTTCAGCGCATGGGCCGGCGCTTCAAGCTTCACAATCCGCGTATCGTCGATGGCGAAGCGGCCTATGCACACCTGCCCGCGGCGGTGCGGCCGGCTCTCCGGGCCGCGAACCTGCCCGGCTACGTACTGCTCGACCGGTAGCACTCCGGGATTTCCCGTTCTTGGCCTGCATGAAGACGGTTCCGCAGCCCACCACGCGGCCCCTCTGAGGGGGGACGCGCCACCGGGCGATGAGCCCACGAAGGATTGCCATGGCTGAGGACATCCCTCCGAAGAAGACAGGCCTCGACCGCCGCTCGTTCCTCCTCGGCGCGGCCGGTGGCGCGGCGGTGACCGCGCTCGGCGCCGCGGGCATCGTGACCGTGCGTGAGAAGAGTCGGAAGCTGCGCACGCCGGCAGCGGTCGACCCCGGTCGGCCGGCCGAGATCGCCGCGTCGTTCGAGGATTCGCGACCGTCGTACGCGGGAGAGACCACGGCCCCGGCGGCCGCGCCCAACATCGTCGTGATCGTGATCGACGACGTCGGCTTCGCCGATCTCGGTGCCTACGGCAGCGAGATCCGAACCCCGAACATCGACCGGCTCGCTGCCGAGGGCCTGCGCTACGTCAACTTCCGCACCTGCGCCATGTGCTCGCCGACGCGGGCGGCGCTCATGACCGGTCTCAATCACCATTCCGCCGGCATGGGGTGGCTGGCCGACATCGACAGCGGCTACCCGGGCTACCGCGGCGACCTGACCCTCGAAGCCGCGACGCTCAGCGAAGTCCTCCGCGACCGCGGCTGGTCGACGCTGCACGTCGGCAAGTGGCACGTGAACCTGGCCGCGTCGAACGGCCCGACGGGCCCCTACCACAACTGGCCGACCAGCCGCGGCTTCGAGCGTGCCTATTGGTTCCAGGGCCACTCGACCGACTACTTCAGACCGTCCGAGCTCATCGACGGCGTGACGCCCGTCGAAGCCGAGGAGCGCGAGGACTATTTCGTCAACGACGCGCTCACCGATCGCGCCATCACCTATCTGCACACGCAGAAGGCCGTCACACCGGAGAAGCCTTTTTATCTACAACTCTGCTATCCGGCGGCGCACTCGCCGCTGCAGGCGCGTGCCCGTGATCGCGACGCCTACCGTGGCGCGTATGACGCGGGGTGGGACGTGGTGCGCGCCACGCGGCTCGAACGGCAGCGCGCGCTCGGCCTCGTTCCCGAAACGACCCAACTGCCGCCGCTGTCGCCCGGCGCCGACGCTTGGGATTCCCTCGACGCGACGCAGAAGCGGATCTACGCCCGCTACATGGAGGTCTACGCCGGCCTGATCACCAACCTGGACGCCAACGTCGGTCGCCTCCTGGCGGTCCTCGACGCAGGCGGCTGGCGCGAGAACACCCTGATCGTCCTCTTCTCCGACAACGGCGGCTCGGCGGAAGGAACGCCGACGGGGACGCCCAACGTCTTCGCGCCGGCGTTCGGTCGGCCGGTGCCGGTCGACGAAGCGGCGAAGCTCTACGACGTGATGGGAGAGGACGCGACCTTTCCGCACTACCCGATCGGATGGGCGTGCGTGTCCAATACTCCGTACCGGCTCTACAAGCAGTACGTCCATCTCGGCGGCGTTGCGGATCCGCTGATCGTGTCGTGGCCGCGCCGCATCACCGGCCGCAGCGAGATTCGCAAACGCTTTGTGCACGTCATCGATCTGTACCCGACCATCCTGGAGGCCGCTGCGGTGGAGCGTCCCGAAATCTATCGCGGGCGCCGGCTGAAGCCGCTCGAAGGCGCGAGCGTCTTCGCGACGTTCGCCAGTGCGGACGCGCCGACGCGGAGCGCGCAGTATTTCGAGCTCGGCGGCCAGCGCGGCTATCTCGACGGCGACTGGCGGCTGGTGACGCGTCACCAGCGCGGCCTGCCGTTCGACGACGACGTCTGGGAGCTCTACGACCTTGCGCGGGATCCGAACGAGCTCGTCGACCTGGCGGCGCGCCATCCGGAGAAGGTGGAAGAGCTGAAAGCCAAGTGGACGGCGGCCGCTCAGCAATACGGCGTCTTCCCGCTCGACGACCGCAACCTCATCATCAAGATGGTCCAGGACCGCCAGCGCCGCGGGATTCGCCCGCAGTGGGAGTTCGTCCCACCGCTCGAGCGCCTCGCGAACCAAGTGGCGCCCGTCGTCTGCGCCTTCAGTCACGAGATCACGATCGACCTCGTGCGGCCGCCGGGCCGCGGTGACGGCGTCCTGCTCGCGCACGGCTCGAAGCACGCCGGCTACGTCCTGCACGTTCTCGACGGGCGCCTGATCTACGAGCAGAGCCTGGTGCCCTGGAACGAGCGCCTGGAAGCCGATGAGCGCTTGCCCGAGGGGCCGTCGATCGTGCGTTACGTGCAGACCATGACCTCACGGCCCTTCGACGGCTCGGGCGCGCTGTTCGTCAATGGGCGGAAGGCCGCCGAGCACACGTTCGCGCGGGTGCTCTTCTCGACCTCCTACGATGGATTCTCGCTCGGCGCGGATCTCGGCAACCAGGTGTCGACGCTCTATCGCGGACCCAACCCCTTCCAGGGCGACATCGTCCGCGTACGGATCTCCGTGGACACGACCCCGACGTCGGCGCTCGAAACCATGCGCTTCATCAACGCCCTGGGCATCCGCATCTGACTCATGGCGGCAACCGACGAGATGGTGGCGATACCAGCCGGTCGCTACCGCATCGGGTCGGATGAGCACTACCCGGAGGAGCGCCCCGCACGCGACGTCGAGGTCGGCGCCTTCGTGATCGACGTGACGCCGGTGACGAACCGCGCCTTCGCCCACTTCGTCGCGGCGACGAGGTACGTCAGCGTGGCGGAGCGTCTGAACCCCGCCGGTTCCGCCGTGTTCGTGATGACCCCGGGCCCGGTCGACGTCCGCGACCCGTCGCAGTGGTGGCGGTTCTCGCCCGGCGCCAGCTGGCACGCGCCAGAGGGCGTCGGATCCGCCCTAGACGGACGCGAGGATCATCCGGTCGTCCACGTCGGACTCGACGATGCGCGTGCCTTCGCGGCATGGTGCGGCAAGCGCCTGCCGAGCGAGGCCGAGTGGGAGGTGGCGGCGCGCGGCGGCCTCGCCGGTGCCGCCTACGCGTGGGGCGAGGAGCTCACGCCGGATGGCCGCTTGATGGCGAACGTGTGGACGGGCGCGTTTCCCTGGTACTTCGCCCGCGGCCGGACACCGGGCACTACGCCGGTCCGATCCTTTCCCTCCAACGGCTACGCCGCGAGCGACATGATCGGCAACGTCTGGGAATGGACGGTCTCGCCGTTCGTCGGAGAAGCCCTCTGCCCCTGCGCCGGCACCGCAGCGATCGGGGTGGAGTTGGTCGCACTGAAAGGCGGCTCCTTCCTGTGCGCCGCGGAATACTGCGCCCGCTATCGTCCCGCTGCCCGCATCGGTCTCACGCCCGACTCGACCGCGGCGCACATCGGCTTTCGTTGCGTCGCCAGCGTGTGACGTCGCCATCGCCGGTGGTGGCCGACCAGGAAGAGCGCTCGGCCAAGGGCGAGAAGATTGCGTGCTGACGGTCGTTCGAGGGCGGAGCCGGCCGGGTCAGTACCCGGCCCACATAAGTACAGAGCCACCCAAGGGACTCGAACCCTCGACCTGCCGATTACGAATCGGCTGCTCTACCAGCTGAGCTAGGGTGGCGTGAGACGCGAGGCGGTGACGGCGCTCGGAGGCCCGAACCATAAAGGCTCGTATCGACGCGGTCAATCGCGCGCGCTCGATGCGGGCGAGCCTCGATACATCGCCGGCGGAACGGGAGTCATGCGGCGGCGCCGACACATGGACCCCGCCACGCCGCGTGTCACCATCGCCGACGCTATCGCAGATTCCGCGCCGCGTGTGCGTACGCCCGCGGACCGGCGACGAATCGGATCTGTACTATTGTGGTCGAGCGGTGCTCCGCCGCCGTTCGGAACGGTGACGGGGCGGGCTCAGCCGGCGGCTTTGGTCACGTTCGCGGCCTGCAGGCCCTTGGGACCTTGCGCGACCTCGAACTCGACGCTCTCGCCTTCCTGCAGTGAACGGAAACCGTTGCCGCTGATTGCAGAGTAGTGGACGAACACATCCTGGCCATCATCCGCGGTGATGAAGCCATAGCCTTTCTGAGCGTTGAACCACTTCACTTTGCCTCGTGCCACGCTGCCCTCCTGGTTTGCGATGCATGCACGCGCGACTTTTCACGCGGAAGCGCGCTCGGCGCTTAACACAGAACGGAGCCAGCCGGCAAGAAATCGTAGCATTCTGATACTAATCCGGCGGACTTCGGCGGCGCGACCGCCCGTTGTCAGCCAAAGGCTCGCGTGTATAAGGATCGCCGATCGAGGTCCGAGGGTGTGGCACGAGCCTCGCGGCTAGGTGCGGCAAGGGGGTCTTCATGGACGAGAACGACGGCACGGCGCCGGTCGATCCGAGGCTGGTGACGGTGTTCAGCTACTATCGCGACGCGGAGCTGCGTGGCGCGACCCTGCTCTTGAAGCTCCTGCAACGGATCGAGGACCCCGACGCGCAGATCAAGCTCACCAAGCATCTCGAGGACGAGGTGCGGCACGCCTGGCTGTGGACGAAGCGCATCACCGATCTCGGCGGCGTACCCGAGAAGGTCGACGACGGCTACCAGACCAGGATCGGCCGCGAGGTCGGCGTGCCGAAGACGTTCGAGCACCTTTTCGCGCTCACCATCGTCGTCGAGGAGCGTGCACAGCACCGCTACCTCGCCCACGCCGCATCGCCGACCGTCGATCCGGAGACACGCGCCGTCCTGCACGAGGTGACCAAGGACGAGAAGTGGCACCTGTCGTGGATCGAGCTCAAGCTGCGCGAGATGGTCGGTTCCGAAGGCCAGGAGCGCGTCGACGCGCTGCTGGCGCGCTACCGAGAAGTCGACGCGCGGGTGTTCGCCGAGCTCGAGGCGAAGGAGCGCGACGCCTTCGGGCTCTCCTTGTCGGCGGCGGCCGCGTCCTGACGCCCGAGGTGGCCGCGCCCCCGCCGCGCAGTGATGCGGCGGCCGCACCGCTCCGCACCCGGATGCGTCGCGCGACGATCCGTGACCGGCTCGAGTACGGCGGGCTCCGCGCCGTTGCCGCTCTTCTGAACGCCCTGCCGCACGGGACCGCGCTCGGTCTCGCCGCCGCCGTCGCCGGCCTCGCGATCCGCCTCGACCGCCGGCATCGGCGCATCGGCCTCATCAACCTCGCGATCGCGTTTCCGGACAAGAACGAGGCCGAGCGGCTCGCGATTCTGGTCGCGAGCTACCGCAACCTCGGCCGCACGATCGCGGAGTGCGCGCGGCTCTCGAAGCTCGACGCGCGGAGCGTCCGCAACGTCGTCAGGATCGACGACCAGGCGTTGTGGTCGCAGCTGCCGCGGGCGCTGGAGGAGAGCGGCCTGCTCGTCTTGACCGGTCACTTCGGCAACTGGGAGCTCTTTGCCTACGCGCACGGCCTCCTCGGCTACCCGGTCCATCTGGTCGCGCAAACGATCAAGAACCCCCTGATCGACGACTACCTCACGCGGATGCGCGAGCGTGCCGGGACGCGCATGCTGCGCAAGCACCAGGCCGCGCGCACCGTGCTGCGGACACTCGACCAGCATGGCCTGATGGTTCTGCCGCTCGACCAGAATGCCTCGCGCCGGACGGGCGTGTTCGTCGAGTTCTTCGGCCGGCTCGCCAGCACCAACTCGGGATTCGCGCGCATCGCCGCGCGGGCCGACGTGCCGATCTATCCGGCGTTTCTCGTGCGCGACGGTGAGAGCGCGCATCATCGCATCGTGATCTTGCCTCGGGTCCCGATTGCGAGTATGGCGAACCGCGAATCGGCCGCCCACGAGCTCACGCAGCGTTGCACGGCGATTCTCGAGGAGATGATCCGCCGCTATCCGGATCACTGGCTGTGGACGCACAAACGGTGGCGGACGCGGCCTGCCGGCGAGCCTGAGATCTACACGAAAGAGTGAGGAGGAGAGCCATGGCGAGCACCTCGCGGGGAAAGGGTTCACGGTCGGGGCGCGGCGCAGGCACGCGCGGACGCGCCAAGCGCGCGACCGGTGGCGGCAAGAAGGCGACCGCGCGCGGTCGGACCGCCGCTCGCTCTGCCCGCGGAACCGCGGCGAAGTCGAAAGCGTCCGCCGCGAAGTCACGCGCCGGCGCGGCGCGCGCCTCGGCCCCGAAACGTCCCGCCAGTGGCGGTGCCGAGGTCGCGAAGCTGAAGGCGCGCTTCGAGCGCGAGAAGAGTGGTCTCGAGAAGCGGCTCACTGAGAGCGTCCGCGAGATCGGCCAGCTCCGTCACCACGAGGCACGGGTCGGTCAGCTCGAACGGCAACTGAAGGAACGCGACGAGACGATCAGCAAGCTGCGCGCTGAGCTCAGCGAATTGCGCAGCCGGCCGCCGCTGCCCGCCGACGATCCAGAGGTCCAGCCCTCGCTCGCGCTCGGCGAGCGCGCCCCGCGCGATCTCGACGACTTCGACGACGAGATGCCGATCGACGACGACGACGAGCTGGTTTAGTACATTTCGCCCCCGTGCGCTCGGGCGCGCGGTGCGCGCCCGATGCCCCGATGGGCGTCGCTCCGCGGGGTGAACCCGCGGAGCTCCAACCCCGGCCCCCGTGCGCGGCCGCTTCGCGGCGCGCTTCGATCGCAATCGCACAGCGCATTCGCGGGTGAGTCTCGCGGCAAACCGGATGACCTTTTTTGCATAGCTTGTGCGTGACTCCCGGAATGACGTGAGCTATTCACGGACGACATGGGCGCCGACGGAGCCCGCAAGATCGGCGCGGCGCATCTACGCGCGGTGTCGACTCGCGATCGCAATCGTGAGCGGCTCGGCGCGATCGGTGAGCTGGTGCGCATGCACCGGAACTTGGAGCGTGCCCTCGAGCAGGCTCCAGACGCCGAGCTGGCGCAGATCGCGGCGGCGGCGCGGCAAGGTGAACGCGTGCTCGAGGATTGGGCACGTCGAATCGAGGTGTTTCGTGCCTTCAAACGACGATACGAGGCCGGCATTCATCCAGCGGACGGAACGTCGCCGCGCGCGGCCGGCGCACCGGTCGCCGGCGTCCATGGCGTCACGCTCGCGGAGCCGCGCCGCCTGCCGTTCTTGTGGGAGCTCGTCGCGTTCGTCGCAGGGTTTGCGATCTCCATGTTACTCACGTGAGAAGGGAGCGCGCTGAATGGCAAAGATACGCGTGATGCTCGCCGAGGATCACACCGTGGTGCGGCAAGGGCTGCGGAAGATCCTCGAGTCCGATCCCGAGATCGAGATCGCGGGAGAGGTCGGCGACGGGCGGAGCGCGGTCGAGACCGCGAAACGACTGCGGCCGACGGTGGTCGTGATCGACATCGGCTTGCCCGGCCTGAACGGCATCGAGGCGACGAGCCAGATCATGAAGGCCGTCGACGGGGTGAGCGTGCTCATCCTCTCGATGCACTCCGACGACGTCTACGTGCGCCAGGGTTTGAAGGCCGGCGCCAAAGGCTATCTCCTCAAAGACTCCGAGGACCTCGATCTCATCAAGGCCGTCAAGTCACTCGCGCGCGGCGGCTCCTACTTCAGTCCGTCGGTCTCGAAGGTGTTGCTCGCGGGCTATCTCAACGAGTCCGGCACGGTGTCCGGCGACGACGCGCTCTCGCGTCTGACCGGCCGCGAGCGCGAGGTCTTGCAGCTCATCTCCGAAGGGAAGACCAACAAGGAGATCGCGCGCATCCTCTCGCTCAGCATCAACACCGTCGAGAGTCATCGGAAACACGTGATGGAGAAGCTCGACCTCCACAACACCGCCGAGATCGTCCGCTTCGCCGTCCGCAAGGGCATCGTCCAGTAACGACGACGACCCCGGTGCCGCGGATGCAACGTCCGCGGCACCGCGCGCACCACGGTGGCCGCGGTCGACGGTTGCGCGCCGATCAGCGCGCGCGTTTCGGCGGTCGGCGTCGGGGCGGCGGCTCTGCCTGCCGCGCCTCCCAGAACGTCTCGTGCGAGCCGCCGGCGGCGGCACGCAGAAACGTCGTGACGTTCCAGATGCCGTTGATCTTCCGGCCTGCCGCCAGCATGCGTTTTCTCTCCGGGCGTCCTGTCATGGCCCCTCCTTGGGCGTCGAAAGTCGTGGAGGAACGAGAGCAGAAACTACGCCATCGGGTGGACGACGAATTTGCGCGGGATTGTGTGCGGCGCGCATGAGAAGTCGCACAGGAATGTGCGCTGCGTGCGAGGAAATGTACGGTCGAGCGGGACCAGCAGCCCGATGCCGAGGTTGCCGGTGATCGCGACCGCGATGCGTCGCGAAGAACGCGCGCGGGCGCGCGGTCAGCGTCGCGAGAGGAACGCGGTCAGCGCGTCGTTGAACGCCTCGGTGTTCTCGAGTGCGGGGCTGTGACCGGTCGCGGGGATCGTCACGCGCTGCGCACCGGGAATGCGCGCGGCGAGCAACGCGTGATGCGGCGGGGGAAAGATCTTGTCCTCCGGCCCGTCGACGACGAGCGTCGGTGCCGCGATCGCGCCGAGACGATCGGCGGTATCGTGTGCGAGGTCGGCGTCGACCTGACGGCAGAACGCGTCGGGCGGCTGCGGGTGCGGGGCGGCGAGGAACATCTCCACCATGGGCGTGATGCCGGCGCTGGTGAGAAAGGTATGACCCACGCCGGTCAGCAACATCGCCTCGAAGAACTCTCGGTCGTCGAGGCGCTGCCGCATGCGCTTCCAGTGGTGAAAGAGCGTGCGCGTGTAGTCGTCGTTGCGGGCCCACGTGCCGACGAGGGTGAGACTGCGCAACCGGTCGGGCGCGGCGAGCGCGAGCTCCTGGGCGATCGCGCCGCCGAGCGAGTGGCCGACGACGTGCGCGGGCGGCAGGTCGAGGGCGCCGAGCAGCGCGGCCGTATCGGCCGCCATGTCGCGCGGCGTGTAGCCGGTCGTGACGATCGTGCTCTCGCCGACGTCGCGGTTGTCGAAGGTGATGCAGCGGTAGCGCGACGCGAAGTGCGCGACCTGCATGCCCCAGATGGTGCGGTCGACGCTGGTGCCGCTGATGAAGACCAGGGGCTCACCCGCGCCGAGCTCCTCGTAGACGAGCTCGACCCCGTTCGCGCGTACCCGCGGCATCAGCTACTCGCGGGCGTCGGGTTCCGGCCCGGCGCTCGTCTTTGCCGGCGCGCTCGCCGGCTCGGGAAGGGGCCGACCGCGCAGCCGCTCCGCGACCGGGTTCACGGCCTTGAGCAGCATGTCGATGCGTGCCGCGCGCGGACCGATCGCCGCCGTCAGGACGCGCTCGTACTCGCCGATCGCGGCGTCGAGCTCGTCCGACTGGCCCTCGCGTACGCCCTTCTCGTCCTCGGTGATCGCGGCATTGATGCGATCCGCGAGCGCTTCGAGCGCCTTGTCGTTCTCCTCGCCGAGGTCGCGGGTGAACGCCTCGCCCCAGAGGCTGTGAAAGGCGATCGTCGCGGCGATCTGGCGCCGCAGGCCGCCGGTCAGCGTGTAGAGCCGATCCGCGAGCGCCTCGGGGGTGGGCGGCTTGCGGCGCGAGACGAACGCGTTCAAGCGCACCAGACGGTCGTAGAGCTTGCCGTAGCCGAGCTGCTCGGCGAGCACGACGACTGCTTCGCGGAGCTCTTCTCCCGAGGGATTCGCCATTGGTTGGTTGCCGGGCACCGGAAGAGAAGCGCGCGCCGGTGCGACGCTCTTTCCCGTTTCGTCGTGTGGAGTCAAGCACGACGTCTCGCCTCGCTGCAGGCATTGCGCTAGAGCCGGAGCGACGTCGGTCACGCGGGCAAAATCCGCTGCGTAACCCGCTCGGATGGCCGGCATCGAAGCACCGTGATGCGGCAGTGCGCCCAGCGGAGTGAGCCATACCTGAGGGTGGCGAGAAGGAGCGAGGTGTCTGTGGCGATGCCGCACGTCTTCCCCGACGACGAGCACAATCGAAGGCTGGTCGAGAACGTTCGTCCGCCCGATTGGCGCAATCCCGAGCCCGCACCGCGTTACAACCTGGTCGTGGTCGGTGCCGGCACGGCGGGCCTGGTGAGCGCCGCCGGCGCGGCGGGGCTCGGCGCCAAGGTGGCGCTGGTGGAGCGCTTGCTGTTCGGCGGCGATTGTCTCAACGTCGGCTGCGTCCCGTCGAAGAGCGTGATCCGCTCGGCGCGTGTCGTCGGCGAGGTGGCGCGTGCCGCCGAGCTCGGCGTCGACGTCCCGGGCGGCGCCGACGCGGACTTTCCGGCGGTGATGACGCGCATGCGCCGCTTGCGCGCGGCGATCAGCCCCCACGACTCCGCGCGCCGCTTCCGGGACGAGCTCGGCGTCGACGTGTTCATCGGCGACGGTCGTTTCACCGGTCCCGACACGGTCCGCGTCGACGGTGCCGAGCTGCGCTTCAAGCGTGCGGTCGTGGCGACCGGCGCGCGCGCGGGACATCCGGCGATCGAGGGCCTCGCCGAGGCGGGCTTTCTCACCAACGAGACGGTGTTCTCCCTGACCGAGCGGCCGCGCCGACTCGCCGTCGTCGGCGGCGGGCCGATCGGCTGCGAGCTCGCGCAAGCGTTTCGCCGGCTCGGCTGCGAGGTCCATCTCTTGAACGATGTCGCGCACGTCTTGCCGCGCGAGGACGCCGACGCGGCGGCGATCGTCGAGGAGACGTTTCGACGCGAGGGTGTCCACGTCGTCTCGGACTGCACCATCGCCCGCGTTACCAGCG